>JBGTMH010000030.1:0-30115 GCA_041743715.1 Patescibacteria group bacterium | reverse complement strand
TGACCGGTGCCCCATATAATAAGACAAGTTTCTAAGAGGAAATTGAGATAAAATGGGAGTAATGAGAGTCATAGCAAAAGAGATAAAGCAAGAGATACTAGCAAAAGTAAAACAAGGAGAGAAAGTCGTAGCACTGGCCAGTCAGTATGGTATCAGTGATAAAACAATCTACTACTGGTTACGTCAAGATAGTGGAGAAGACGTAGTATCAGCCGTAAAATACAACAAACTAAAACGGGAGAATGAAGAGTTGAAACGCCTCATAGGAGAGATCACATTGGAGATGAGTTTAGGAAAAAAAAATTGAGCTGGTAAAGCATGGAACAAATAAAACTGTACGAGCAAATGCACTAGGGATTAACCGAAAGAACATCTACTACTGTACAATCCTGCAAGAGAAAGACGAACAGTTGAAGGAAGCAATTGAGGAGGTGTGGAGAAAGCATCCAGCCTATGGGCATAAAAGACTCGGGATGCATCTGAAGATAAATCCAAAACGAGTACGGAGGGTAATGAGAAAGTTTGGTATTAAACCACCCAGAAGAAAAGTATCTCATTACTGCACCGAATCAACCTCCCATCATACGTATACCAATCTCATAAAAGAGTTAAACCCAACACAGATACATGAACTGTGGTGTTCTGATGTCAGTTTTCTCAAGTATCAAGGAGTGTTCTGGTATTTAATCACCATCGTTGATGTGGTAACAAGACAAGTTGTTGCAGCAGAAGTTGGGAAACAACATAACAGTGAGTTAACACTTACGGTTATCAAACAAGCAATCAGTAATACAAAACAAGCTCCACTGATATTCCATTCTGATCAAGGAACAGAATTTATGGCAAAAAAATGTACAGACTATCTTGAAAGTCTTGGGGTACAAATATCAGCAAGTGACAAAGCATCTCCCTGGCAAAATGGGTATCAGGAATCATTCTTTGGCAAATTTAAAGATGAAGTTGGAGACATCAATCGATTTTCAACCGTTGGAGAACTTATTGAGGAAATTTATCAGCATATTCACTATTACAATACAGAAAGAATTCACACTGCTTTAAAAATGCCACCTACCGTTTATGCTAATTCTCTTAGAAACTTGTCGGAGAAAATGGGTGCTTGACAGCAGATATAGTGTTATATTTTTATAATGATCAAATGCGATTTCTGATTCTTTAGGTAGTTTGTCAAAGCTGAACCATTTTTGCGCATCACTTTCCCAATCGGCCTTCCCTTCCTTCTCAAGTGCTGTACAGAAAAAGACGAAGGCGATATTTTGTCTATCTTCATGTGGTCTGTCGGGATTGTGACGGACAGTCAGTAACGTAATATCTTTTATACGGTAGCCTGTCTCTTCAAAGATCTCCCGATGACATGCATCTATCAGATTTTCATCTCTCTCGATAAATCCCCCTACTAATCCCCATTTACCACCTTCCAGTAATGTATTGACTCTCCGCACAAGAAGTATTTTACTTTCTTTTAATACCAAAACGTCAGCAACAACATGCCGTAAAGAAGCCTTACCACCATTTTCAAAGGCACAATGAATCATAATTTATGATAATACATCGGTAACTTTTTTATCTTTCCAATATTTCTTCCACTGAGCAGTCTCACTGATCGACTTTTTATTTTTTACTTTATCGATAAATATTTTGCCATCCAAATGATCTATCTCATGTTGAAATACCCGTGCATGAAAATCATCTTGTAAATCATAGGTAACATCTTTGCCATGCCGGTCAACACCAACGACAATACATGCCGCGGCCCGTGGGACGAGCGCTCTGATGTCTACTGACAAATCTCCTTCCCAATCTTCACTCTTTTCTTTGGAACGCTCCACTACCTTTGGGTTGATAACAATTGTCAGAGGGAACGGCCTTTTGCCAGGATAACGGGGATTATGTGGATCGATATGAACGACAATAATTCGTTTATTGACACCCACTTGTGGTGCCGCAATTCCGACACCTTTACTTTGCAAACACACAGTTGCCAACGCATCTAAAAACTTTTGGAATCTTTTTGTCACGCGTTCTTTTTGGCGAACTGTTTTTGATGTAGCACGCAATTTTGGATTACCCAAGCGAATAATTTTAAGCAGAGCCATATTGATAAAAATCATTATAGCATCTATACTACGCTAATGACCAAACATAAAAGCATACGACTCTACTGTTTCACACCAGCAGTGATGATAACAACCTTTGTTATTGAAACCTGTGCTGCGCTCTATACGCTCTTCCGCTACCGCGCTAATCTCACTGCTCGATTGATTACTGCAACGCTTGGTTCTCTGGCGTTCTTCCAATTAGCCGAATATATGATTTGCGAAAAAACGTATTTACTCTCAAGCCTTGACTGGGCGCGATTGGGTTATGTCGCCATCACTATATTGCCACCGCTCACACTGCACATTGGTTTGCGGATTGCCAAACGCCAAAATAAACCATTACTTATGGCTGCTTATGGAAGTGCTGTGGTATTTAGCATCTTTTTCCTCTTTATCGGCCACGGTATGCAATCGCAGCAATGCCTTGGCAACTATGTCATTTTCTCGATAGCCCCCTATGCAAGCTTTCCTTACGGACTTTACTACCACGGCTGGCTGGTGACGGGGATATTATTGGCTTGGCATAACCGCCATAAAGTCAAAGAACCAAACCGTAAGAAAGCGCTTGTCTGGCTTATTTTTGGCTATTTATCTTTTATGGTGCCTGCCATTGTTGTGAATATTATCGACCCCGCGACAGTTAGAGCAATCCCAAGTATCATGTGCGGGTTTGCCGTGATCATGGCGCTTACCCTTTTATTTAAAGTAGCCCCACTCGTTCTAGAAGAGAAGAATAGTGACCAAGCCTCTTCAAACGCGTACTAAACTATCATTCCTTTTTGTCAGCTTCTATTTTCTTTTCAAGTATGTCCATTGTCTTCGTAAAAGAATTCTCAAGATCGATGTCATATTTATCAGCCAGAACTAAAATGCTCCAGAGGCAATCTGCCAATTCGTGAGAGAGCTTTTCATCAACATTTACACCTTCCCGTAGGCCTTCTTTGACCATTATTTGTTTCATCAAATCTCCGACATCACCAACAAACCCTTCCATAAGATTTAAGTTCGTCCACTCTTTGCCATACTTGGTTTTTTCTAATTCAGAATATTTACTTCGCAACGCAATTGCTCGCTGAGACAGTTGTTTAAAATCCATACGTTAATTGTTTTATAACCGCGCCCGTTGGGCGATTTCTGTTTCGATGACGTCAACAGATCTGCCGTATTTTAATCGTGAAAGTTCACGAACCAATTCTGCGACTCGTACATTCTCAAGTGCTTTTTCCTGCTCCACATCTTTGGTGGTATCAAGAGAGAACGGCCGCACGGGTTCTCCGTTGACGATGGTTCGCATATAGGCATTATACTTATCGACATTGATCAAATCCTGCTCACTAAAAATTGGCTGGAATTCATGTTGCAAATAGTTCGCGTCCGTCACACCGATACGGAATGACGCTATGGTACCGACGTTACCGAAGATCGCGTTTTTAATTTCCTCTTCCATCTGACCGATGAACTGGTTGGCAACGATCAAATTGAGACGATATTTTCGGGCCTCAGAAAGAATCTGCGCGAAGTCAGGCGTCGCAAAATTCTGGAACTCATCAACATAGAGAAAGAAGTCTTTTCGCATCTCTTTGTCAACGATATCCTGTCTTGACATGGCGGCAACGAGAATCTTCGGTACAAGAATCAAACCCAAAAAGCTTGCGTTTTCCTCACCGATTTTTCCTTTAGAAAGATTGATGAGTAAAATCTTCTGCTCATCCATGACTTTGCGGAAATTAAAGGCACTATCTGATTGGCCGATGATATTTCGGATCATTTTGTTAGTGACAAATTTTCCGAATTTGGAAGTAATATAATCCAACACCTCAGATTTATGGAAGTCTGATGTCTGCGCGATCTGGTCAGTCCAGTACCTTCTGATAATCGGATCCTGCACTTTGGGTAAAATTTCCTGCACAAACGCCGGGTCTGTCAGAATACGCATAACTTCAATAAACGTACTTCCCTTCTCATACATAACTGTCAACATAGCATTACGAACAGCATGCTCAAATCGCGGACCGATGATACCTGTCTTATTCGGATCGAATAATTTGTACATAAGCCCTATAATCGAGTTCACAACAAAATGCTTTTGATGCTCAGTCTCTGCCTCAAGCATATTAAAGCCCATCGGCCGTTCAGTATCTGAAGGGTCAAATAAAATGACATCCTCAGCACGACTCGGCGGAATCATTTTCAAAATATCTTCCACCAAATCACCATGAGGGTCGATAACAGCACATCCTTCTCCAGCATTAATGTCCTGCATAATCATACTTTTAAGAAATTCGGTCTTACCGGTACCGGTTTTCCCGATGATATATGTATGGCGCCTTCTGTCATCTCGTTCAATAAAAACAGGTTTGGCAAGTCCTCGATACGTGCTTCGACCGAGATAGAGTCCTGTCGTTGGCAAATTGGATGGCGCAGCAGACTTCTTGGCATTGAGCCAATGAATGCCTGGTGTCGTAATACTTTTGTTGGGAAAATGAAAAATACTCGCCAACTCTTCACTGGATAGAACAGAAGTCTGACGAACCATAGGAAAGTAGCGGTAGATATAATCATTCATAAAGAGACCTTTGAGAAATAACCACCGTTTTTTAAAATAATTTATGCCATTAAATTGACTAAATGCTCCAAAAATATTGTTGAGATGGGCTTTTGCTTGTTCTTCTGTTTTGGCGCACACAACGATTCTGACAGTTGTATGAAAGCCGGGCTTGTTTAATTTATTTTCTACTTCGTCAATTTCTTTGGCATCAGTTTTATAACTGGCTTTATCAGGATTGGACTCGTTTTTCTTGATACTGCCCAAATAGCTACGCCCTGCTTTGACCCATTTGGCATCAGCGGGCTTAATCAAAATCTGAATCGCAGCACCCTCACCCTCCTGCATCTTGGCCAGAACAGAAGTGATTGAAGACAGAGGATCAGTCGGTAAATCTTTGTATACTTTCATCGGCAAATAATCACTTGATTTTAAGTTCGTATACAGAAAGGAGACCTTACCATCTTCTGAAAAAATATTGTACTCTGTACCGATAAATCCACCTTTACGCTGTTTGGCGGTGGGATCATTGACTTGCACAATATCTGCTTCAGGATATGCACCATTTATTTGTTTTTCTACAAAATCCCGATATTTCGCTGGCACGTGGACATAGAACCGGATATCACCTGGTAGTCCAACAATTTCAAATGATAAATGCGGTTGTGATTTAAAATTTTCAAATTTGGTGCTTCCCCGAATGGATGCAAGACTGGCAAACATCTGTTGGGCTGCATCGATTTTAATTTCATTCTCACGGGGGACAGTTACCTGCAACAAGATTGCATTGAGAGAGTCTGATTCCCGAGTCCGGTGACGAAGCCAGAGGACAAAAGCGAAATACACACTCCACAAAAACCCCGCCACCACCGCAATCCCCAAAACAATCAGGACAAGTGAAAGTAACGCCATTCCTACATTTTGTATCGTTAAAACAGGCAATTCCATATTTAAGGTGAGAGCTGAAAGGTGAGAGGTGAGAAGTAATTACTTTTCACTTCGCACCTTTCACTTCTAAACTCGGTCCTCCTTCCTTTGCAATGTCTGGATTAATTTTTCTCCAAATATACATGAGCTTGGCGACAAACCAATGTCGTGAGTCATTCAGTTTGGTTTTCTTGACTTCTATAGCTGCTTGCTGATAGGTCATAGGTAACTTGGTGACACCAAATGAATTCTCTTGGATCGGTACACCAGGTCCGGAAAGTGTCACACCTGCATCTTTTACTATCTTTGGAAGTTCAGGTTTTTCAATATTAGGCGATATCTCAACCACTTGCTCAACACTTTTTTCAACAGCTACTTCCGGTACAGACGGTGCTATTTTCACTTCCACCGCTTGAGAACTTTCCTGACTAATCGCTGTCTGCACAGGTGCTTCTTCTCTATTGAGAGAGATAGTCTGCGGCATCGATGGTGGTGCCGGTTGTGTCGGAACCGTTGCCACAGGGGGCTGAGCTCTTCCGGCTGGTGACTGATTTGGTTGATTCTGCACGTTGGGAGTACTTGGATCCATATTACAATCTTACCATGTTAAGGCTAACGCCGCAATGAAAATCTTATATATTCAAGAAGTGCATAAAGGGTTTACAACTGAGAAAGGTGCATAAGTTATTGTTTCGCATCCACTGTTTCACGATCAATTTTTTTAACCCCAAGTAAAAATCGATTGATAAGATCACCGATAATATGAATTAAAAACCCAAGCAGGATTACACCAAAAAATCTCGCTATCAAAGATACAGCCTCTCCTCCGTATGTATGAGGAGCGAACTTAACTGATTGATCCTCTAAAATGGTTCTCGCTACCCACAACATACTGACTGGTATGTTTTCAAAACCCTTGGTTCCACGCTCAAAGACATAAACAAAACTTCCCAAAATTACAAGAATTGATGTAATAGCAAGTATATATATTTTCAAGTTGATTCTGTAAATCTCAACAAAATCTCTTTTGTGATTACCGTGGTGTTGGATATGAGCAACTTTGGAAAGCCTCATCATTTTTAAAAAGCGCAAAATGCGAAGTGCTCTTGCTGACTTCAATGGTATAAGGTTGGCTATACTCAACAATGTTGAGAAAATAGCCAACGCATCAATTATCCCAAAAAAGCTAAAAATATAGGACAACTTTTTGTGAGCACCTATGATACGGCCAATATATTCGAGTGAAAAAAAGAATAATGCCACGTACTCTATCCCAAGAAATAATGGGTGGTAGATGACAAGTTCAGAAACTGTTTCCAGAATAATCGCGAGTATTGAAACAATTGTAATAACAGACAAAAAATCATTGATGAATACAAAAAGTTTCGAATCGGGTTCGTAAAAGGTCCTGCGACATAAAAGATATATCTTTTGAGACAAACTATCATTCATAATTTTTTGTAATACCGAAGTACCAACGAATACGTTGAGTTCTCTCGGCACGACTATAATTATAATCTTACCATGGGAATGATAATGAGGCAATAAAAATGAGTTCTAGAGATAATCCTTTTGCTCTCGTAACATAACATGGGCGATTTTTTCTTTTTGTTCCTCTGTCATAACTGGCGCGATATGTTGAAGAAATTCTGCGAGGGCTTTTGATGATACCATTGTTATCTCCTCGATATGCTCATCCTGTGGCACATATTTTTTTATTTCTTCAGGATCACCTTTTTTTGCGACTATTTCGTCTTGAATATGCTGAGGCAGCCTTTCAATACTATTTGCCATTGCTTCCAAACGGTTCATTTCTTCAAATTCCGTGGCAAACTTTTCTTTTTCACGATATTGAATAATTGAAAGAATCTCAAGAAGTAAATCTTTATATGAAGGTTCCATAGTAGTAAATCTTACGGCTTGCTTCGCCTAGCAATAGACTCTTTTACAGCACCAATAATCATTAACGGTACCCCCAATAAAGCAGCAACCTTACCAGTTGCGAACCATTTCCCGACTGTACTAGCAGCAACAAATGGCGCATAGGCTTGACTCGCAAGTATTAAACCTGCTCCAATAACAGCACCAGCAAATCCAAGTGTTTTTAACCACCTACCTGCGTCTTCGCTTCTTCGTCTTTTCTCTGCATAATCTGCAACACGCGCATCCAACTCCGTTTTTTGTAACGTTTCTTTACCATATGGTTTGGTTTCAACTGCCATAGGCGTATATTATAGCACACATAATATAGGATGTCATCTCTCGAAGATAAATACTACTGTGGAAAGACAAGCTTGGTGATTTGTTCCTTCTGTTGAAGCGTAAGTACTGATGAAATATCTTCAAGAAACTTTCGTAACGCTTCTACAGATACTTTTTCATACGTTACTATATACTCGTTTGTTGGAATAAGTTTTTTCATTTCCTCAACATCATTATTGCTCGATTTAATTTTTTCCTGTACGTATCCAGGCAACGTATCTATGATACAAGCCATAGCATCTAAACGATTAAGCGCTTCAAATTCTTTAACAAATTTTTCTTTGTTATTTTGATACTTAATGATTGTCAGGATTTCTAAAAGAATGTCTGTATATGTCGGTTTCATAGAGATGTAGTACTATCTTCTACTAAAAGTATTAAAAACAGCGCTTCCAACGCCGATTGCTGTAGAAATACCACCATACGCACCTACTAACGCTCCACCGAAAAGAAGTCCTACTCCAAGTGCGGGAAAAGGAATCGCAGTAACAATTCCTGCACTAACGAGCACTAGACCAGCGGCTACAGCCCCAAAACCGCGCGCAAGCCATTCTCTGGTTCTCGCTTTTCTCGAATCCATATGCCCATCGACGACTTTTGTTACCACGACTTCCTGTGCCGGTCGTTTTTCAACTGTTTCAACAGCCACTGCCATATCACAAAATTATAGCAATAAAACTATAGGTTGTCAATCCGGACTCCATCCACAGCCTGGACAGGCAATAATTTCACGCTTCAGAATTCTTACTATATCATCATTGCTCGCTTCCCACTGACACTGTCGGCAGATGATTTTGTAGCAGACTTTACAATCTTGTTCGTCTTTCATATGTTTTATCGAGCTAATGCAAATTCTTTTTGTGAATCTGCCATTTGGGCACCTTTTCCTCCCATTTCGCCATCGCACGTAATACAGATATCGCATGGCCCTAACTGCTTTGGACCATTATTACAGGCGACGCATGTTCCCTCATGATCAAAAGTATAATCTTCAGATGGAGAGGGTTTTTTTTCTCCTTTCCTAACACCTCCCATGGATATGACATTTGTTTTCTCTCCACCACCTGCACAACCAGGCCGTTGTTCTAAATCCTCTTTTTCTTTTCCATAATCAATGCCATTATTTGCGTACCACATTAACTGTCTTAAAGAATATTCTGTATCTAGAGAACTTCTCTTATCACTTACTATATATTGTGGTTTTTGTTCTTTGTCTCGATAAATTCTATTCAGTTGCAATGGGTTCATTGCCATGGCAATTTGCAGATCCTTCTCTAGGTCCTCACGTGTCCCTCTTTGCCATACCCTCCACCTTGCATAATCTTGAAATCGGTTGATTAATATATCAGTAAGTGGATGTCGTTTCGCAAACATTTCAGGGTGCTGTAAGAATAATTTGATATCGTCAAATGACTTCATCTCCCCTCCCTCTCCGTAGGCAATATTTCTCCCACCCACTGCTTGTTGCATCGCATCAATAATATCTTCAAACCTCCTGATAGGCTTTCTCCCTCTTCTTTCCGCAAGTGCGGCATCGTCAGGAGTAAGCAATGCAACGTTACTCAGAGTACTTTTGATTCTTTCTTTTTGATCAGATGCCTCTGGAATGATAAGTCCTAGTTGTTTTTGAAATTCTTCATTCTGAGCAATATTTGCATCATATCGAAACGTATATGCTTCCAGACTTCCATCTGTTTTTTTATGCACTCCATATAACTGTGTTTCAGGATATCGAATAGCATTTCCATCCGCATCAGTGAGTCCGCTCCAACCGGCTGGACTTACGATGACTGCAAAAGAATCAGCAGGTGCAGTCTGTAACCATCCCTCTACGCCTGTCGTTTTTTTCTCCTCATTTCCAAAAAGCACCTCGAATACGACTCCATCACGCTCGTCTTTACTTGTCGTTGACGACCATAAGACGCCATCTTTATCCATACCTGTTCCTTTGTAGTCCGGACAAATAATCCGTTTTTTCCCATCCCGCTCTCCCCAAGTGAGATTCCATTGCAAACTCGCCATCTGCTGCATATATTCACGTTCAAAAGCTTCAATATCTACTTTTACCTTTGATAGTTCAATTTCTAAAACATTAGGAAATGCCTCTTTTCCTACTCCCGTAACATTTCTTAACAACTGTGCAATCTGTTCTTTTACCCAAAATCCAGTTCCTGCCAAATGATACCAGGGAGTCTGGCCTTCAGGCACTGGTTGAAGTCTGACCCGATCTACTTCCTTTTGCATCCATTCTTTGCCATAAAAGAACGCTTGGTCTTCTGTTTGCTGCTCTGTTCTGTCAAAGACCACTCCTTGTGAAAAAAACGATGTTGGTAAGGTCTCTCTGGAGGCTTGTTGATTTACGTGATACGGTGCGAGGTTTGCAAATCGAAGTACATCGTTGCCTGGTACAAATCTCCTATCAGATCCTTGCGGTATTGGCACATCATACATACCCCAACGTCTCTCTGGACCTTTATTGTTTGACGCACCTGAGTATCCGCTTATTCTTTCTGCCATAAAAAAACTCCTCGCCCCGAGAAGTTACAACAAAAAATTGCTTCTGCTCGGAAGTCCGCCTGCTGGCGGATTTAATGGGGGTCTGACTTATCCTGTTGGACAGGATTTCACAGTTACGGCATAGTGCTCGATTTACACGAGCTTCACCCAATTAAGATTTAGGATTAAAGATTTAAGAATCCAGTCTGCCAGCAGGCAGTCTTAAATCCTAAACCTTATTTCTTAAATCTTACTTTTTTTTCCACTTTATCTCTTTTTTCTTATCAATGTGGTTCACATAACGAGCCAATGTAAACAGAAGATCGGAAAGTCTATTTAAATAAACGACAATTGCCTGATCTACCTCTTCTTTTTGCATCAACGCAACCAATTGTCGTTCAGCTCGTCTTACAATGGTTCTTGAGACATGGATAAGTGATCCTGCTTTCCCACCACCTGGCAAAATAAAATTTTTGAGTTCAGGCATCTTCTTTGTTAAATTATCAATAAGCATTTCAAACTCTTTTGACCGTTTTCCAAGTCCCTGCACTGGGAGAGGATGAGGCGTCGCAAGAGCCGAACCAATATCCAATAAATCATGCTGAATTATCTCTAATTCTTTTCTTAGTACTTTGCTCTTCTTTCCCATTTGCGCCAGTACAGCACCAATCATGCTATTTAATTCATCAATCGTTCCATAGGTATCAACTCGAATGTGTGACTTCAGAACCCGCGTTCCATCAAAGAGCGAGGTTTTTCCTTTATCACCTGTTCTGGTGTAAATTGGCATAAAATTAAATAGCACGAACAGTCTTCACTCTGTGTGCTGCTTTTAGTGCTAATTCATATGCTCCAAAAAATACTCCTGTATAGAATAAGTCCCCTAAGAGTGTCCATTTAAAAAATGGGAGAGCCATTATGTAGGCAGTTATTTGACCATCGATTGTTTTTGGATAAAGACCACTCGCCAACCAAAATCCGAAATTGGTAATTAAAAAGAATAATACTGATGAAAATAATGATCCGAAAATAACATTCTGGATGTTCTTATGGTTTTTGAGCCACATACCGATCAGTACTGAAAGACTCAAACTCCCCCACACAGCGAACGTACTGGCATGAAACAATGCAGTCAACGGATACAAATGACTGACATCAATCATCGGACTTTGAAATGGATGTATGTACAATAATAAATAATCTGAAATTGCCATCGCAACCAACGGGAGAATTATTGCATATTTTTTATTCAGATATGTGCCACCAAAAAGCCCGAGTGCTGCAATTGGCGCAAAATTCGGCATATGAGGAACCAACCTCAACAAAATAGCTCCGATAATCATAAATAGTACTAACATAATGCTTCACCTCCTTAAGATCCATGGGGCATGGAACAACACATGCCCCAAGAATTTCTTTCTTATCACCTAAAAAATGTAAAGAACTTCTCACATTCTGTCAAAATTTGTTCACGCCAGCCATTCGCTACGCGTCTTTGTTCTTCTCTTATTTGCCGCATCCATTCCCTGTAGTGTCCCCGCTTTTTTTGTGCGTGAGTAACACGAGGCGTTGGACTGACGCTTGGAGCCACGGTAGGCGTTGGTGTACTCGTCGGTCCGCTGGATGGCGGAGTGGTCGGAGTAGGCGTTGCCGTCGGACTTGGCGTTGGTGTACTTGTGGGTGTCGGTGTTGGTGTTGGTGTTAGAGTCGTATTAGGACCCTCGTACACTTTCACCGGCCAATACTTTCCCGTTAATGCAAGTACCGCATAGGACGACGTAAAGGTTTCCCCGACGGAACCTGTTTGCCATTTGAATGAACCGTTCTCTTCCTGATTACCCCGTAGATATGCTTTTGCGTCGGTCACATCCTGTCCTGTATCACCCAATGCGCTCAATGCCATCACTGCCCACGCAGTCGTTGATGCATTTGAAGGATCTTCGTTACTATACCCAAATCCACCATCACTATTCTTCCCGGCAAGCAAAAAGCTTTTTGCATTTGTTATGCTGTTTGCGAGATTTGGCGCACTCATACCCGCATTCTTAGCTGCGGCCAAGGCTTGCAACGCTGCTGCTGTATCGTCAACATCACTTGTTCCTGTTGTTGACCAACTGAAGCCTCCATCAGATTCTTGATGAAAAAGGATGAAGTTGAGTGCATCTTGTTTTATGCCATTTGGTACTCCAGACCCTGCAGATACCAGTGCGAGCAGACCAAATATATCGTCATTAACTTGCGCTGTTGAACCCAACTGCGCGTTGTTATGATACGTCAGAAGCTTTGAAACATAATCAATTCCTCCAAAATTATATGGATTACCTCCTGCTGCTGTTATTGCCAAAATACCTCTTTCCCAATCAGTAGCACTTGCGTCGGCAACTGGAGGATTCGCAGTTAAATACGCGAGCAACGAAGAACCGCCATTTGCGACTGTCCCAGGATTTATCCCGTTTGCCGCAAAGGTCATTGCTGCCCAACCACTCACTCCTGTAAATCCGCTTATTTGCCCGTTTGCATCCTGTTGCGAACGCAAATACTGTATGCCATCATTGATGGCCCGTTTATTAACATCGGCATTGGGATTTTCAAAATGGAAATATAACGAATCGCCATTGTTGACAACATAACTTCCAGCGCCCACAGATGCTGCTTGACCGTTGACATCATACAGCCAGTATGTTGAAAAATCAGACGCTCCCGCATCTTCTGCAATCTCTTGCAATAATAAACCTAACTCACCGAAGTCTTTTGTACTATAGGTGAAGTCCCCCATTTGAGAGGCTGCATCCAACGCACACAGAGCAACTGGTTGCGTAAAGGTATGTTCGACACCTTCATTATCAGTAACAGTACATCCATCTGTCGTGACATCTCCGGACCAGATTGTTCTCTCTGTTCCGACTATTCTGACGTGCGACGAAACACTTGCCGCAAATGCAACTGGGGCATAATACACGAAACCGCCCGCTACAAATGTTATCAATGAAATAAACAATACTATGTTTTTTTGTAATGTATTCATATATTCACCTCCCCCCTTTATCCAAATTTCCAAACGATTGTGTCGTTAGGTTTGGGATTTGCGAGTGAACAGCCGAGTGGGGAATTGCCGTTGATTGAAAATGTCCAATTATTTCTGTATCCATTGATTTCTGATACATATCGACTGTGATACGCGGAAAGATATGAATCATCAAACGACAACGAGTTAATCTTCCCAGTATCCTTTGCTTTCTGAAGCACATCGCAGACATTCATCCCGTCTTTTAGTTCTACAGAAAAACTTGCAGGTGCATCAGGGATTTTAACCTCAACAGTAACAGTCGATACAACTGCAGTAGGTGCCGTTGTTGGATTTTGCGGAACAGTTGTCGATGTTGGTGTTGATTGACCTCCTTGTCCGACAGGTGTGCCAGATTGTTGAGAATTATTTGATGAGGTATTGACTGATATGCCACTTTGGGCAGCTGCAGTATTGTTTTCTTTGTTATTTTCTCCACTGGCGGCAGTTTTACTGGTTGGTGCAGGAGTTACTGTCCGAGTTCCCAATACATTTTTATCTTTATTTGCGATCGTTGTTGGCGCCTGGGTATTAACGACAGGTTTCTTTGTATTTTGTGTCGTCGCCTGTACATATCTTTCCGATTGATCGCTGCGCATTGCGCTTTGTGGTGAAAAAGAAAATGCTACCCCTCCTGCAAAAAGTAAAACGAAAAGAACGATAAGATACGGTAAAGATTTTTCTCTCACTTTCTGTAATGTGGCTAACTGTATATATTTCATTAAATAATCCTTGCGGAAAAAGAGGCTTTGAGAACAAAAAACTTCTCAAGCGTGGAACGTTTGACGTTCCGAGAAGTTTGTCTAAAAACTTCTTCCTTTGCTCGAAGGATAGAGTAAAAACCAAAGTCAAAAAGTCTGCGATCTGACTTTCGTACATTCATGTAAACTGAATGTATTTAACAGTTACGGCATAGCGCTGAATTCCACAGCTTTCGGATCTTTTGACTTATTTTAAATTTTCAATACGTATTCGAATCAACTAGCACTCGCTATATCCACACGAATAACACTTTTTGCAACCTTCTTCGTAAGCAAAACTACCTGATCCACACTCCGGACAGATATCAAAAAGCGATGTTGAGGATGATGAAGCTATGACACCGGTTTGAGGAAGTGGCAATTGGTTCGCAGAAACATTTTCTTCCTTATCCGCAAGATCTGTCGTAGTATGGCCATTACCCAGTCCATTGACATGCCCATTCACACCATTAAGACTTTCTTTGACAGCCATTACGACTTTGTCTTCTACTTTTCCATTCACCCGGAATTCACAATGTCTGGCAAGTACTTTGGAAATTGCGTCGGGCAGAGAACGTACGCGGTTCTCACCAAAACCGCTTGAGCGTGAGCCGCCAATACCTGCAAGTTCTGACACAATCTCACGGACCCGCTCCCGGGCAGGAACCGGACTGTGCATACGAAGAACAAATGAAACCATCCGGCCAAGCGCGTCCGCAAGTGCCATAAGATCTGAGCCGCTTTTTCCGTGATTGATAAAGACTTCGAAAAGATCTCCTTTCTCATCATGATTGATGGTAATATATAACTTCCCAGTAGGACTATCTGCTTTATAGGTAACACCTGTTAACATCATAGGTCTTGGAACCCTCGGAGTAACAGGAATCACCGGCTTAACTTCTTCCTTGTCCACCGTAGCTTCAGCGGAGGTGGATTTTTTCTTGTCATCAATCCGCTCCAAAACTCCTTGACGTGAACCATCGCGCATGTAGGTAACTCCTTTCAACCCCAAGTCATATGCCATCATATATAGCTCTTTCACATCTTCGATAGTATGATCATTGGGTGCATTCACTGTTTTTGAGATAGACGAATCAATGTAGTTTTGAGCGACAGCTTGCACCTTTGCATGGGAAGTAGGCGTTAAATCATTGGCGCCAACGAAATAATCAGGTTTTACATCATTTGGGTGTGCTTTCAACCAATTGCTATACAAAGGATGGTAGACATTATCTTCGCGCCACCCACTATTGCCCTCATCTCGCCAACGCATTTTATAACTAAATTCATAGACTGGTTCCACACCGCTTGAAACACCTGAGACAAGCGAAGTTGTACCGGTAGGGGCAATCGTTAACAAAACAGCATTCCTGATACCTTGTTCAGCTATTTTCTTGCGGAGTTCAGCCGGCAACGCTTTAATATGATACCCTTTCATATATTTCTCGCGATCAAACATCGGGAAAACACCTTTCTCTTTTGCCAGATCCGATGAGGCATCATACGCACTATCACGGAGTGTTTTGAAAATCTTCTCAATGACCGGCATTGATTTTTCTGATCCATACGGCAATTGCATTTTAATGAGTGTGTCACCAAGACCCATAATCCCAAGTCCAGTGCGACGGATGTCCATAGCGCATTTTTTGTTTTCATCGAAGAAATAATAGGTCTGATCGATAACATTATCCAACAGCCGCATCGCGACTTTGACGTCTTTTGCAAATGATTCATAGTCAAATTCTCCTGCTTTATCATTTGCTAAATCGTCTCCATGGACATATGCTGATAAATTCATTGCACCGAGATTACACACTGCCCATGGGCCAAGTGGTTGTTCGCCGCACGGATTGGTCGCAACGAGATTCTCAAAATACCACGTATTTGAACGTTTGTTGCTTCGCTCGAGAAAATGCAAACCTGGTTCGGCAGATTGCCATGCTGCGGTACAAATAAGATCCCACAACGCTTTTGCCTGGACTGTCTTATGTACTTTTACTGCCCCACCGATGGATTTCCATTTGGGCAAATCGCCATCCCACATTTCATCGTATCGTGGATCATTCAGATCAGGATAAACAAGATCCCATGGGGCATCTGCTTTGACAGCTTCCATGAAAGAATCTGAAACACAGACAGATAAATTCGCACCATTAATTTTGGTCAAATCCTGCTTGACAGTAATAAACTCTTCAATATCAGGATGCCAATCCCACAGCATCAGCATTGTTGCACCACGCCGCGAACCTCCCTGCTGGACAATATCGTGTGTCGCAACTGAGAACAGCGTAGCCCAATTAATCGGACCTGATGAGGTACCGTTTACTTTTTTCACCCGGGAGCCTCGTGGACGGAGAGACGAAAGATTTAAGCCGACACCACCTGCTCGGGACTGAATTTCAATAAGCTGCCCGAGTGATTCAAGAATGCCGTGGCGGGAATCTTTAGGGCTTGGGATAACAAAACAATTAAAATAGGTTACTTGATACCCAGTACCCGCCCCTGACAGGATACGGCCGCCGGGAACAAATTTAAAATCTTTAAGCACCCTATTGAATTCTTTCTCCCATTTTTTCTGATCAGATTTTTTCTCATTTTTTGCGATACCTTTCGCAACCCGAGCCCACATTTCTTCAGGTGTATGCTCAAGCAATTCCCCCTCCTCACCCTTTAAGGCATATCGATCCAAAAATACTTTCTGTCTTACTCCGTCTAGTTTCATAATTAGTTAGGTAATTTATATTTAACTTCTTGATTTGGTTGTTGTGCAGTCATGACTTTGAGATTGGTTGATCCTACTTCTTTGTCTCCTTGATAAATTGTAAAATGATACTCTCCCTCTTTTTCAAAACCCAGATTTAACAGTTCTATAATAATATTATTTTTCCCGCTCAAACTTGTACGATTCTCAATCGTCACTGAACTCAGTATCTTTTTACCCAGCTCTGTCTTAATGTTGAGAGAGTACGTTGTATCAGGCTCGCCCTTCAAAGTGGCAACAAAAAACGCTCTCGCAATTCCTCCCGGGAACTGCTGTACTCGCAATTCATCAAAAATGCCCATGATACTCAACTTCCCTTCCCGGGAAATTGTCGCGTAATCGCAGAGTGCTATGATTTCGGTGTGTAATTTCATAATGTTGGTTTGACTACTTTTCTGATAGTCAATTCTTTCACTTCTTTTTCAAAATCTTCAACCTCAACAAATCTTTTGAAGACACTGGCGAAGCGAATATAAGCTACTTTATCCAGTTCTTTGAGCCGCTTGGCTACCATTTCTCCGATGAGTTCGCTTTTGACTTCTAAGGACCCCATGGTTCTGAGCTCCCGCCATATTTCGATAATTATTTTTTCAATGACTGTTGCCGGTATCACTGTTTTTTCACACGATTTTAACAGTCCTGATTTTAATTTCTCACGATCAAATTGTTCGCGCCTGCCGTCTCTTTTTATAACGATTAATTGTATATGCTCGACACGTTCGTATGTAGTAAAACGTTTGGCGCAGGTGAGACAAGCTCTTCTTCTTCTGATTGTGTCCATGTCTGAGCTTTCTCTTGTCTCCACAACCTCTGAATCATTACTTCCACAGTACGGGCAATGCATATTTTTGATATTAGACACTGGATGTTAGAAACTAGATTTTGAAGTTTGATAAAGAGAAATTTGATTTTCTATCTTCAAATTTCTAACATCTTTTTCTAATTTCCAATTTCTAGCGTCTAAACTCAAACTATTCTTTATCCAGATCTAGTGCTATGAAAATAATACGCCACTACATCTATTGCGTCAACTACTACCATCTGTATCAAAGGACTACACTAGCTTCAGTTGCATACATTTCTAACAACGTTTTCTTACACTGAAGATTTCTTGTTACCAAAAATGGATCAAAGAGAGAAAAAGAGCGTTATTTACGGCTTGAGCGTTGTCGACATTTTTTCCAATTTTTCGGCCTGTTTTTTCACTTCCTGAAATTTTTGTTGTTCATCTACGGTCAGATATGTCTGTATCTCATCCAAGACTTCGATATGTTTTTTACTTGCGACTTTTAATTTTTCACTCATCTCATGAATATTCATACCTTCTTTTTGTGCTGAGATTGTATACGCTACTGCTTCTTCAAAGGTGCGGTTTGCGTTAGCAAAAGTCGTTTGCGCCAGATCGACATCCTTTTTCTGCGTTATCAATACTTTACTTGCGAAGACTTGTTTATCTGACTGCAAGAGCAGAAATGCTGCTTTATCAAGCGGTTTGCCTAAGAAAAACGCCATGATATTATCTTTCGTTACTTTAAGAAAGTAAAAAGGATTATCCGGAAGAAGACCGGGATAGGAAAGCTCGTAAGAGACAGGTGTCGGAGAAGGAGTATCTTCTTGGGCATAGACTTGAAACAGAGCAAAATGAGATGCAATGATAATAGTGAGCACAAAAACGGAAAACTTGATTTTCATAAAAAATATTGTATTTAGTATTTGGTATTAATTTAAATCTATACTAAATACAAAATACTAGATACTAAATACTATTTCTTCAACCCAATCGCATCTAACACCAATTCCAAACTCTCCTCCTGATTATGTGTAAAGGTGTTGATAATTAAATCGTAATATTTTTTCTCCCAATAAACCCAGTGCGGATCATTATGTGCATAGAGTTTGCGCCATTTGGTAAGGTCATTTTCTTCTCGCTGCACAACTTCTTCTTTTGCTTCTTCAACTGAAATCTCTTCCCGATTAACCAACCGGTCAATGCGGATGAGTGCTTGATCTACCTCATCTTTATCTTCACATACGACGCCGACTTTGAATACATCCTGCAATCCTTGTGCACAAAAACCTGCCAACTTACTTTCTAACACGATATGATGTTTTGTTTTGAGAATTTCTTTTTGTTTTTCCTCAAACAAGAGATCCTCATCGTCCGGGCGGAGGTCAGTATCTTTCGTATCAAGACCGAGTTTACTTCGAACTGCTTCCCAAAATATTTCGCCCCCTTCAAGATGCTTCCAACCCAGACGCCGGGACAAATGTTTGGCAAGAGTGGTCGATCCAGAAGCAATCCGGCCAGAAACTGTAATAATGCGAATACCGGGAATATCTATAGGTTTATCCATAACGAACGTTAAAACTAAAATTGCAAAGTTCAAAATTATTCCGATGGTTCGGGATAAATTTGCACTTTACACTTTAATTTACTGAGTGGCAGTCGGAGGAGCAGGTGTTGGTGTTCTTCTTCCAACCATAATCGTTTCTTCCACCAACCGATTAGCGTAGCCATATTCATTATCGTACCAGGCAATAACTTTCAACATATTTCCTGCAACTACTTGGGTAAGTGTTAGATCAACAATGCTTGAATGGGAATTACCAATAATATCACTTGAGACGAGCGGATCTTCTGTAACAGCAAGAATTCCTTTGTAGGCAGGATTTTCTGCTTCTCTCTTAAATACTTCATTGACTTCTTCTTTTGTGACGTCTTTTTGCAAAAGAAACGTAAAGTCAGAAAGCGATCCAACAGGAACTGGAACCCTGAATGAAACTCCTGCAAATATCCCCTTGAGGGCAGGAAGTGCTTCTGCTGCCGCTATCGTCGCGCCTGTTGACGTCGGAATAATATTGAGTCCAGCTGCCCGTGCACGGCGATAATCTTTGTGTCCACCATCATGGAGCCTCTGGTCTGAAGTATAACCATGAATGGTTGTCATCATAGCCTTTTGAATACCGAAATGTTCCTGGATAACTTTGGCCGGAGGAGTAATACAATTTGTGGTACAGGAAGCATTGCTAATGACTTGTTCTCCTGAGTAATTCGTATCATTCACTGAGATAACATATGTCGGAATTGGCTCACCGTCTTTAGCAGGCGCGGAAAGCACTGCTGCTTTTGCACCGGCGGTAAGATGTGTCTTAATTTTTTCAGCACTGGTATAGACACCTGTTGATTCAATGACCACATCAACCGCATGTTTTGCCCAAGGCAAAAGTGTCGAATCTTTTTGGGAATAGACAGGAATTTCTTTGCCCCCAACGACTAAATGACCCAGAAAATCTTTCTGGGTTTCGTCGGTATTTGGTTTTATACTTATTTCTTGTGGAAGGAGGCCGTACACGCTGTCATACTTGAGAAGATACATCCAGCCTTTGATATCAGTTGAGTGGCCGGCGTTGATAGCGACGACTTCAACATCTTCATTATGCCATTGAAGAATCACCCGGTGCGCAATCCGCCCAATTCTCCCATAACCATTAATAGCAATCCGTACCATATATTTAGTATATACAACTGAAAAGATAATTCAAGAGGAAAAAAAGTGAATACTCACTAGACTAGTGTCTGCAAGGAGAGATTATTTTTGTTAGAATAATGAGCAGCAATGAAATACGCACAAATACAGCCGCCCAACTATCTTAAAAACTACATCCGATATTACTGGACGCTGGAAAGTATCTCTCTTGACACTTTACCAAAAACCTTTTTGATTATTGCAGATGGATGCCCCGGGCTGATGTTTCAACAAACGCAAATGGGTGCATATTACGACGTACATGAAAAACAATTACCAGATATTTTTTTATACGGCCAAGCCACTATGCATGCAAAAATTTACTCATTCGGCAAACTCAAAACAATAGGTGTCTGCTTCTATCCCAATGCTCTGAGGTCTGTTTTTGGACTTAATGCTGAGGAGTTGACAAACTCTTGCCTCGACCTGAATCTCACCTCGGGGACACAAGGCTTTCGCCTGCGAGAACGACTTGTAAGTACGTCTTCAATCGTCGATCAAATCGAAATACTCTCCGCATACATATGTTCTCGAATCAAAAAAAATGATAGACAAGCAGGTGAAATAGTACAATATGCTCTATCACAAATAGTTACATCACATGGAAGTATCCCATTGGAGAAATTACAAGAAAACTTGCAGCTATCTGAAAGGAGTTTCGAGCGTAAGTTCAAACAATGGGTTGGCATTTCTCCTAACTTGTTTTCAAGAGTTTGTCGCTTTCAAACATCATTAAATCAAGTAAGAAATAATAACTACCACAAACTTTCTGACATAGCTTTTGACAACGGTTATGCAGATCAGTCACATTTTATTCGAGCATTTAAAGAGTTTTGTGGACTCCCTCCAAATCAATACCAAAAACAATCTAAAGACGTTATTGAAAACCTCCTTGAATTGACTGAATAACATCTGTCGGTTTTGTTCTATTTTTCGGACGATTGTTCGGGTAAACTTACGTTAGAAACTGAGAGAACAATTATGAAAGCATATGTTATCCACGAATTCGGCGGCATCGATAAGCTTAAACTAGAAGAAGTCGAAAAGCCTACACCAACAAGCAATGAAGCGGTCATCGCAGTAAAGGCAATCGGTATGAACACAGTTGACTATGAGATGAGACAGGGTGATGTTCTTATTGATAATTTACGATTCCCAGTAATTCTTGGCTGCGATATAGCTGGAGTTGTCGAAACAGTCGGGACAGATGTCACCAATATAAAAGTTGGTGATCGCGTTGCCGGTCTTATTAATTTTCCACATAAGGATGGTACATGGGCAGGGCGGGCTTATGCGGAGTATGTGGCTGCACCGGCAGACCAGCTTGCTGTGCTGCAGCCTAAGATTAGCTTTAAGCAAGGAGCAGCTTTTTCTCTTGTAGCCCTGGCTGTCAAGCAAGCACTTTTTGACAGAGGCAATCTTCAGGCAGGTCAAAAAGTTTTGATCCATGGTGCATCGGGTGGTGTCGGGCATATTGCAGTGCAGCTTGCTAAGAATCGAGGAGCTTATGTTGTCGCAACTGCTTCCGAAAAACAGAAAGCGTTTGTGCGCAACCTCGGTGCCGATGAGATAATTGACTACAAAAATGAAAAGTTTGAAGATATAGTGCAGGATATAGACGTAGTATTAAATACAATATACGGCGATATTGCTTCTCGTTCAATAAAAGTACTGAAGTCAGGTGGTACGCTCATTTCTTTGCTACCGCTCGATGATACGACGCTCCAAGCAGCTGCAGTAAAACACTTAAAAGCCGAGTTTATGTTGGTTCGTCCAAGCGGTCAGGATCTAGCAGAACTATTGTTCGATATGTCTAGCGGCAAGTTGCAAGCGCATATTGGGGCAACGTATCCTTTTGTAGACTTGGCGGCCTCCCACACGGCGATGCAAAAAGGTGGTATACCAGGCAAGATTATAGTCGTGTTATAAACCTCAGATGCGATATCCTCATAGACCTCCATCGAACCATCAAAACAAAACGCAACATGATAGCAACTCCAAGGGTCATTCTTTTCCCGGCTTCGCACGTTTTTTTCGCATTACGATAAAAAACAAAATTCCCCCAACCAAAATGGCCAACCCTTCAACAACGAGAATCGTGATTCCTGATATTTCCGTTGAGAACGTATATCCTGCGGAGTCTTTGTTGTTTTTTAGTAATACAAACGTATCGGTTATAAATCCGTTGCTGTCTTTTACTCGTAGTGCTGGTATCATCAACGCTGGCTCGGAATCATAGGTGTAAACGAGTGTTTTTTTTGTACTTGATTTTCCATCCCCTAAATCCCAAAGATAAGAAATTTCTGTATTAGGAGCTTTTTTTATAGATACATCAAAACGGACCGGATTTTGCAAATTTCGTGGAATAATCTCTTCTCCAACTTGCTGCCGGTCAATCAAAATGCGAGGTTGCGGTAAGACATAGCCTTTTTGCGGCAGGATATTGAGCTGCACACTTTCAATCAGTTGTGGTGAAATATCTTCAGTCTGAAAATCGGCGTAGATGGTGAGCCGATATGAACCCATTTTTGCGTACGTATGCGTATTGGTCAGCCCGCTTGCTTTTACACCGTCACCATAGTCCCAATTGTACGAGATTTTGTTTAAGGTGTCTTCTGGGTACACTTGAGCGAGGGAGTTGGTATCAATGACAAAGGATACCGGTTCATTGACGAGATATGTATCATACGATACATCTTGTGGGATAGTAAAGCTGGCGGGGTAGACGCTTTGCTTCTCGAGCGGATGTGTACCAGGTAGCTTCCCGTTAATTTTAAAAAACGGCACCAACCCGGCACCATGCGCTGCGACTTGTTGGGCTGAAAGGAAAAAGAGCAAACCCAATATTGCAAAAACTTTTACCATACAATAATTTTACCAAAAGCAATAGGCGGCTGTTAGACCGCCTTTTGGTTCTGATTATCTGGAACTACCCCTCTTAGTATTATTTCAATTACTTTTTCTTCCTCAATTTAAGAAAAAGGGCAGCACTCGATAGAGCAATTGCCAAGACACTCAATATCATTGGCAAATTATTCGAAGATGCTCCTGCAACCATAGCTGATTCTTTGCTCTCAGTTGTTGCTGAAGCTTTCAAATCGTTAATGACATTGGTCATTGAATATGGCTTGGGCGCATGTGCGTCATCATGACTATCAGGATTCTTTTTTTCGTGTTCCTCAACTGCTTTAGGATCTGCATCCCATGAGACAACTTCACCACCTGCGTAGGTTTGATATGCTTTCCAAGCAATTGTTGCTTCTTCAGCTGGTACTTGCGCACTAAAAAGAAACTCATCTCGTTGTCCTGCAGGAATTGAACCGCCAGTCCATTTGATTTCCTTTGCAACAGCTTCCTCACCTTCACCTTCCTTGGTTACTTCAATGCTCCATCCAGGTTTTACATTTGGAGTCACGTAGTTAAGTCCATCAGGAATAACAAGTCGTACCTCAGTAGTCGGTACATCCTTTTCAACAGGAACACCGACAGTAAAGGTTTGAAATGCTGCGACACCAACTTCTTTTGGCTTGACAACCACATGCGCTAATGCAGGACTTGCGCTTATTAAGAGCGTTGATACGGCAATAATACTTACTACTATTTTTTTAAAATTCATACAAAATCACCTCCTTTCATTTAAGGACTCGGTAAAATTTACCGGTAAGATATACTAAGAGTTTTGGGAAATTACATAACGACAGGGGGTGCGCGCGTGTTATGCACAACAGTGGATTGGATATAATGAGTACGAGGGAGTGTTTCAACGAGTTCTTGAAAACTACTCTCAACTGGGGTGATACGTACGATCTCGTTTGCGTCAGCTGCCTGAGGACTACAACATGGATGAGCAGAACCTGATTGTGATTGATGATCAAAAACAAAAGTCTGCAAACCAAAATGAGCATGGACACCGACAAAAACGACCAACACAAAGATAACCAAACGCTGGAAATGAGAAAACGCAAACGCCTTATCTCTATACAAAATACACAAAGCCAAAACGAAGGGAATAAGTATAAAAAGATAATGAAGAATATGTTCCATAGTAGTTATTTTTCAGTTTTTTTAGGCCTTTTCCTCATGACTACCCAAAGAAAAAAACTACTTGCGAGAATTCCTCCTACAATATGAGGAATATGTGTAATAATCCACGTGTTCCATCCTGAAGAAGTATTTTCAGATGTCGTATTTTCGACAGTCCGTTCAACCCGAATATCCCAAGTAAGGGTAAACGGTTGAAATGTATTCGAAGTCTGCGGTTTTCCTTTCACAGTCACTTGATAGACATCCCGTCTTGGAAATGTATAAGAAACACTTGCATTGCTTAAGCTAGGAGAATTATCCTGAAACAAGGGTTGGGTAAATATTTCCTCACCTCCCGCCATAACTGAAAACGTACAATCACAATTTTCAGCTTTGAATTTATTCTGCTTATCTTTAAACTCAAAATAAAAACCAGTTTCTTGTCCAGCTATCGGATCATCTTCAGGATCAATATGAATAACCGCTCCAACCGATCCATCACTTTTGAGAACATGAGCAGAAACGGGATTCGGAAAACTCAAAAGTAAAAAGTTAAAAGTCAAAAATGCAAGTAAAAATGCAAAAGTAGATCCTGAAACACGTTCACGATGACATTCTTCACTTTTTACTTTTGAGTTGTACTTTTGCCTTTTGAATTTTGACTTTTGCATTAATTTTCCACCTTTATCGTATACTCTCCGACTATTAATTGTCCATCCGGATTAAATTCTGCAAAAACACGGTACACTCCAGGCTTTATCGGTCCATACATTCCCATCGGCAAAAATACAACGACTGGTCCCCCCATTTGTTCAGGCTTTGGCACAGTGAGATCTTTTGGGTGGACATGTATATACGTATAGTTTTCTTGGTTAATCATCACCAGATGACCGAATGCATTGAGATACGGCTTGAGCGTTGTGACTGGCTGCTTGGTTTTTTTATTATACAACGTAAAGAGCAAGACCTGTTCAGCATTGGTCATTTTTTGCGCGCTAAACTTATTTTGTGCATCCATAGTTATCTCATAGTTGCCTATTGTTTTTGTAAAATTTGTATCAATAGATTGTTCAAAAAAATTAGCTTGTTTCTCTTCAGTCTCTCCAACCCAAAAACTAAATGCCGCTTGTTGTTCTATTGCTCCAACGGGTTGATAACTCAGATACAATCGATAGAATCCTGGATGGGGAAAAGTATTTGTAATCATAAATTTATTACCATCCTGTTGCGGATGAATATGTTTGAAATATTTCAGTTCATTGTCCACGACTACAAGATGCGCAGGCTTACTATAAACATTTTGAAACAGTCGTACTTGGTTACCGTTATTGGCATTATAGATAGAGAAACTCAATTGTGTTGGTTGATGAGGAATGACAGTTTCAGGTTTTTCAAATCCTGCAGTATACCGAAGTGTTCTATCTCCTTTCATACCCGGAAAAGACATATTTGTATTTTGTAACTCTTGCATCGTTTGTTTATGCTGATTATGAATACCAAACTGCACGACATTGGACGGGAGAAGTGTGTATACATACCAGAATATAAGAAAACCAAATAGCAACGAAACGATAATGCCAAATCGGGGAAGACGGGGAAACTTTTTTAGCAAAAAAACATCAAACCGATTTGCTTCGAGGATAAAAAGAACAGCCAGCATCACAAAAAAGACTTGCGGAATAACGCTTGAAAGATTACTAAAATGTGTCCCAAGCATCAGTGCATGAATGAGAATTAATATACCTGCAATATACACAAACCGATGCAGCAACTTCCAATTCGGAAACGTCATTTTTGTAATCACCGCGTCAAAAGAGGTAACCGCAAGCAGCATGAGAATAAAGAGCGCAATGATGCCAAGCCCAATTGCCGTAATATAGTTGGCCGACAAAAATCCTAACCCTTCAAACCCTCCCAACTGTCCAAAAAAAGCTAGCCATGTATGAAGAACTCCAAAATAAAAAGCAGCCACCCCAATCGCCCGTCTCGCATGCAAATACTGTTTTTTAAAAGACAATCCAGAAAAAACATAACACACTGGTCCTGCCAATAATGCAAAATACAATAAAATAAGAGAGGTCAATCCATATATTTGATTCAGCCGGATTATTTGGAGTTGGTCTGAGCGAACAAAAGAGAGGACAAAGACATACACAACACACGAAAAAAGCAAACTTGCAGCCAAGACATAAAACCTACTATTTCGAAAAAGCTCAGACATAAATTAATTTAATGATACAAGAATTTACATTTCGATGCAAAAAGATTTTGCTACGCTATAGTAACTCCGATATCCGTATGCCATGTATCGGAAACAAGATATGCATCAGTATCCCGATTTTATCTCTATTACTTTATTTATTGATCCTTGATATATATCTGAAAGAACGAACGTATTTCCTCTACAATTTTTCTTAAGTGTATAGATGTTCACAGAGTAAGTTTTTTCAGGATTTACAAACGACTTTTCAAGAGAAAAATATCGATCCAAACCGAGTGTTTCATCATTTCTCGTAACAAAAAACACAGGATATTTTGACGTCATACATGGGTACTGATCAATACCTTCAAATATTTTCGAATCTATATGTAACGCAATCACGTTGGGAGACTTTTGAGAATAAAGATCTACTGCGCTTTCCGGATTCCCAATATTGAATCCAAATACTACCAGAGTTGGTTGGGATAAAGATGCATGTTCTTTTATGTAACGCATCACTTCATTTATTCCATGACCCGAAGTCTGTCCCCTGATATATGCTACTTCAGAATATTTCGAAACTTTAAATACCTGCGTAATATAATATTCAGGATTAAAAATAATAGTCAGAGAAAGAACCAGCGGAATAATAAAAGAAACAACTACGACTGATTTATTTACTATATTTCCTTTCCATAAACTACTGAGAAAATAAGAAGCAGGAATGACTAGGAAAGGAAGAAAGGGAACTATATATCTTTGACTTTGAGACTTTGCGGATAAGACTTCCAAAAGTAACGCACTAATGAAATATGCAAAAATGATCTGCCCATATTTTATGGTGTCTTTCTTCATCTTATATACTCCCCAAATACTAGCTAAAAAAATAAGCGGAGTAATAAAAATAAATCCGATCTCGAAAAAGCCTGATAAATTATTACCCCATGTATTAAAAGGAAAAGTAAAAATTTCTGCTAGAGTAAATGCATAACGACTGTTTGAAGAAAACGTTTGCCAAAAAATGGGATTAATAAACAGAAGAAAATCTACACATACAAACGTAGCGAGTGAAATAAAATATGATTTTACAAGATCAACATTTCTTTCCCTCCATATATAAAATCCGATGACAAGTGATGCTGAAACGATAAAGAGTAATATCGAAGATTTAACAAAAAAACCGATACCCAAAATTGTTCCCAAAATTATACTATTTTTTGTTGATGGATGGCGTATTATATTAAGTAGCGCAATACTTGACCATATTCCACAACAAGCAACGGCAGCTTCCAAAAGGGCTTGTCTATTGTAAAAGGTAAATATCGGAATTATTGCATATAATAAAATTGCAACAATTGCCGTCTGTTTATTGAATAATTTTTTTGCTAGCGTATAGATACCAAATGCCGTAGTCAACCCAATGAGCACAGATGCAAATCTACCAGCAAAAAGTGGATCGTCAAAAAAATTCTCAAAGATACCAAAGATCCATATCATCAATGGTTGTTTGGCATCCAAAAGCGCATCGTATAAATGACCCGGCGTATGCGTATGTGACCAACCCCAATCGAGATAAATTGATTCGTCATTAAAGATAGGAAGCAACGTAAGATTTATTAAATAGATAACAACGTAAACAACTGCAAAAAGAAGAAAAAAACGGTGTTGTATAATTCTGTTTTCCCACTTATCCATACCTAATAACTTAACTCTATATAGCCTACCTTGGTTATAAAAAAAAATCAATTCGTTAAGAAATGGTATAATAAAGTCTGATTCCCTAAATGAAATACCTCAATCGCTTTCTATTCTTGTCAGTCATTGCCTTCCTGTTTTGCTTTTCGATTCCGGCTTTCGCGCAAACTCCTGCACCAAATCCTGCTATCACTCCCAAAGAAGAAGTATCAAAAGCGAAAATTTTGCGGATTATTAATGAAGGAGAAAAAAATATCTCGGGACAAAAACATCCGTATCAAAAAATTGAACTGCAAATCCTTGATGGTCCGGAGAAAGATAAAAAAGTAACGATTACCCACGGAGACCAAACAACCCTTCGCAAAGAGCAAAAAGTAAATCCAGGACAGACAATTATTTTGCTAAAAACAACATCTCAGCAGAGGACCACCTATGCAGTCATCGATAAATATCGTCTGGATAAACTGGTACCACTTGTTATTCTTTTTCTGGCGGTTGTGTTATTGATCAGTCGGCTTAAAGGACTTGGGGCACTTGTTGGTTTGGCTGTAAGCTTTGCCGTTATTATTCATTTCATCGTTCCATCCATCCTTGCAGGAGAAGATCCACTGGTGACTAGTATTATCGGATCGTTTTTTATCATGGTAACGACTATTTATGTCGCGCACGGCTTCTCGCAAAAAACGCATATAGCACTTCTCGCGACATCTATCGCTTTGATTTTGACAGGTCTTCTCTCATACCTTTTTGTCAATCTGACTTTCCTCACCGGACTTGGGAGTGAGGACGCCACCAGTTTGCAATTTGGCCAAACAGGTATGATTAATTTCCAGGGCTTGCTTCTGGGAGGAATTATTATTGGAAGTTTGGGTGCGCTTGATGATATCACGACTGGTTTGTCAGCATCAATCCAAGAGTTAACAAAAGCAAATCCCAACTTAACTTTTCGTCATTTAGTAAGCAGCGGTATGAAAATTGGCAGCGAGCATATTGCCTCGCTTGTGAACACACTCGCCTTGGCCTATGCAGGAGCAGGTTTACCACTCTTTCTTTTTATTGTGCTCAATCCTACCAACCAACCCCTCTGGTTAATCCTCAACAGCGAACTCCTTGTTGAAGAAATCGTCAGAACCCTCGCAGGCTCAATCGGCCTCATCCTCGCCGTCCCCCTCACAGCAATTCTTGCAGCCTGGGCATTTCAGAAAAAATAATAACAATGTAACAATAGAACAATGCAACCATCGTTAAATATCTATTCCCAAAATGTTTGGTAAATGTCTAGCAAAGCTGCAATAGTCGAGTTATAATGATTTTTTATGACCAAACCAAATCCATGGACACAGGCCAAACAGCAGCTTGAAAAAACCGGCCAACATCTCTCACTCGACCAACTCTTTCTCGCCCACCTCGCAGAACCTGAGCGAATTATTGAAGTTTCACTTCCGCTGAGAAAAGATGATGGCGAAGTCATTACTATCAAAGGCTACCGGGTCCAGCATAACAGTCATATTGGACCATATAAAGGAGGCCTTCGCTTCCATCATGATGTCTCAATGGATGAAGTCAAAGCACTCGCTTTCTGGATGACAATCAAGACTGCGCTTATTGATGTGCCCTTTGGTGGAGGGAAAGGCGGCATCACGCTTGACCCTAAAACACTTTCTGAGAAAGAACTGGAACGCCTCACCAGACTTTTTATAAGACGTATTGCAGACTGCATCGGTCCTGACAAAGATATTCCCGCACCAGATGTGAACA
>JBGTMH010000029.1:0-8605 GCA_041743715.1 Patescibacteria group bacterium | reverse complement strand
ACCGTTGGAGAACTTATTGAGGAAATTTATCAGCATATTCACTATTACAATACAGAAAGAATTCACACTGCTTTAAAAATGCCACCTACCGTTTATGCTAATTCTCTTAGAAACTTGTCGGAGAAAATGGGTGCTTGACAAGTCAAGTGCATCTCTTTATTTTCTCGATATAATCGGTTCTGGTTTTTCTGCCAAACCAAATATTGAATATACATTAACAGGTCATCTTCAATACCTACATACTTTTATCAAGAACAATGTACATGAAAAAACAATACTACTTGTTGGTCATTCAACAGGTGCAATTATTGCCTTGGGATATACAGCAAAATATCCAGAAAGCATAAAAAAAACATTCCTTATTTCTTTACCCTACTATAACACTCCACAGGAAGCTAAATATTTTGCGCGACAATCACAAACCTTCAAATATTATGCAACTGATTCTCTATGGACTCACCTAACCTGTCTTACGATTTGCACTTTATTTGGACCAATCACCAGACAAATCGCGCCGTTATTTTATCGTAATGCGCCGCGTGCTGTGGTACAGGACTACTTTAGACATTCATATAACTCATATATGAAAACCCTCACGAACATTGTCTATAATCAGAATATCCCATCACTCATTACAACCCAATCAAAAAACAAACTGATATTAGTTCACGGTGCAGAAGACAAAACTGCACCTCTTTCTCACGTACAAGAACTTTCAAAGAACTACCAAATCCCCTTACACATACAACACGGAACACATCGGCTTCCTCTGCATAAAAATTCTCATATAACAGGGTTACTTGAGAAAACCATTTAATAAATACTTGTATAGTTCTTTAACCTGGGAGGTTAAATAGATTCGCAACCTAGGGATTTATATATTCCATTATACTATTAATTTAGATTAAATTTGTTATACTACATCTGTATATACCTATAAAATGAAACCAAAAAACTTCCTTCTCGTCAGCATCATTCCCCGTGATGTAAGTGATGAGGAGACTTTTAAAGACCTGAAAGAACTCAAGGCACTTGTTGAAGCACTTGGTGGAAAAGTTGCTGACTTTGTGGTGCAGCGTCGGGAGACACATGATAAAGGGATGTATATCGGTCGGGGGAAAGTGAGAGAAATTGCACAGTTGATAAAAGAGAAAAATATCGACGTTATTATTCTCAATGCAATTGTCAAACCAACTCATATTTTTGAAATGACAAACATCCTCAGTATAACCAAACCAGAAATTATGGTCTGGGATAGAGTTGATTTGATTCTTGAGATATTCTCCCAACATGCGCATACAGCAGAAGCTAAGTTGCAAATCGAACTTGCTGCCATGCGTCATATGGGCCCCAGAATCTTTGGCATGGGTCATGTTCTCTCACGGCAAGCTGGAGGAATCGGAACGCTTGGTATAGGAGAAACAAATACAGAACTCATGAAACGACATTGGCAGACACAGATGAAGAAAGTACAAGATAAATTGAAAAAATTGTCTCTTGACCGTGAACGCCAACTCGCGAGAAGAAAGAAAGTTGGTTTCCAGACAGTCTCCATAATCGGATATACCAATGCTGGAAAATCCTCTCTTTTTAACTTATTAACGGGTAAAAAAAATATTGTCGAGAACGCGTTATTTGTGACACTTGATAGCAGTGTTGGAAAAGTAACACTCCCACGATCAAAAAAACAAATCCTTCTCTCAGACACCATCGGGTTTATCAAGAATCTTCCTTTAGATCTCATCAATGCATTTAAATCAACACTGATGGAATCCTTGCATGCCGATTTACTCGTGCATGTTATTGATGTGAGTGATGATGATATGCAAAGAAAAATTGAATCCGTGGAAGTAGTATTATCAAATCTTGATTTACGAAATAAAAAACGCGTCTATATTTTTAACAAAGCTGAGACGATAGACGAATTAGACAAGACGTTTGTAGAAAATCAATACGCTGATTTTTACCCCCAATTCATTTCAGTGAAAGAAAAAATAGGGACGGAAAATATACTTGAGATAATCGAAAATTGTCTTTTCAATAACATCCCGCATTTATTGAAGAAACGAAAACGGATACATATTTGATGACGAAATATTTGTATCTATATTATTTTGCGCTTGAGAGGGCTACTTTAATTCCTAGTGCAATAAGAACCACACCGATAAATTTTCCAGCATAATTTTGGATCTTATTAAAACGTGACTTGACCAATCGATGAGAAACGAGAAAAGCAACGAATGCAAACCACAAAGCTGTGACAACAGACATCTCTAACCCCATAAAAATTTTGACAGATAAGGGTGTCTGCGGATTTATAACTAAGGTAAATAAACTCAGGAAAAAAAGTGTTGCTTTCGGATTTAACACGTTTGTTAAAAAACCCATACGCATCGCTTTCCATTTCGAAATATCCTGTTTGGTACTATACTTATCTGTGCTTTCTGTGTGAGTACTTTTTGCCGTTAACGATTTGTAGCCTAAGTAAATAAGATATCCAGCGCCTAAATATTTAATAATATTAAACAGCACGACAGATTTTGAAATAATAATTCCAATCCCAATCAGGGAATAAATGATATGAACCATAATCCCAAATCCCAATCCAATAGCGGAATAAATCCCTGTTCTTCTCGAGTACACAAGACTATTCCGGGTAACCATAACAAAATCAGGCCCAGGACTCATAACAGCTAACAGATGCACAATAGCTACAGTCACAATAATAGAAAAATATTCCATGTAAATATTATAGCATGTATGGAAAACCATGCCCTAAAATTTTGCGTTTTCATCGAAAAAAAGTTATAATTAATATGTATGAACACAATGTTCTTCATGAGGAGGTTCCGCCATGTCCAAACTTCGGCGGAAGCTGTTCTCACAAAACTTTCTTCACAGCCGGAAGCTTGTTAAAAAGCTTATCCGGAATTCCTCTATTGGCAAAAATGATCTGGTTTTAGAAGTTGGTCCAGGAAAAGGTATAATCACTGAACAATTGCTGCATAAATCGCAGCATGTTCTCGCAATAGAAATTGATAGTTACTGGCATGAATATCTTAAAAATAAATTCAATGACAACAATAATTCAACTCTCTATCATGAAGATATTCTTACATACCAACTTCCATCTCTCCCATATAAAGTCTTTGCAAATATTCCATTTTCTATAGAAGGAAAAATCATCAGATTACTCATTGACGCAAAAAATCCACCAGAGGACAGCTATCTCATCATGATGAAAGAGGTAGCTTATCGCCTTTCTGCGCCAGATAGAGATAACATGTTCTCAATTATGCACAAGCCGTGGTTTGATTTTTCAATTTATCATCATTTCAAACGTGAAGATTTTTCACCCATGCCGTCTGTTCATGCAGTTATGTTAAGGTTTACTAAAAAAATCACACCCCTCGTGTCATGGGAAGAAAAATCAATATATCAAAATTTTGTTACCTCGGGATTCGGACAGGGTCAGCCAATAGCACATAATTTGAAGAGTCAGTTTGGTAAAAAAAATATTACAAATTCATTGCATGCTATTGGTATACAAAAAGACTGCAGACCGAGTTATGTAAGTCTAGAACTGTGGCTCAAACTTTATAAAATATTACATCTTGGCGTATATTAATTATACGAAGTACTGTTTCATTTTCTTTTTAAAATCCTCATACGAAGTATATATTTCAGCGTGAATCCCAAATTTTTTGGCGCCTGCTACTTTACTGACTGAATCATCCCAAAAGAGTACCTCGTCTTTTTCTACGTTTCCTATATCCTTAAATACTTTTGCATAGAATTCTCTTGAGGGTTTTTGATGTCCTAAATGAGCAGAAGAGTATACTTTATCAAAGCATTTTTTGAATCCCATTTTATCCAACATATAAGCACTCCTGTATTTTTCTTGATTGGTCGCTAAATAGCATTTTATCCCCTTCTGTCTTAAACCTTGAATATACAGAACAAGTGCTTCATCAATATTGTGCTCTGCTTGAAACCAATATTCTAGTAACGCATCAGCTGATTTTTTCCAACCCCATTCTTTCAGATATGGAGTAATTACAACTTTTAAATCAGCGTCACCAATGAGACATGCTTGAAATGGACCAGTAAAAAAAGGTGTCGTCTTTTCAGATGAAATTCCATAGTCTTTTGCCAACTTCACACTAAACATCTCACCATTAATCAACACCCCATCAGCATCAAAAATGATTACTTTTATCATACATTGATTATACCATGTCTAAACTTACCAAATACAATTTGTCAAACGAAAAACTTGGTATTGGATACTATTTCACAAACTCCAATCCTCCTATTACATTTTGCGTTACAATTGATATATGAAACCACATTTACAAAGAAATATTTTACTGGCTTTCTTTTGTTTACTTCTCATAATGCTTGTCCTCTTTGTTTTCCACCTCTTCGTCACAAATGGTAAAGTCTTATTATCAAAAGCTCCACAAGCAATGGATTTTCTTGCTTTTTATACAGGTGCCTCACTCCTCCATCAAAATCCCCCGGAGTTATATAATCTCCAAACCCAACTCACCTTTCAAAATCAGATAGCACCTGTTACAAATGCACTTCAAGTGTTTCTCCCCTTTCTCAACCCCCCATTTGCCGCACTGCTCTTTTTCCCTCTTGCACAACTCCCGCTCGAGGTAGCATATACTGTTTGGGTAGGGACTAATTTATTCCTTCTTCTCCTCATTTGTTTTGTCACAGTCAAACATATATCAAAAACACATTGGTATATATTGGCACTCATAATTTTTGGCATACTATCTTATATACCGGTCCTGACTACTCTTCTTATTGGACAATTAACAATTGTCATAAGTCTTACTATTTTACTTTCATGGATATGTCTAAAAAAAGGATGGCAATTCAGAGGTGGGTTACTGCTTTCTCTTATCCTTATCAAACCTCATTTTATTATTCTCCCTTTTTTGGCAATACTTGTTCAAAGGAGATGGAAAATCTTTTTGGGTTTGCTCACAGGAATTGTATTTCTCTCCCTTGTCTCATTCATGTATGTTGGTTGGGGTGGTATTACAAATTACATAACGGTCCTTATGAGTGCAGTCAACTGGAACAATGGATACGGTATCGATATAAAAGCGCAGCACTCTTTACAATCTTACTTAATGATCCTATTTCAAACCGACACACTTGCTGACATCCGCACTCTTTGGTTTATGTGTGTAGCAACAATTATACTACCTACTCTGTATATCTGGTCTAAACGTTATCCATTAAAATCACCTCAATTCGCTCTTCAGTACACACTACTTATTATCGCAACGCTTCTCATTTCGCCCCATACACACTTTCACGATCTCACCATACTCTTAACCGTTGGCATTATCGGTGTAGTAATAATAATAAATAATCAGTTAAAACAACAAAATTTATTTACCAATCTTTTACTACTGGGTTATTTTATTTCGTCGGCAGGATACCTGGTAGAACTATACTACCAAATTCACGCGCGTCAGGCCTTGATTTTACTCAATGTCAGTTATCTCTTATTTCTCTGGGGAACTTTGTTCTGGTTCATTTATGATTCTAAAAATAAAATCAGAATCTAAAAATTAGCGCAAATGTTTTTTTGCAAATAGGTCAGCTTCTTTTTCCTGGTTTTTGATTTCGGATTGGGTTTGCGCGTAACCTATTGAATTTTTATGCATCAACACTACATGTCCTACTTCATGTAAAATCGTATAGCCGATCTGGGCATCGCTCTGTCGCAAAAGTTCGTCTGACATAAAAATGAGATGTCTGTCTTTTATATCCGATCCCCTAAAGGTAAATGCCCATGAATCTTCTTGCGAGGAGATAAACCAAACTTTCCGACATACTTGATCAAGGATCTCAGGAGGGAGGTACAATAAGGTTTGGCAAACTAATTTTCTCATAAAAAGATTGCCAACCAATCTATCACCAAGCGCATGTCTCACTGTTTCAAAAGTCCAATTCATAATGTAAAGAGTTTTTGTTTTATCGCTTCCAAACTTTTTTCATCATAAATTGAACAGGTGAGTACCTGTTTTCCTTTCTTTTGAAATAATTTTTCGATCTTTATTATTTGTTTTGTGTCAGCAAGATCTGTTTTGGTGAGAAGAATGATTTCAGGTTTTTCTAAAAGTGCAGGATTATATTTCTGAAATTCATGACGAACTGTCATATATGATTTTTCCGGGTCTACATCTGTCGCGTCTATACAATGTAGTAGTACTTTTGTTTTTTCGATGTGTTTTAAGAACGTCACGCCAAGACCCCGGCCACTTGACGCTCCTTCGATAAGACCTGGAATATCAGCAAGCGCGTGTTCTTTAAGCATACCTATATTTGGTTCAAGTGTGGTAAATGGAAAATTACCAATTTTTGGGTTGGCATTCGTAAGGACAGCGAGCAAACTACTTTTCCCTGCATTGGGTAATCCGATGAGTCCAATTTCAGCAATTAATCGAAGTTCAAGAAGTAACTTTTTTTCCTCACCTTTTGTCCCCTTTTCTGCATAGTGAGGTGCCTGATTGGTGGAGGTTTTAAATTCACTATTTCCCCGTCCTCCTTTACCTCCCCGTGCGAGAAGAATAAATGTTGTTGTATCGGTTATTTCATACACATTCCCAGTTGCAACATCAGTAATGCGTGTGCCGAGTGGTACAAAAATAGTTGTGTTCGGGGCATTTTTACCAAAGAGATTTTGGTTCTTTCCTGCAATACCATCTATTCCATCAATTTTTTTCTTAAAACGAAAAAGCCTGAGGTCATTGAGATTATCTGCACCTTGAAAATACAAATCCCCTCCGTTCCCGCCATTCCCACCATCAGGTCCTCCTCTATTTCTGAAAAACGACACTTTTCCATCCCCTCCATTACCCGCTTTTATCTGTAACGTAACATTATCTATCAACATAGCTTCCCTATTGTACCAGATCAACTACATTCTTATTTGATATACTAACGTAATGGAACCAATCTATCGTATCACCGGTGTTGTGCAGAATGGAGCTAAAAGGGGAAAAGCTATGGGATTTCCAACGGCAAATGTTTTTTTAATTAAAAAAATACCTGAAGGAATTTATGCTTCTCAGGTTATTGTGAGGGATAAAATATATCAAGCTGCTACTTTTATCGGGGCCGCTAAAACGTTTGGAGAAAAGGAGCATAAAGCGGAAAGTTATATCCTTGATTTTGATTCAGATATTTATGGCGAACATGTTACAATACATCTCTTTAAAAAGCTACGGGAAAACGAAAAATTTATATCTGAGAACGTACTGGTGGAACAAATGAAAAAAGATGTCTTAGATACCCGCGAGTTCTTTCGTGGATTTTCCAGATGACTTCGCCAATGGTTTGGTCACCATATAAATTGCCAGAAGCAAAAGTAACACACCGATGATTTGCGTCGGACTGAGTGTTTTGTGAAAATAAAAGTAATCTATAAAAATTGCACTTGCCGGCCATACCAATTCACAAAGCGTTGTAATTCTTGCTGGAGTACGCTTCAAACCATAATAATAAAAACCCAATGCCACAAGTCCCGTGGATAACGTTATGATAAAAAGTGTCTGCCATTGATTTGGTGTTAGTGTAAGGAGTGCATCTGTTTGATTACTCCCCAATATAAAAAGTAAAGCAAAAATAGGTGCCAGATAAAACCGCAAGGCTGTTGCGGTCATAAAAGAAACTTTATTAAGAACATATTTACTAATAGCTGTTGAAGTCCCCCACATAAATCCAGCTGCAAGTGCTAATCCCGCTGCCATCATGGTTCCTGTGCCTGTTGCAAAATTCACCTGAAGATCTTTAAATGTAATCAAGTACGCTGCAACGAGAGCAACAGCTGCCCAAAGCAAAAACCTTTTTGTAAGACGCTCGTGTAAAAGAATTGCAGCGGCGGCAATTGCCCAAAGGGGTTGCAGTTGTTGCTGCAAAAGAACTACGACAGAAAACTGTGTATACTGAACCATTCCGAGTGCGGCAGTGTAGAAAATGGTACCAATAGCACCGGAGAAAAGTGAAACAATTGCTATTGCAATCCATTCCTTTCTTGTCATTTTCTTTAAGTCTTTGATCCACTTAAAGGAGAAAAAGAGAAGAATGACTGCACCAAGTACGTGTTCGTAAAAAACAATAACTGCAGGGGGGATTGAATATAAACTTATCCGGAGAATACCATCAAAACTCCAAAGGAGCGCGGCTATAATAACAAATAACGGCCCAAAAGTCGCGATTTTTTTCATAGTTCTCCCTTTCATCCCGACTATACGGTCGCTGTCTGAGTTCCCGCCTGCAACGCTATGCGTAGCATTGCGGGCAGGGCACAGACTCGTGGTCGCCTAGGCGACCTCGTGGAGTATTACCACCGATGTTGAATTACACAAAACCCCGAAAGAATAAATTAATAATAACGATAATTAAAACTTCTGTCAACAGAGAAATTTAATCATTTTGAGCAGGGGTCAGCACATGGTATACAGTTTCGGCAAAAATATATTTTGTACAGGAATCGGTGTTTGGAGTTAGGGAAAGAGGAGTATGATGAGATAGGAGGTGTGATCCATGCTGGATGGAATCCATTTAGATTACG
>JBGTMH010000028.1:0-17723 GCA_041743715.1 Patescibacteria group bacterium | reverse complement strand
TTTTAAGCTTTTTAACCGATTTAGATTCACGTATCATATTTGTAGTATAGCATAGGGTATTTAGATTATCATGTAATAATACTATGAGAGCATATCAATTGATATAGGACTTGAAGGAGGAAAGAAAAGTGGAAAAGTGGTTTGTCAAGGTATACCAAAAGAGCTCCTAGCGTAAAGGATTCATTTACGAATAAGTACTTATAAAATCACTGAGAAGAGGTACAAAGCTATTTCTCCATGTGGTGATTATACCTCAGACTTATTGGTTAAAAATGATATAGAATGATATAATCTCGCCATGGCAAATCATGAAGAGGATCAACCTTTTGACCCGGAACAAATATTTCGTGCACTTGGTGTAGACCGCGTTAGGGTTTTAGACTTTGATGAACATGTTCAGATTAGAGCTCCTGCTCAAACTGATGCAGCTTTAGAAGCCATAGGACAACATTTACCTCCCCTGAGTAGAGCACTTGAATCATGGAGTCATGAATCTCCGGGGTTACTTTTTGATAGAGAAACTATGCTAAAACATGACCAGTTGTGGACAGATGCAATCCTTTTTATGTATGAATGGTTAACAGAAAATGGTGAACCGTTTGTACTTAAGACAAGTCCTATATCACTAAGGAACCCTCAAAACAAACAAGATTTTCTTCGAAGTCATACAGCCGAGATAACAGCTGGACTTGGTATAGAAGCCAGTGAAGAAAATATGCCGCAGTCAGTACGAACTGTAACATTAGCAGTCCCCGGAATAGTAGAATCACCTGGAAGAAAACCTGTGCTTGTTACGGCAGCTACAAATGATCCGTTTATTGATAAAGCGACCAAAGTTACGATAGGTAAAGATTTTGGTTTGTCAGCAAAAAAAGCCAAGGATACAAGTATTAATGATCCCGAATTTGATGCCCCAATTTGGTTGGGAATGAGCCCGGGGATTGTCTGTCCTTTTATTCCACCAGGGCTTGCAGTCCCTATAAAAGGTTTTTATTATCTCCAAAGAGATTTACCTCCAACTACACCTGTTGAAATTGCAATATCCCCGCTTGAATCGCTTGTTATGCGACGAGGACCATTTGAACGTATGTTAGAAAACTTTATGCATAAAATGCCACATAGAAGCTTTAAAACATTTCCTGCTGTTGTATAATAGATTATATGGCAGATATAAAGACCAAACCGACAGGAGTCAAAGTTGATGATTTTTGGAATGCTGTGGAGATTGCTTCTAAAAGGGAGGATGCTTATACGGTGCTTCGGTTGATGGAGAAGATTACGGGGGAGAAGGGGGTTATGTGGGGGCCTAGTATTGTGGGGTTTGGGAAGTATCATTATAAATATGAATCGGGACACGCAGGGGATATGTGTATTGCTGGGTTTTCTCCGCGGAAGGCGAATATTGTCATTTATTTGCAGCGTGGATTTGAGAAAGAAAAAGATTTATTGGAAAAGCTGGGAAAATATAAAACCTCGACCGTGTGTTTGTATATCAAGAGACTTTCAGATGTTGATATAAATGTGCTGGAACAAATGATCAGACTGTCAATTGCGGATGTGAAGAAAAAATATCCAGATTAAAGAAATTATGGGAAAAATTGTACTTGGCATGACAATGTCGCTTGATGGATTTATTAATGACCGTCATGGCAGTGTTGGTCGGTTGTATTCTGATTTTAAAGATTTGCATGACACATCAGTGTTGAAGGATGCGGTTAAAAATACTGGCGCGGTAGTGATGGGAAAACATGCTTTTGAGATGGCAGACGATCCTGACTCATATGCTGATACGTACGAATTCCAAGTTCCGATTTTTGTCCTCACACATAAACCCCCAGCAAAGCATCCAAAGGAAAATGAAACACTGAAATTTATTTTTGTAACTGATGGAATCGAAAGCGCAGTTACACAAGCAAAGGCAGCAGCAAGAGGGAAAGATGTGCAAATTATCGGCGGAGCGAATACGTTTCAGCAATGTCTTAATAAAGGACTCTGCGACGAGCTTCATATTGATATCATGCCTGTTCTGCTGGGTGCAGGGCTCAAATTATTTGAACATATTGATAATGATAAAATACGGTTGAAAAAAAGCAAAGTGATCACCTCAACTCCCGAGCGGACTTCCATCGTGTTCAAAGTTAAAGCAGGTAAATCATTGATGTTCAACTATTCGAATAAAGAGTAAGGGGGAGGGATTGAAAGGAGAAATTTTATGTCGTTTCAAGCATATTTAGATAACATAGAAGAAAAAACAGGAAAGACGCCAAACGAGCTTATCGCAATCGCAAAAGCTAAGGGTTATGACGAACCTGCGACAAAAGCTGGGACGATTGTCGCTTGGCTTAAAGAAGATTTTGGATTAGGTCGGGGTCATGCTATGGCGATTGTCTATGTCATCAAAAATGGAGAGAAGATTGGCGACAAGCATGTCGGCAGTAGTGGTGTGCATCGTGACGAATCAGATACCTTAAAGTTAGAGGGTAAGAAAAAGAAAAAATAACATATACTTTTCTTACAAAATCCTGTTGACAAATTGTATAACCGTCATGTATATTCTTTAAATAAGAAGCAGTAATTTATGGCAAGAGTTAGTACATATCTGAATTTCGTTAGGAATACTGAGGAAGCGTTTCATTTCTATAAATCTGTTTTTGGCACAGAGTTTGACGGTGACGGGATCAGTCGTATGGGCGAAGTTCCTGCCGAGAAAGGTCAGCCACCAATCCCTGAAGAAGACAAGAACCTCGTCATGCACGTTGCTTTGCCTATCCTGGGTGGACATAGGCTGATGGGTACTGACGCACCAGAATCAATGGGCTTTAAATTGAACCAAGGCAACAACGTCTACATCAACCTGGAGCCGGATACCCGTGCCGAGACCGATAAACTATTCGCTGCCCTATCTGAAGGGGGTAAAGTAGAAATGGCGATGCAGGAAATGTTCTGGGGTGACTATTTCGGTTCTTGTCGCGACAAATTCGGTATCCAATGGATGTTCAATTGCGGTAGTAAAAAATAACATAAAAATGACTTTACCGAAAAAATGGGATTTTACTGGACTCAAGGCACTTTTTATTAATTGCACTCTTACGAAATCACCCGAACCAAGCCACACTGATCTTCTTATCAGAATTAGCCAAAATATCATGAAAAAACACGGAGTCAAAACAGAGTTGCTGCGGGCAGTTGATCATGATATTGCATCTGGTGTTTGGCCTGATATGCGTGAGCATGGATGGAAAACTGATGAATGGCCAAAGATTTATAAAAAAGTAGTGGCCGCAGATATGCTCGTCTTGTGCGGACCAATTTGGCTTGGGGACAACAGTTCTCAGATGAAGAAGATTATTGAACGTCTCTATTCTTGTTCTGGACTTTTTAATGATAAAGGACAGTACATCTATTATGGTAAAGTCGGTGGTGCTTTGATAACAGGTAATGAAGATGGGATAAAGCACTGTTCTATGAATATTCTTTATAGTTTGCAGCATATTGGCTATACAATTCCTCCTGCCGCAGATGCTGGTTGGATCGGCGAGGCAGGACCTGGACCGAGCTATGGCGACAAATTAAAAGATGGCACGCGAGCTGGTATGGAAAATGATTTCACCAACCGAAACACGACATTTATGACCTGGAATTTAATGCACCTTGCCAAAATGTATAAAGACGTCGACGGCATTCCGGCATACGGAAATCTCCGTGCGAAATGGGATAAAGGCGAAAAATTCGACTTCGAAAATCCTGAGTATCGTTAAAATTTTGTGGCGAAAGTAGTATATTTCTATGACAGACCATCAACCAGAAAAATTATTTGTATTCCTCTGCTATAAGGATCCTGCAAAAATGATTCAGTGGCTGCACGATGCCTTTGGTTTTGAGAAAGTAGTTGCATATCCCGATGAAGAAAAAGGCGGTATCGCGCATGCCGAGCTGAAGCTTGGTGAGGCAGTCGTTATGATACAAGCCGATTATGAAGATTATGATGTGCCGCGTGTGAAGAACAAATCAACGGGTCGCGGCGCGATGATAACACTTAGCTCTGAGCAGGCAATCCGTGATATGTATAAAAAAGCTGTTGCGGCAGGCGCGACATCACTGATCGGACCTGAAGAAACTGCTTGGGGCAACTACCGCTGCGAGCTACTCGATCCAGAAGGTTTTCAGTGGTCATTCGGCACCTATGTCCCAGGAAAAGCTCCTGAGTGGTAATATTGTTGCGCTATGTCAAAACAAAAATTAGAACCTTCAAGCGCCACAATGTCTGCAGTAGTGACTGAGCATTTTGTTTTGCAGTCTGCCCGTGGCACTATAACGAGTGAAGCTGGTTCGCGCATCAGCAGTTATTTGGCTGTCGTAAGTGGTGCACTCGTGGCAGTTGGATTTACCAGTGATAGTGATGCGGCTGGCCCCCTTTTGGCACTCATTTTGCCGGCGCTGATCGTCTTTGGCGTGTTTACGTATCGCCGGTTGATAGAAATTAGCCTCGAGGATGTGCAATATATCAGGGCAATTAAGGATATACGAAAGTGGTATGAGGCGGAATTGTCCGGGCAGTTGCCCTCCAGCATGCTTGGTTATGATGCACAAGCAGCAACTTCGCCGCTCTGGTCACTCATAGCTACTGGTACCAGACCCAGACGTCGAGATATTTTACTGACGACGGCTTCAGCAGCTGCACTCGTGGTGTCGATTATTGCTGCGACTGGAGTAGGTCTGCTCCTCAAAATAGCAGGATTTACTATGCCGGGCATAGCCGTAGCTGTAGTGTGTGCTGCGTTTATTATATTCGGCTCACTTGTATTTGACCAACTGCGCCGGTATAAAAGAATAGGTTTGTAGTGGAGCTTAACTCCTAAAGGATAAATTTTGAAATAAAGCCTGTTTTGTTTTTTTTGAAGAGTTGATAATATAGTACCAACAATTACGTAAATCTATGAGAAAAATCGTTTTAGACATGGAAAGGGGGTGAGTAATATGAATAAAGTTGTACATTTTGAAATACCATTTGATGATAAAGAGCGGGCGAAGAAGTTTTATAGTGAAACGTTCGGCTGGAAAATCGATGAAATGCCTGAAATACAGTATACAAGCGCTACGACGACACCTGCTGATGAGAAGGGAATTCCGACAACACCGGGCGCAATTAATGGCGCATTGGTTGACAGAAGTAGCGATGTACCAGCTCCTATCCTGACCATAAGCGTTGATTCTATGGACGAATACATAAAGAAAATTGAAGCAGCGGGTGGGAAATCGATGAGCCCAAAAGGTGAGGTACCGAACATGGGTTATTTTGCGTACATCAAAGATACTGAAGGTAACGTAATCGGACTCTGGCAAGATTTTGCTGAGAATCCAAAGAGTTAAGAGTGAGACTCAGTATTTTAAGTTAGCAATTTCTTTGGCGGCAATTGCATTTGCCTTTGTGATAAACGTTAAAAGGGTCTTGATTTGAGCACTTGTACAGTGTTTATAGAGTTTGTTCATCTCACTGCCAAGTGTTAGATAGTGCGATGTGATCATCGTATCGGTCTTTTGTTTATTGAGCATAACGATAATTTTCCTTCTATCATTTTTGTCGTGTTTTCTTTTGACGAATCCTTTTTTTTCTAGTCTGTCAATAACGGCCGTTATTGCGCCTGTTGTCAGGCCAGTGAGTGTTGCTAACTTTCCAGCAGGCAAGTCCCCATATAAATATAAAAAATCTACACATTCCAAGTCAGTCGGATGAATGCCTACCTTTTCTGCAACAGAATGACTTAACAGTACAGAGTTGGCACTCATAACGCGTATCTGTTTATCTAATTCACCAAATAGATGTGTGTTTTGTTTCTTGCTTGACATATGAGAGTAATTCCATTATTATCTTAATGATCAAGATAATTAATAATTAAGATGATTATACCTGTTTTTTTTAAAAATTGCTAGACGTTTATGAAACCTACACATAGGAGAGTTCCAGATAACCCGCCCGTCCTCATTATCGGATGTGGTATCGCAGGTACTACAACTGCGATTGCCTTGAAACGTGCGGGTATTCAGTCAATTATTTATGAAGCGTATCCAGAACCAGGCGATGAAGTAGGATCATTCCTGGGGTTAACTCCCAATGGTCAAGACGTACTGAAAACGTTTGGTATTGCAAAGCCAATTTTGGCCGACGGTTTTCTCACGCATGGGTTTCATTTTTCAAACGCCTCTGGTAAATCACTTGGCACAGTGCCTTCTGATACCGTAACAATCAAACGTGGCTCAATTACAAAAGGACTCCGTGCAGAAGTAATGCGCCAAGGTACACATATTGAATATGGCAAAAAACTTAAAGATATTGCTGTTATTCATAAAGATAGAGTCACCGCTCATTTTGAAGATGGAACAGAGGTTCAGGGAAGTGCAATAATTGGAGCCGATGGCATTCATTCACGTACTAGGCAAATTACTTTTCCAGATTCCCCTCAGCCGAAATATACCGGTCTGATAAGTTCCGGCGCTATTGCAAACAATAAGATTAACTTACCTACTTCCAAGGGTAAAATGGAAATGATCTTTGGAAAAAAAGCATTTTTTTGTTATCTTGTGAGACCAGATGGCCTCATCTATTGGTTCGCGAATATCGGTCAAAACCACGAACCCAAAAGAGGAGAACTTGATGCGATTTCGAATGATCAATGGAAAAATATGCTTTTAGGTATGCATGTAGATGATCAACCAGTTATCCGTCAAATTATCAAAAGCACCCAAACCCCCATCGCCCGCTATCCAATATACGATATACAATCTATCCCGAAATGGCATAAAGGACGGGTCTGTCTCATAGGTGACGCAGTACATGCCCCTGCCCCCAGTGCAGGACAAGGTGCATCGCTGGCCCTGGAAGATGGGATTGTCATAGCCAAATGTTTGCGGGACATTGCCGATATTGAGCAGGCATTTGCCACATTTGTCAGTTTGCGAAAGGAGCGGGCAGAAAAACTGGTGAAACAGTCCCGTCGTGCTGGAAGCGGCAAGTCACCATCAAATGCAGTAAGTCGTTTTATACGTGATCTGGTATTGCCGTTGTTTCTTAAAAAGGCAGGAGATGCAACAAAATGGATGTACACATATCATGTCGATTGGGACGAAAAAATTACACCTAAATATGATTTTTGACGATCATGCATCCCTAAGATCTCTATCTGTAGGATTTTGCTTATACTCTAAACGTTAAAGCCGCTTGTTGATATGATGAGTGAATAAACAAAATCGTAGTTTGCTACAATAGTGGATAGTATAATGAAAAAGCAACATTTAGGAATAGTATTTATTCACGGAGCTGGCTTAGGTGGTTGGATATGGCGTGATGTATTGCCATTGATGCAAGAACCAGCCATGGCAATAGATCTTCCAAAAAGAAAGAGCACTTTTGAAGCAAGAAAATCACTTACATTAAATGATTACACGACGCACGTGGTTCAAGAAATCGAAAGTTTTAAGGTTGAAAAAATTGTCATTGTTGCGCATTCTTTGGGAGGAGTCGTTGCGCTCAAAGTAGCAGAGGCGCTTGGTGATCGAGTGGTCGGATTCGTGGGAGTTGGTGCGACTATTCCTGCAAACGGCGGGTCGTTCTTATCCGCTTTGCCTCCACTTAAATCCGTTGTCATGTCTATGATTATAAAGATTTTTGGCACTAAGCCTCCTGCATCAGCTATCATGCAAGGTCTCTGTAATGACCTCTCACCTGAGCAGCAACAAGAAGTAGTAAAACGATTCGTTCCCGAATCGTCTCATATCTACATCGATCAAACAAACGCCTCTATACCGAAAATAAAATCCTTATATATTAAACTCACGCAAGATAAGGAACTTTCAGTAAACTTGCAGTCGAAAATGATTGCTAATCTCAATGCTCCTGAGATTGTGACTATGGATACGGGCCATCTTCCGATGCTAAAAGACTCCGCAAAGCTTGCCGAAATTCTCAATAGATTTGTAAAAAATCTCGGGTAATACTTGTGAGATGCGTTCAAAACGTGTAATTTCAAATGAAACAATACATTATTTTTCTTCGCGCAGTGACACCAACGGGCAAAAATAAAGTGCCGATGGCGAAATTGCGAGAAGTACTCACCGATGCCGGACTGAGCGAAGTGCGCACTTATATCCAAAGTGGCAACGTGCTTGCTCGGTCAAATCTTACTGCACCACAAGTCGAAAAAATTGTTCATGACCAAATCAAAAAACATTTCGGCGGTGATCTTGTCATTGTGGCCCGGACACCCATGCAAGTTAGACAAATAGTTGCAGACAATCCGTTTAAAAAAGAAGATACTCCCACAATCTATTTTACTATTCTGGCAAAACCTCCCGAGAAACAAAAAGTGAAAGAACTGTCTGTCCAAAATTTTCAGCCAGACAAGTTTGTTATCACTGATGAAGTTGTATATCTGTATTGCCCCTTGCGTTATGGCACATCCAAATTAAATAATAATTTCATTGAGAAAAAGCTTGGTGTTTCAGCGACGACCCGTAACTATAATACAATGAGCAAGCTCGTCGACTCTGTGGTAGTCTAGTACATAGATATATGAATAAAGTTCTAATACTGCTTCGTCGATACTGGCCACTTGTTGTTTTTACAATCCTATATATTTTTATTTTCCGGAAAGTTTTCTTTTTCAGCCTTGTGCCGTTTCCTGGCGATTTACTTACTGCTTGGTTTTTTCCATACAATGCAGGGGGGTGGGAAGGATATAATTCCTGGATAACACATAAAGAATTTATTCTTGCTGATGTAGTACGACAATTATATCCATGGAGGATTCTATCAATAGATTTATTAAAAGATGGACTTCTTCCGCTATGGAATATCTATTCTTTCTCCGGTAGTCCATTGCTCGCAGATATGCAATCTGCAGTATTTTACCCTCTCAATATCATCTTCTTCTTCATTGAGTCTCGATTGGCGTGGATAATTTACATAATGCTACAGCCTGTTTTGGCAACGCTATTTATGTATATGTTTATACGGAGTTTAAAGCTGTCTCGACTTGCAGCTCTTTTTGCAGGAATCGGATTTTCGTTTATAGGATACACTATGGTTTGGTTTGAGATGGGAGTTATAGGACATGCAGCGTTGTGGTTACCTTTTATTCTTTGGGGGATCACAAGATGTATAGATACAAAGAAGCTTTTCTATTTGGTACTTTCTTCTCTGGGAGTTGCTTGTTCTATTTTGGCAGGACATGCTCAAACAACCGCTTATATTCTCCTTTTCGTGGTTGCTTATTTTATCTCTATAGGTTGGGGGAAACTTACGAAACGTCAATTATTCGGAGGATTACTTTTGCTTTTTCTTGGAATTACCCTCGCAGGGATACAAATAGTTCCAAGTATTGAACTGATGAGTCTCTCAGCGAGAGATGCAATAAGCTCAACAAGAACATTTCATCAATTTATCATTCCTCCATCACATATAGCCATGCTATTTGCTCCAGATTTTTTTGGTAATCCTGCGACAGGTAATTTTTGGGGCAAAAATTATGGAGAATTTATGAGTTATTCTGGTATAGTTGTGCTGCTTATTGGCGCTATTGGATTTTTTTCCCATAGTAAGAATAAAATAGTTCGCCTTTCTCTTATTACAACGATTCTCGCCTTACTTATCGCTTTTGTACCTCCTATCGCAGAACTTCTCTTTCTCTCCCAAATTCCAATATTAAGTACTGGATTACCTTCCCGTACTATTTTTCTTGTAGGGGTTTGCTTTGTTATAGTATCGGCTTTTGGAGTAGAAGCAATTCAAAAGCAGAAGCTTAAAAAAGTTATCCCTCCTCTCGTAGTGTTGCTTATTATCTATGCTGTTCTCTGGGGTATAGCATTTAGTTTACAGGTTGACCCTGCAAAAGTAGCTATTACCAAGCGTAATTTGCTATTGCCTACAGGAATTGTTTTATTGGTAAGCGTTCTCATTATAGGAAGGAAATTTAGTAAACATTTTTTTATATTATGGATAGTTGTCTTCTCCTGCATGGGTTTTGAATATTCATATTTTATGAACAAATATTTACCATGGTCACCCGTACAATACATGTTTCCCTCTCACGAGCTTGTTAATAAGCTCTCAGAAGTATCGGGGACAGAGAGAGTATACGGTTATGATACGGCAAGAATTGACACAAATCTTCCTGTGCAATGGCGAGTGCAATCTCCTGAAGGGTATGACCCATTATTTATAAGGAACTATTCAGAACTCATGCGCGCCGGGACAACAGGGAAACTTGAAACAGATTTGCCAAGAACGGATGCGCTCCTCCCCGGAACGCTTCCTACAGATGATTCGCACAATAAGCAGGTTTTATTAAATCTCTTAGGAGTAAAGTATATTTTAGATAAAGATGATGCCAAGCCAAAAAAGTGGGATCCCCGGACCAAAAAATTTCCAGCGGAGCGTTTTCAATTAATATATCAGCATTCTAAGTGGAAGATATATGAAAATAGAAAAGCTCTCCCAAGAGCCGCAGTTTTTTATGACTATATTGTTATTTCTCAAAAAGATCGCTCTCTTAAAACTCTTTATGACGTGCGATTTCCATACGATAAGAAATTGATTCTTGCAAGTGTTCCCGGGATATCGCCGAAGTCATCTCCCATCACACCAGCTAAAATTAAATTGTATTCTGCAAATAGCGTAGAGGTAGGAACAAATACGAAACAACCAGGGGTCCTTTTTTTATCTGATAACAATTATCCAGGATGGGATGCGTTTGTTGACAATCGTCAAGTTCCTATTTTGCAAGCTGATTATTCATTTCGAGCTGTAGAAATACCTGAAGGAAAACACACAGTGAGATTTGAATATAGACCAAAATCATTTTATATAGGGGTAATCATTTCCTTAATCTCTGCACTATTGCTTGGGCTATTCTTTAAGAAAAAATTTGCTAAATCCTGAAAAACTTTTGTAATTAAGAAGCTTCTCTCTTATGAAAGTAATTGCTATTTATCGCTCATCTTTCTATAATCAAGCTAAATGAAGACCAAACACCAATCTCATGAAATAATCGATGATGTAAATGACGCGGTCTATACTGTCGATCTTTTGGGAAAGTTTACCTCAATGAATCCTGCAGGAGAAAGAATGACCGGGTATACAAGCCGGGAATTTCAAAAATTGCATATTACTCATGTCGTTGTTCCTCAGTATATGCATCTGGTGAAAGCAATGATCAAGCAAAAGATTGAAAAAGATATTCCGACAGTATATGAGATTGAAATACGAAGAAAGGATGGGAAAAATATTCCGGTCGAAATAAGCTCACGGGCGCTTCATGAGAATGGAAAACCATCAGGAATTCTAGGTATTGCCCGTGATATTAGCGAGCGTAAGGCACTAGAGCAACAGAAAGAAATGTTTTTTAGCCTTGTTACGCATGAAATTAAAAATCCTTTAAGTTCTATTAAAGTTTTTGCAGGACTTCTGCAAAAATATCACACAAAAACAATAGATGAAAAACCAAAACAATATGCCTTGATGATTGATGAACAAGTAAATAAATTAAATGCACTCGTTAACGATTTTTTAGATATAAGCACAATGAATGCAGGGAAATTTTCCCTCCATAAACATACATTTGATCTTGATGAGTTGGTTACTGATGTTATAAAAACATTTAATAATAGTTTAACAACCCAAAGAATTCACAAAAAAGGTAATGGAACAATGTCTGTGAACGCCGATAGAAATCGTATCGAACAAGTGATAACAAATCTGCTGACTAACGCTCTTAAATATTCATTACCAGATACACCTATTACTGTTTCTCTAAAAAAAGTCAAAAAAAATATTGTGGTCAGTATTGCGGATTCAGGTCCTGGAATTCCCAAAGAAAATCAGAAAAATATTTTTGAATTATTTTATCGACTTACTCCAAATAATGATCAAATAAAAGGACATGGGCTTGGTTTATATATTTGCAAACAAATAATAAAAAGCCACAAAGGTGAAATAGGTGTAGAGAGTAATGAGGATAAAGGCAGCACATTTCATTTTTCGTTACCTACTCAATAGTATGAAAAAATATATTATTGTTAGTTTGATCGGAATGTTAGTACTTTTTATATGGTATATTGTTGCCAATAATGCGAATAATAATAGTGATAATAAAACGCTTACGAAAGAGGAAGCGATAGCACTGGTACAAAAACAGTATGAGCAATTTAAAGATTACCCAAGTGATAATCTGCCACCGAAAGTCATAGAAGCAAAGCAGGTTTCTCAGGGGTGGTATCTTCAATTTCGGCAAGAAGGAAGTGGGATACCTATCATTGCTGCACAGTGTTTTTTGGTACATAATGGTACACAAAAAATAACAAAAACAGGAGAATATAAAGGAGGAGATATTACCAAACTACGCTTGTCAGTCTCTTCATGTAAGTAATGAAGGAGGAATTTGAATCTAGCCTCTGAAGATATCGTCTGTTATAATAAACTTTTATTATGAAAAAGAAATCTAAAATTACTGATAACGCCATTGTTGTTTCGAATTTACAGAAATCATATAAAAATGTAAAAGTGCTTCGTGGGATTGATTTTGCTGTGAAACGCGGGACAATTCTTGCACTCCTTGGTCCCAATGGCGCTGGGAAGACGACGACGATTCGTATATTGAGTACACTGCTTGCGCCGGATGGGGGGAAGGCGCTTATCAATGGATTTGATGTAATGAAAGAATCAGATAAAGTACGAAGCAGTATTGGTTTAACAGGACAGTTTGCGGCAGTTGATGAGTATTTGACAGGGGAAGAGAATCTCAATATGATGGGACGGCTGTATCGGCTCAGTATAGATGATACAAAACGCAGGACCAAAGAGCTTTTGGAACAATTTGATTTGAATGAAGCTTCCCGACGTCCAGTCAAAACATATTCCGGTGGTATGAAACGCAGAATCGATCTTGCAATGAGTTTAATCGCTGCTCCACCGATTCTTTTTTTAGACGAACCTACAACTGGGCTCGATCCGAGAAGTCGCTTGAGTATGTGGGAAATGATAAATCAATTGGTAGAAAGCGGAACCACGATACTTTTGACTACACAATATATGGATGAAGCTGATCAGCTGGCAGATAATATTATAGTTATTGACGACGGGAAAGTGATTGCAGAAGGTACAGCAGATACGCTAAAAGCGCGTGTCGGATCGGATCGTTTGGAGCTGACTATCGCAAAAAATAGCGATTTTGAAAAAGCACATAAAGCTATTGCTGGCAAAGGATTACAAGTTGATGACAAGCGCCGGACAATAGGTATTGCAACAAAAAAAGGTGTGACTGAGTTAAAACAAGTGCTTGAAAAGCTTGAAAATGCAAAAATTCAGGTGGATAGTGTGTCGCTGCATCGTCCGACACTTGATGATGTTTTTCTTACTCTGACAGGTCATGCAGCAAGTCGGGAAAATGATGCGGATGATCAAAAAGGAAAGGAGAAAAAAAAGTGAACACAGATAAGCTTATACAACCTGAGCGTCATTCAGCTTTATTTTGGCTGTTAAGTGATTCTTGGGAAATGACAAGCCGGAGTATAAAACACATTACAAGGAGTCTGGATCAACTCTTAAATGTGGCCCTCTTTCCGATAATGTTTATGTTGCTGAATCGTTATGTATTAGGTGGTGCTATAGATACAGGAACAGTAACCTATCCGAATTATTTATTCGCCGGAATTTTGGTACAGACCCTGGCTTTTGGAGCCAACTATACGACCATAAATTTAGCGGTGGATATGCAACAAGGCATAGTTGACCGTTTTCGTTCCCTCCCAATGGCCTCAAGTGCTCTCTTGATAGGGCATGTTACAACAGATTTAGTGCGGAATATAATCTCTGGAATCATCGTTCTTTTGGTAGGTTTCTTAGTTGGCTTCCGGCCAAATGCAGACCCATCAGAATGGCTGCTCGTTTTTGGATTGGCTATGCTTTTTAGTCTCGCTATCTCGTGGTTATCGGCAATCTTAGGACTGATGGTTAAGAGCCTAGAGGCTGCTCAATGGGTAGGCTTTGTCGTGATTTTTCCATTGACTTTTATTTCAAGCGCGTTCGTACCAACCCAAACTATGTTACCAGCGCTGAGAGTTTTTGCCGAAAATCAGCCTCTCACACACGTGATGAACGCGATGCGAGCTTGGCTGGTCGGTACACCACTTGGTAATTCGGGTTGGCTTGCATTTATCTGGTGTCTCGCGATTATTCTCGTCTCGATGCCGATCGCGATCTGGCTTTTTAAACGCCAGGGACGAGGATAATCTTTAAGCAAAGGAAGAATGAGTGAAGTTTTCGTGGTCAAAAGTAAGGTAGAAATTTTTCCCCAGAAGGGAGGCTGGGTATTTGTCCGTGTACCGAAGAAATACACTGAGATGACAAAGCAGGTGGCAGATAGAGGATTGGTCGCGATAACAGCCGCAATTGGTGATACATTCTGGGACACGTCGCTGCTTCCGATGGGAGATGGTACTCATTTCATCGCCTTAAATGCTAAAGTGAGAAAAGCTGAGGGGATTAAAGTTGGTGATGTGATAAAGGTTTCATTTCGCTTTCGGAACAGCGTAAAAGCGATATAAGCATTGCATTATTGTATTTAAATGAGGAAAAATATTTTATTTTTTGTTATTCTCGTGATTTTAGTTCTTGGAGGCTTGGTATTTTTTAGTCAAGAAAAGAGGGAGAAACCCAAGGATGTTACTATTCTGCCAACTCTTACTATTCATCCAACAACAGAAAATGTTGTAGCTGCTGATTATAAAGCCTCATTTGCGATATTTACAAATAGCACATTCAGAGAATTTACTGCGGCAATGTATCATAATCAATCAGTTGATGCATATATTCGAGCGGATAATCCAAATATAGTTATCATAAAGAAAAATATAACTTGGGATGAGTTTTTTAAGACCCTACCTTTTAAACTGACAAGGGAATGTTTGACAACAGGGATTGGTGAAACGTTTTGCACCGATAATAGTAGCAAACTGCGGTTTTATTTAAATGCTATAGAAGATCCAAACGCACTCGATAAACAAATTAATAATGGAGATCAATTGCTAGTAACGTACGGTGTGGAAAATGAACAACTGATAGAGAACCAAATGCAAAGGATTCCTGTTATAAAATAAGAAGAAGGAGGGCGTATATGGCTTTTGAAATTATACTATTAGTTATTACCGGAGTCTTTACCGCGCTGCTTGCTGGGTTGTTTTATGGCTATGCTGTATCTGTAAACCGAGGGCTCGGTCTCCTCAAAGATTCTGAATACGTTGCTGCCATGAAATCAATAAATATAGTCATCCAGAACCCACTTTTCTTTCTAAGCTTTTTTGGTTCAGTCATACTCTTACCGCTTATAACATTTCTCAGTTGGGGAGATGCAGGTTCAGTGCGGTTTACTCTTCTATTAATTGCATCAGGGTTTTTTATAATTGGCTCATTTGTCGTTACGGTAGCCGGAAACGTTCCTCTTAATGAAAAACTTGCAAGGCTTGATTTGAGTCACGCATCGGTACAAAAAATTGCTAAAAAAGCGAGAAGACTCTACGAAGAACCATGGAATCGTTTGCATACAATTCGTACGCTTACGTCTATTGTCGCAACGACGCTTATTTTTTAGCGTGTCTAAGCAAGTAAGATATTCTAGATTAGAAAAGTATTCGTATGACAAAATATTTTATCGGCGTTGTTTCAAAAGAGCATGTGATGCGTGGTGTAAAAATGGGAATTGCCCAAATAGGACACGGGAAAAAATCAGGACTTGCCAGGATGCATAAGGATGACTGGCTGTTATATTATTCACCCAAAGTTTCTTTGGATTCTAAAGAACCGTTACAATCCTTTATTGCTCTGGGACAGATTGCAGACGATGAGATTTATCAAGTCGAAGAGTCTGTCACTTTTAAGCCATTTCGGAGAAAAATACATTACGAAAAAGTACAAGATACTCCAATTCAGCCGTTGATTCCATTACTCTCATTTATTAAGAATAAGAATTCATGGGGGTATGTTTTTCGATATGGATTAGTAGAGATACCCAAAAGTGACTTTGTATGCATTGTGAAAGGAATGAGGAAAAGTAATGGTAAAGATGAAGAGAGAGTGTTAGTATAGTGTATATAGAAAAGGAAATAGTATGAATATCGCAGTTTTAGGGACAGGAATAGTTGGACGGACACATGCAGCAAAGTTAGCCAGTCTTGGTCACGATGTCACTATCGGAACCAAAGATGTTAAAAAGACATTGGCAGAAACAGAACCAGACGCAATGGGAAATCCCCCCTTCAGTATTTGGCAAAAGGAAAATAAGAAAGTAAAACTCGTTCCATTTGCAGCTGCCGCAAAACATGGTGAAATAATTTTTGAGGCGCTTCATGGTATGATTGCTGTAGAAGTGCTTAGAACTTTGGAAATAGATCTTGATCAGAAAATTCTTATTAATATCTCCAATCCTTTAGATTTTTCCAAAGGTATGCCACCTACACTTACTGTCAGTAATACCGATTCACTTGGAGAACAGATTCAAAAAGCTTTACCAAATACGAAAGTAGTAAAGACATTGAATACTGTAGGTGCTCTTTTGCAAGTAAATCCGGGGAGTCTTGCTGATGGAGATCATCATATATTTGTTAGCGGAAATGATACCAAAGCCAAAACGAAAGTCATAGAAATTCTCAAAGAGTGGTACGGCTGGAAGCATATCATCGATCTTGGGTATATCACGACAGCACGGGGTACAGAGATGACTTTGCCAATGTGGTTACGTCTCTGGGGAGCATTGGGAACTGGTAATTTCAATTATAAAATAGTCACAAGCGATTAAAACCTCTTTTTAGAATAGCAAAACAAATTTAGTATGAAAAATATTGCTGCTATTGAAGCTCCTTCAATACTTGGATTTCGACCAAGCGGTGTAGAAAAACTTCCTGAAGCGTTAAAAGAACATGGGCTTCTAAAAAAACTACAAGCAGTCGACGCCGACAAAGTCATTCCACCTGCGTATAACTATCAAAGAGATGAACAAACAGGCATTCTTAATCCTGAAAGTATTCGAGATTTTTCAGTTATCTTGGCCGATGCAGTACAAAAACAGTTAGAACAGAACAAATTTCCTTTGGTGCTTGGCGGTGATTGCAGTATTATCATAGGTTGCCTTTTGGGGCTTGTACGACAAGGAAGATATGGATTGTTCTTTTTGGACGGACATGCTGATTTTTATCAACCATCAGCATCGACTACCGGTGAAGTGGCAGATATGGATCTTGCAATTGTTACGGGTCGTGGTCCAGAAGTCCTAACAAATCTTGAAAATAAAAAACCTCTCGTCAAAGAGAGCGATGTAGTTGCCTTTGGTTACCGAGATCTAAAAGAGCAAAGACGTTTCGGAAGTCAAGATATTAAGACGACTGATATTCATGCTATGGAGTTACAGGAGGTGAAACGACTCGGAATAAAGAAGGCAGCAACTCAAGCATTAAATACACTTCTCCAAAAAAATATTGAAGGTTTTTGGATACATCTTGACGCAGATATTTTGGATGACGCAGTAATGCCTGCGGTTGACTATCGCATGGCAGGTGGTATTAGCTTTGAAGAATTGTCTCATGTACTAGCAATCCTGCTCGGGTCAAAAAAAATAGTTGGTATGAGCATAGCAATTTTTAATCCTACGCTTGATAAAGATGGGTCAATCGCCAGCGCTTTT
>JBGTMH010000027.1:0-1697 GCA_041743715.1 Patescibacteria group bacterium | reverse complement strand
ATACGCAGAGACAGAAAAGGTGATACAGGATTTACTTAAAGAAACAGGACAAACGGTCAACGTTGATATAAAAAATGAAACAAATTCCGGTGGACCATCCAAGCTTTCACCGGAAGGATATCTTGGGTATCAACGAATGCTTGATCTTATGGGATCTGGAAAAACATCCCCCGGAGAGCGGCAATTTACCCTATCAGAAGACATCAGCCCAAATAAGTTCTCTTTTGGGGGCAGTTGGAATATTACAAAAGAATCAGCAGTTGCGGGAAGCGATGCAACGCTCGTTTACAACTTCAATGCAAATAAAGTTTTCCTGGTTATGAACCCCGGGCCAGCAAGCGGAAAGGTAAAAGTCACCTTAGATGGCAAATTGGTTGAGCAAAAAAATGCAGGGAAGGATGTAAAAAACGGATATGTATTAATTGACAATGACAGGCTTTATGAGCTGATTGACCTCAGAGGGAATCCCGGAAATCACCTATTGAGATTAGAGTTTACGGATGGAGTCGAAGCCTTCGCATTTACGTTCGGATAAATGATCATTTTATATAATGTGATAAAATGCGGCTATGGCACAAGTTGAAGCACCGTTTTCTAATAATATAATAAATTTTTCTAGTAGGGCTGAGCGTAGGAAAAAATGGAATGATACTCTAGCCACAGTTCAGGAATTGTCTATAGAGCAAGTCTTAGCAATATTTGTCCAACACGAACCTCATGATAATCAAACAGGTCAGGTAAAGTTACATCTGGTAGGTCAACCAGATAATCTTTCGAGTAGACGCAGGTCCACAAGAAACCCAGTGGTCGGAGATCTTCAACCGCCAAAAGGGGCTTAATAAATTTTCCTCTTGCTCTATGCAAAAATCATGTATATACTTAATTTATGGTACGGGTTGCGATACTTCGGGAAGCTCAGTATTTAATTTCTGAATTATGATTAAGGTAGCAATAAATGGTTATGGAAGAATAGGGCGTGTTGCTCATCGTGTGATTCTCCAGTGGCATGCTGATGACGTAGAAGTCGTTGCTATCAATGCAGGGCACTCAACTGATCTTAAAGGCTGGATGTATCTTCTCAAATACGACAGCGTCTATGGACTACTTCCCCAGGAAATAGATGTCAAACCAAATCCGAATAAAGAAGACAAGGTTTTGCTCGGGCATTTGGTAATCGGGGGAAAAGAGATTCCTGTTTATTCCCAAAAAGACCCAATGCTTCTACCCTGGAAGGATCTAAATGTTGATGTGGTTATCGAGTCTACGGGTCACTTCACCAGTGCTGACAAACTTCAGGCTCATATCGCAGCTGGTGCCAAAGCCGCTGTACTCTCAGCTCCTGCAAAGGGGGACAATGTCCCTACATATGTCATCTCAGTAAACGAGAACAACTACAAAGGCGAGAGGATGATAAATAACGCCTCATGCACAACCAATTGCATAACTCCTGTTGCTAAGATAATTGATGCAAACTATGGTATAGAAAAAGCAATGATGACAACAATTCATGGTTATACATCAGACCAAAATCTTCAGGACGGAGGACATACTGACTATCGCCGCGCACGCGGCGCAGGACTTAACATCATCCCAACATCAACAGGTGCAACAATTGCAGCAGGAGAGGTACTCCCGCAATTGAAAGGTGTTTTTGCAGGGCTTTCTGTCAGGGTTCCGGTTCCCGTCGGGTCACTTTC
>JBGTMH010000026.1:0-12160 GCA_041743715.1 Patescibacteria group bacterium | reverse complement strand
CGCAAATACTGATGATTTTGGATGTAATGACAACGACACTTTTTTCCTCAAGCGCGGGCAAATATTTGTCCAGGATGTGATAGAGATTATCACCAAATTTAATTTTATGCGTTTTGAACGCGGTAACTTTCATAATAACTGCGTTAGAATTTTATCACAAATTTTCCGTTCGTGAGACTTGTGATATTTATTTTTTTAATAAATCATTTTGTAGTTGTTTTATACTCCTTTGGAGAACGGGATGGAGAAAATTTGGGGAAAGTTTCATAAATGGGTTTAAGACAAAATCGCGTTCCTGTATGCGTGGGTGGGGGACTTGGAGAGTCTTAGAGTTAAGTACAAGATTATCATAAAAGAGTATATCGATATCGATTTCTCTCGGGCCATTACGAAAGCGTTTAACTCTTCCGATTTCTTTTTCGGTTTGTTTTACAATTGTAAAAAGTTCCTCGGGCGACAACTCTGTTTGCCCCATGAGTACGGTATTGATAAAGTCGTCTTGTTTTTCATAATACATCGGTTTATTCTCATAGAATTCTGCAACCCTCACGCTTTTCATATGCTTTTGCAATAATGCTATTGCATTTTTTATATGCTTCTTTTTGTCACCTATATTTGATCCCAGGGCGAGATATACTGTGTGCATCGTGTTGGTATTATATGCATCTGTTGTCGCGCCGACAAGTGCCTTTGTTTTCAGGAGCATCTCTTCATATTCTTTTTCAGGATTTGATTGTATAAGGATTGCGCCCCCTGCTCCAATAGACAGCTTTTTGTCTTTTGTGATAATTGTCCGGATAACGATATTGAGTGATGCAGTATTATTGACTCCTAAATAGCCTATGGATCCTGAGTAAATCCCTCGTGCTTTTTTCTCAAGCGAATCTATAATTTCCATCGTTCTTATTTTGGGAGCACCGGTCATGGATCCTCCGGGAAAACAAGCTTTTATACAATCAATCGGAGAGACATCATTTCGTAATGTTCCTCTAATTGTTGAAACCAATTGGTGAAGGGTTTGATAAGATTCCAGTGTGATAAGTCGGGGGACATGAACCGATCCTATCTTACACACTTTTCCTAAATCGTTCCGGACGAGATCGACAATCATAAGATTTTCTGCCCTCTCTTTTTCACTCGTTAAAAGTTCATTTACGAGTTTTTTATCTTCTTTTTGTGTTTTTCCACGAGCGATGGTACCTTTGATTGGTTTTGATTCGACGTGTTTATTTTTATCTATTTTTAAAAATTGTTCAGGGGAAGAGCATATAATTGATAAATCATTATATCGAATATATGCTGCGTACGGTGCGGGATTAGATTTTCGAAGGATGCGATATAATGTCAGCGGGTCAACGTCTGCATCTGTTGTAAGCGTATTCGTAAGACAGATTTGATAGCTGTCCCCGTTTCGGAGATATTCTTTGCAGGTAGCTATGTTTTTAAGGTATTGTTGATGGTTACGCGAGAGGTTGAATTTTGGTTGGTTAATCTTATCTGAGAGTGGGGGGGATTCTGTAGAGGATTCCTTCTCGGTTGCGCTCCTCGGAATGACATTATTAAGTTTCTTTTGTATTGCCTCAAACCAGCCTTCAGATTCACTGTGCGTGTTTACTAAACAGACGAGGTAGACAGCTTTTTCTAAATGATCAAACACAATAGTTTTGTCTACATAGTACCACAGACTATCTGGATAAGGTGATTTGTAGATTGTGTTTGCATCGCATAATGCTTTAAGTTCGTATCCAAAATACCCGACATACCCACCAATAAAATCGAAAGGCAGATTTTTTTCTTCTGAAAATCTTTCTGCAAGTTGCTGTTTCAAAAAAGAAAAAATATCCTGTGAGTATTGCTTAGTATTACCATTTTTCTCAACTGTTAGCGAGTTTTGTGCAAGAGAATATGTAATAATTTCATCGGGTATTCCCATATAAGAAAATCGTGAAAGATTTTCTTTGACCATGCTGCTGTCCAACCAAAACGAATATGGAGATTGTGCAACTAGCGTAAGAAATACCTGCTCGGGATCAAGCCATCTGGATAGTTTTTGATAATAAACCGAATTATTCATGATTAGATTTGGAAAGAAAGTTTTCCATTAGTGTTTTTCCATATTCTGTTCCGATTGATTCGGGATGGAATTGTACTCCCCAGAGAGGTCGCGTAGTATGTTGAATTCCCATAATGATATTACTTTTTGTCCATGCTGTTTTGTTAATATCTTTTGGAAGCGATTTTTCATCAATTATCAACGAATGATAGCGGACTGCGGTAAATCCTTGCGGAATGTGTTGAAAAAGACCGGTGCCATCATGATAGATATTGCTTGTTCGTCCATGCATAACTTCAGGAGCGTATAAAATTTTTCCTCCAAAAATAGCTCCTATTCCTTGATGACCTAAGCAAACGCCAAGAATCGGAATTTGGGCTTTAGCGATAATTTCACTAGAGATCCCAAAATCTTTTTTGTTTCCCGGATTACCAGGGCCGGGAGAAATGATAACTGCTTCGGGGTTTATTGTTAAAAATTGTTGATACGTAAGTTTGTCGTTTTTGGAAACAATGGGCGTAGTTTTTGTAATTTCTCCAACGAGTTGGTAAAGATTAAAAGTAAAAGAATCGTAGTTATCAATTATGAGAATTTTCATATTTCCTAGGTGTCGTATCTATGTAACCTCCCAGGTTAAAGATTTTCTGCTTTTTCAAGTGTACTTTTTATTTTTTGATAGAGTTTTTCTCCGTCTTGAAGTGCTCGTCCATTAAGGTGACTTACTTTTTGAACACGGAGACTATTCACGAGTACGAGGGGGCCATTGGTTTGTTGTGGGATATCTGATTGTAACACGTGAGCATTTTCCATAATTACTTGTCTTGCAATTCCCTTTAGCCCCTTTTTTTCAAGTGCAGGCGTGATGAGCTCGCTTTTTTCATTGAGTGAAAACACATTGCAAATAGTTGATTCGATTATAGCATCGTTCTGTATAAAGAGTGCATCATTAGCGCCCTTTTTTTCGGCATATTGTTTTGCTTCTTCATTAACTAGCCGATTGGTTGTTTTTAAAATTTTATATCGATCTCGCGTGTCTTGTACCGTAATGAGTTTGATTTCTGCTACTTCTGGCGGCAACGGTCTTATTTGTAAAGTAACAGAAGATTTTCCGTTTTCGTTTGTAACAATAATTTTACACGCGCAGTCTTGTGCATGATTTTCTAGGAGGAATTTTGTTACTTTTTCTTCAAGAAAAAAAGAGAATGTATTCCAATGCAAATATTTCATGTGAGAGAGGAGGCGAGCTAGATGTTTGTCGAAAAAGAGAGGAATACCTTGTTTGACTTTGATTGTGGTAAAAATACCAAAGTTTATCATTTACTTTTGTTAATAATAGCCATGAATTCTTCGCGTGTTGCTGGTTCGCTTCGGAAACTTCCCAGAACCGCAGCAGTAATCATTGTTGAGTTTTGTTTTTCTACACCCCGCATCATCATACACAAGTGTTGTGCCTCGATAACGATACCTACACCAAGCGGGTTTAGTGCATCTTCGAGAGACTTCGCAATTTCTTGTGTCAGTCGCTCTTGAAGTTGTAGTCGTTTGGCATACATATCAACAATGCGCGCAATTTTACTTATGCCGATGATTTTGTCTTTTGGAATATAACCCACATGGCATTTGCCAAAGAAGGGAAGCAGGTGATGTTCACACAGACTATACAGCTCAATATCGCGGAGAATAACCATGTTGTGTACTTTTTGTATGAAGATAGCATCATTCACAACCGATTTTAAGGATGTATTATATCCACGGGTTAATTCACCGAACATCTTTGCAACACGATGTGGTGTCTGCTTGAGACCTGCGCGAGTTGGATCTTCTCCAAGTTCTATCAGTAATTCTTTGATCAGTTGTTCCACTTTCTTATTATTCATTTTTTCGTATGATTTCGACACCATTTGACTGTGCAAGTTTTAAATATCTTGCTTTTTCAACGCGGACCTTTGCTTGTTCTACTCGTTTATCCTTTAAGCAAATAGCAGCAATTGCTTGCGCAAGTGCCTCCATGAGAGAAAACTCTGAGTTACTGACTAAATCTACAATATCCGAATAAACTTTTCCATAATTAACAGTGTCCGAAAGTTGATCTGTTTTGCCAGGTTTACTCAGATCGACAAAAAGAGCAACATTTATAACAACTTGCTGTTTTGTCGCTCTTTCTAGATCTGGTACACCAATCGTACATGGGAGAGTAAGGTCTGTAATAAAAATAGTATCTTGCATGTTATTTTAAATTATCCAGGACTGTGACAAATTGTTTTGTTTCTGCAACATCATGAGTTCTGACGATACTTGCACCGTTAAGAATTGCAACTGCTGTTTCAGCGAGTGATGCTGCGAGTAGTTCGGATGGAGGGGGTGGTTCTGGCAGGTTTAAATCTTTTTGTAAAAGAAGCCCCAAATGGCTTTTTCGGGATACACCAATTGCAATTGGCAAACCAAAATTAATAAACTCATGTAAACGTCTGATGATTTCAAGATTTTGCTCGATGTTTTTCCCAAACTGTCCTGCACCAATACCAGGATCGAGAATAAATTGTTCTTTTCTCATACCGTTTTTTACGCCAATAGCTATTTGCACTTCAAAAAATCCGATTACTTCTTGCATAATATCTCTGTCACGTACTTTCCCTTGTGTTTTAGGTTTACATTTAATGTGATAGATCATTACCGGACATCCAAACTGTGCAGCAATCGTTGTTAAGTTTTTATCTAGAGTAAATCCTCCCATACAGTTTATCATACTAGCTCCGCTCGTAAGCGCTGCTTGTGCGACTTCAGATTTATATGTATCAATTGAAATGGTAAACTTATTTCCAAGGTTTTTCCGTACTGCTTTAATTACCGGTATAACACGCTGCAATTCTACTTCTGCGGTTATGGGTTCTGCTCCAGGGCGGGTAGATTCGCCTCCAATGTCAATGATGTCCGCTCCACCTGAGAGCATTGTTTTTGCATGTGCGACAGCTTCTTCAATATTATTATAGTATATTCCGCCATCAGAGAATGAATCCGGTGTAATATTGAGAATCCCCATGATAATCGTTTTTAGTGCGGTCATCGTATATGCTTTTTACACCAGGGAAGCTCTTCTGTCAAGTTTCACCAAGCATTAGAGTTTTCACCTAGTGACTTTGCAATTACCAGAACTTGCGTTGTCCCTTGACAATGTAATAAAAAAGTAACTAAACTATAGTTGAGGTAGGAAATACTTTTATTTTCATATGAAGGTTCGTAAAAAGACGGTTAGAAAAAGTAATAAAAAGCACAATAATTACACTTTTTTTTATATAGTATTTTCTCTCATCATCGGAATACCCTTGACAGTTTTTGTTGCATCGAATGCGCAAACTTTGAGGCAATTTGCCCAGTCAGAACATGCTTCCCCTCCGATATACGGTTGCTTAAGTGCAGGAGAGAGCGATAGCAAAAATTGTGCCTCCCTTTTAATACAAGCAGACGTATCAATTAAATTACATGGTACCCCACTTAAAAATCAGTCAGTCAATTACGGTGATAAAGTAACTGGGACAGTAACGTATAAAAATAACGGTGACGTACCAATGGAAATTCTAAGTATGGGGTTAGCTGCCCGTCACAAAAACAGTCCCTACCGGACAGAATTCTTACCCAAACATAAACCTACTGTTTTACAACCCGGCGAAACTATCACTTTAAAGGAGTCAGCTCATCTGTTCAACAAACCGGATCCCGGTGGTGAATGGGAAGTTTTTGCTACACTCACTGACAAATTTGGGCAGACACTTGATGATTTTAAGCCAACGAAGATTACTGTAAATATAGCTGGGGCTGGTAAAAATCCTGCTGGTAAAAATCCTGCTGGTCAGGGTCCTGCTGGTCAGGGTCCTGCCGGTCAAGGTCCTGCTGGTCAAGGTCCTGCTGGTCAAGGTCCAGGTGGTCAGGGCCCAGGTGGTCAAGGTCCAGGTGGTCAGGGTGGTCCAGGCGGTAACTCAGGAGGTGGAGGAGGTTGTAGTGCTCCCCAAGCAGGACAAGGGCAACCACCTTCAAGGGGCTAATTACATGAAATTGTGGGCTTAATATTTTAGTTATATTGACAGACTATACAAATATATTGTTATTATGAAAAAGATGAATAAAAAATTAATTCTTAGCACTCTTCTCGTAGGAAGTATCCTTATCATCGTTGGATGGATTGCTTTTGGTTCTCAGAATGGTAAGATATATCAAGGAATAAATATGAGCCCGGCAAGGGATATTGGAACGAATATAACGTCAACGACAACGCATCCTACCTTCTCAACTAAAATAAAAGAAGCAGGATATGACAAGTTGTTACAAAACGATGGTCCCTTTACAGTCTTTTTGCCTTCTGAAGCGGCGTATGCGAATATGACCGAACAAACACGTCAATATCTAGGGAAACCAGAACATAGTATAGATCAAAAAGCAGTTTTATTGTTCCATGTGGTCAAAGGCAAATATGCATTATCCGATCTAAAGGATGGCATGACATTGACAACAGTGCAAGGAGAACAACTGCGGTTCAAAGTAAAAAATGGGACGTGGCTTATCAATGAATACGCGTATATAACGGTCCATGATATAAATTCCCAAAACGGTGTCATCCACGTCATTGACAACCTCTTAATACCTGATAGCCTGTTGGTCAACTCTGCAAATTAGTGACTTGGTATGCTTCTTTACAAGAGATGACTAATTCTTGATCTCGTTATCATAAACGTACTTTGTCCAGATTTCCTCCTACCTGACGGCTGAGTTCATTTTTCACAGAAATCAAAAACAAAATGAGGTAATTCATGCTTTGAGAGGTTTTGAGGGTACTGAGCCAGGAGATGGTATCCACTCCAGGGGCCTAAATCGACAGAGATGTTGTCAAGGAAAAGAGGAGGCACAATTCTGATTCTATCATCAAGTGTTGGCAACTGGGAAGATAAATGTTGGTATGGGGTAATTCTTCCAATGCCAGAATGTTTTCGCACATTGTTGTAGTAATAGATATAGTTTAATGCCTCTTTGTAGAATGATTGTCTGTCCTGTATGGCAAGAATTCTTGGTATGTAGAACTCATCATCATCGGTTCTATGACTTCTTTCAAGGTGAGCATTCTCTTCAGGATGTTTGATTCTGTTTTGAATGAGTGTGCAACCAAATCCTCTGAGAAGTTTCTTCAATTCCACAATCTTAAGCCAGGATTTACCTCCAAACTCTTCACCATGATCAACCGTGTAGACAATATCTTTTGTTACCCCATGACTTCTGAGCCAAGAGGTCACCCAAAGAAACCAGGTAAGTCCATTCGTCCAGGTTTTTTCCTGGGAGTAGGCAATGAGCTTAAACCTGGAGTTCACATCAATGGCTCCCCATTGGTAGAGAGGTAAATCACACGCCTGAATATGGGTGATCTGTTCCATGCTGAGTGCTTTCTGGTCAATGATGTGTTTGAGATCAATTTGCACTACCTCAAAGGGTTTTGCTGTGTACCAGTCAACAAATTGCCTGGGACCTTTTTTATGAGGTTTATGTACTCGTCCCTGCGCTTTCTTTTTGTTGCGTCGTAAAATGTTACGAATGGTATGTATTGAGAGAAAAATTCCATGCTGCTCCAAAAGTTCATCTGCAATTCTGATTGGGCCATATCTGGTTTTCTTCTTAATCTCAATTACTGTATGCTCAATAGCAACGGATGTTTTGTTATGAACCAGATGGGGGGCACAGGACGCATCATCCAAGTCTCCCTCTGCCTGCTTTTCCATTGCTTTGTAGATTGTTTTTCTTGTTGTATGCAACAGTCTTGCTGTTTCAGTGACATTTCCCTTTCTACTCTTGAGTATCTGCAGGATTGCCCGTCTTGCAGCTTGTGGACTAATCTCTCTGAGTTCACCGTAATCTAAATGGATTCCATCCAGCATGGATCACACCTCCTATCTCATCATACTCCTCTTTCCCTAACTCCAAACACCGATTCCTGTACAAAATATATTTTTGCCGAAACTGTATACCATGTCCTGACCTCTGCTCATTGAGAGGTTTTGAGAGTGTTGCCAAACAAGGTTAAATGTGCTTTACTAAAAGCAGTCTGCCTGCAGGCTACATTCAGTTACATGAACGCAGCAGGCGTAGCATGCCCATGGAAAATCAAGCCAATCCAAATCCCAATAAACCAAACCAATCGCCGACTTCTCCAACGTCTGCTCCGGTAACTCCGATCATGCAATCTTTTACCCCACCCAAGCAAGGGGTACCGGCGGGGAAAGTCTTTATTGTCATTGTCGTTATGGCAGCTCTTGGCGTGGGCACGGGGTATGGTGTCGCAACGTATGCTGCGCAAACAGGTAAAAACGTGGTACCCAGTGCATTAAATCCCAATAGCCCGGCAAAAGGGAAAACATTTGGGGTGAGCGATACAACAGCTTTTAAAGATACAGCAGAAGGAGTGCTGAAAGAAGGTGGTATCGAAGGAGAAGGACAGTATCATCTGGAACGCCCTGGCGGTGAGAGCCAACACGTGTATATGACTTCTTCGACGGTTGACCTCGCTCAATTTATCAACAAAAAAATAAAAGTTTGGGGGCAAACCCAAACAGCCCAAAAAGCAGGCTGGTTGATGGATGTGGGGAAGGTAGAATTAAAATAGAAGAGTATCACGGGTATCAAAAGTATCAAGAGTATCAAAAGCTTTTCAAGCTGATTGCACTTGATACACTTGGTACTCTTGATACTCTTGATACTCTTGATAAATTCTTTGAAAAGCCTCTAATTTCTTCCATTTATTTTGAATACTTTCAGCTACGTATACAGCTATTGGAAGATTTTTCACTTTTATACAAGCATTTATAATCTTAAAAAGACACCCTTCCTGTAATTCTAAAGATATATGGGTGGTAGCTTCTAAAGCGAGTGCAAATTTATTTTTTATGTAGCATATATTTATAATCATCAAAAGTAACACGTCTTGTAAATTGGAAGACATAGCTTTAGTAGCTTCTAAAGCCAAAGGAAAATCATCCTCTTCTATACAAGCTATTACAATTCTTTTAAGAATTTGATCCTTTGAGTCTCTAGAAGAAATCTCTTTAGCAAGTTGAAAAGCTCTCGAAAGGTCCCAATTCTTTATATATTCCTCTATATGAGAGAAATGTTCGGGTGGTCCTCTATCAAGAGGTATTGTTTTTGAGATATGTAGTTTTTTTGATCTTGCATCTGTGAATGCTTTTGTTGATTCTGGAGATCCTTTTACCATTGTTGAATCGGGTCTGAATAGACGGATTTTCATCTTTTCAGACTTTTGATCACTCATCTCCTCGCTTACCTGAACAATCCTTCTTTGTACCCGTGAAACGAAATTCAAATTTTTTATTTTTAAACAAGCTTCTCTAAGCCAAATAAGAGACTCCCATTTTTTAGTCACAGGCATAAGCATGTTTATGTCTTTTAAATCCATGTGAAACAGGGATGCTGGTTGGGATAACTTTTGCAATGCTGATGGAGGGGCTTCTTGCTCTACGAAAGGAGCCAAGTTATTGGGGTTTGTCGCTTCTCTTGCTTCTTGAAGACTACGAGCAAGCTCAGTAGCTATATCAGAAAGGTTTGATCCTCGATAATTTTTATTAAGTTTTTCAAGAGCCTGTAATTTCCTCCATTTATTTGGAATACTTTTAGCTGCATGTAAAGCTGTTGGAAGATTTTTTGCTTTTAAACAAGCATTTATAATCATTAAAAAACACCCATCTTGAAATTCTAAAGATAACTTACGGGTAATTGTTACAGCTAAGTTAAAATCCATTCTTATGAATAAGTCATTTATAATCATAAACAAATACATATCTCGTAATTCTGGAGATAAATTGTCAATAGCTTCTAAAGTCAAGTTAAGGAGGTTTTGTTTTTCTATACAAGTTGTTATAATCAATACAAGTGCTTTATTTTTTTCTTTTATAGTAACAATTTCTTTAGCAAGGTTCAAAGCGGACAAAAACTCCCCTTTCTTTATCGAAATCTCTACAGGACTGAGATTGAAGATTGGAGCTACTTCTTCTTGATATGCCCGTGGAGCTTGTGCTGCTAATGATGCTGCTGGATCTCTTGGCGGATGCGCTAAGCCAGCTTGCGGAGCTGCGGCCGCTCCTTCCAGAACTCTTGGTGTCTGATTTACCCATGGAGCTTGTGCTGCTAATGATGCTGCTGGAGCTTTTGGCAGATACGCTAAGCCAGCTTGCGGAGCTGCGGCCGCTCCTTTCAGAACTTTTGGAGCGTTTTGCTCTTGATTTGCCCATGGAGCTTGTGCTGCTAATGATGCTGCTGGAGCTTTTGGCGGATGCGCTAAGTCATATTGCGGAGCTGCGGCCGCTCCTTCCAGAATTTTTGGAAGTCCTTCAATCTCATTTTCCAATGGATGAGCTAAGTCATATCGTTGGGGTGCTAATGCTGGACCTCCTTCAATCTGATTTTCCAATAAAGCCTCTTGCTGGTCATCTCTCGGGTTTGCTACTGGAGGTAGAGCTGCTCCCAGCTCTCTTTCAACCAGAGGTGCTCTTGGAGCTCTTGGCAGATGCGCTAAGCCATCTTGCTGAGGTGCTACTGGAGGTAGAGCTGCTCCCGGCTCTCTTAGCAGATGCGCTAAGCCATCTTGCTGAGGTGCTACTGGAGGTAGAGCTGCTCCCGGCTCTCTTAGCAGATGCGCTAAGCCATCTTGCTGAGGTGCTACTGGAGGTAGAGCTGCTCCCGGCTCCGGCTCTCTTTCAAACAGAGGTGCTCTTGGAGCTCTTGGCAGATGCGCTAAGCCATCTTGCTGAGGTGCCGCTAGTCTTTGCTGTATTGCGTTTTTAAAAATTATGGTTGCTGTGATTGCAGTGGCTGCAGTGGCTGCTATGGTTGCTATGGCTGCTGTTGCTAGTGTATCTTTTAAAATTGTCGAATTCTCTGGCAGATTGTTTGTTGCAGTAGGAACACGTAAATAAACTATAAGAGCGGTTCCTGATAAAATTACTGTAGTAATTGCAAGAGGTGTCCATTTTTTTTGCAAAGAGGCAGATAGCTTATGGATTGTTCGAGTTGCTATAAGCCTTGATAGGGAAGATTTTTTATTTCCCATAATTAGATCTAAAAGATTTGCTAGAATAATAGCTACATAATATAAAGCAATTTTTGTAATATTTAAAAGGGTTGAAGATCGAAGCCCGACATGGGTAATTTTTTCTAAATATTGCACGCATGTTTCAGGTTCGAATGAACGCCTTAGTGCGTTGTTAATTAAATCTTTCATAAAAAAAATTATTTTAAATAAATAATTAGTGTATGATATAAGTTATGTCAGTTATTTTCAATATAAAATAATCTATAGTAATCTTTGAAGAAGAAGTCATAAAATAAAGAAATTTCTCGTTGATGAACAAAGTAAACAGATCTTGTAGTTTAGAGCCCTTTTTTAATCTGAATAGCATCTTCATAAAGCGAAATATATTTTTCGAGTGCATTTCGAAAAGCTTCTGAATATTCGTTATAAACATATTTTAAGTCGTGTTGTAATTCCCTTAAATTTTCCTCTAAATAATGCAATCGCCAGCGTCCTGCTAAGATATTACCTTTTTGTTCTAAATAAAATTTAATAGAGGGAATGCCACCGCGCTCTTTTTTAAGCTTTATCACATCTTTATAAAGCGAAATATATTTTTTGATTTCCTTTTGAAATGGTTCAGGGTGTTTTGCGTAAGTATATTTTAGGGTATTTTCTAGTCTTGTAAGATTTTTCTTTAAATATTTTAGTGAACGGATTCCTGCTAAGAAGTTTTGTTCCTGTTCTAAATAAAATTTAATAGGTAAAACTTCTTTCACATCTTTTGCTATGCATGTTCTTTTTCTTATTGTTGTCTTTGTGGAATTTAGAGGAGTTTCTTCTATTTTTCCTAAAGTAACGGTTTGAGGAAAGGTCTCTTTATCAAAGGATAAAGAGAGGGCAGTCGATGCAAAGGAGACTCTTTTTACTCTGTCCTCCCCGTTCAAGTTTGTTAGGAAGATGGCAAGAAAAGTATTGTCTAGTAAAAGATCTATATTTTGTGCGGTTACTTTAACTATTGTTGCTAATATGGGAGCTGTAACTACAGA
>JBGTMH010000025.1:0-30049 GCA_041743715.1 Patescibacteria group bacterium | reverse complement strand
AGTCCCGGGCGTTAATCCGACGGGGATTCTGAATCCAGGGCCTATTGATTCGGGAAGTGGTGGTGGAAGTTCACATGATGGTTTTATCGCTCAATTTATCCTTTTTATCATTGCTCTCTTCCTGGGACTGTTCCGTTTAATGTTCTGACCGAGGGTCCGCTTCTTAAAAATAATGGTATAATAACGTAATGCAAAAGCTTCTGCTCATCGACGGCAATGCAATTCTTCATAGAGCCTATCATGCCTATCCACCGCTTACCAATCCCAAAGGAGAGGTGATTAATGCTGTGTATGGATTTTTCTCGATGCTTCTGACTGTGCTCCAGGACCAGGACCCTGAATATCTTGTCGTGTGTTTTGATAGGGGAAAGCCGACGATTCGTCAGACGATGTTTGCAGGTTACCACGCGCATCGTCCACAAATGGCGGATGACTTTATTAAGCAGATCAGATTGGTTGATGCGATAGTGGAGAAGATGAAGGTCGCTGTTTTTGCGCTTGAGGGGTATGAGGCGGATGACGTAATCGGGACAATATCCTCCCGGATAACAAATGATCCGGAATTAAGAACAAAAAATGTTGAGGTAGTTATTGTCACTGGGGACCGTGATTTATTGCAGCTTGTGAATCCACATGTGAAGGTATTGATGCCACTTGTTGGTCTGACAAAGACGGTATTGTTTGATGAAGCCGCTGTTGAAGAAAAGTACGGTGTGCATCCACGACAGTTTATTGATTACAAAGCATTGATCGGAGACCCATCAGATGGGTATCCTGGCGTGACCGGAATCGGACCGAAGAGTGCGGCGAAATTACTGCAGGAGTATAAAACCTTTGAGAACTTATATCACAATGTGGGATTGTTGCCAGAGAAGATTGGTTTAAAGCTAGCAACAGATGCCGAACAAGCAGCCCTTGCCAAACAACTAGCGGCCATCATCACTGATGTACCCCTCCAATTTGATATCAAAAAATGTGTCTGTTCAGGGTTTGATATCAAAGCGTTGCGTGTTGCTTTCAGAGAGCAGGGGTTTACGAGTTTACTGACGAGAGTTGATGTGATGTTTGGGAAAGAAGAAATCAAAGAAGCGTCAAAAGATCAACTAGAATTGCTCTAGCTGACTAACTTTCATAAGGAGACTGCTATTGTATGCTCGTGTTCCTTTTTCTTCCGCTTTGTTTATGAGAAGTGGGTGCTTTCATAAGATTTGCAGTATCCAGGCCGAGACTTGTTGTTTGACTTCGATCTGTAATTTTATTTATTAATTTGTCTAGATGCGGTTGTGAAATCCACTTTCTTCCCGTTCCATCTCGTTCAGTTCTAACTGCCATTGGTAGATTATAGCTAATATTTATTCATTGTCAAGGCAAAGTAATAGGCGGAATGACAGTGTTTTGGAGATGAGAAAAAGCTGTACTGGGCGGATGCAACGCTCCAAAAGATTTATCTCCAAGAGGCAAGCCCAGCGAAATACAAACCAAAATCAGAACGTCCCACTCGATCGATCAAACAAACCGCCGCTGACGAGATAATTCTGCAGGATTAGCAGTTTATTCCTTCTGTTCTTCCATCGGAGTAATAGTAAACCGGTGGTCTCCAGAGGCGGCATCCGGGGTTGAGTCTGTTATTTGTACTGTTATTCTCGTACCTTTATTATTTGTTAAGTTCAGAAGTCTCGAATTATTTGGCAGTAACCACTCTTCGGATCTATAATAGTTACTGTCTTTCCTTACCGTTTCCTTATCCAACACACGAACAAGAAAAGGATCATCTAAGGGGTTAAGAATTCTTATTGTTTTGGAACCATCAGTTTTCTCATAGATCTCTGGTTCAAAACCTGTATCAACTTTTTCGTTTCCTATCTGTAGTGCAATACTTTCTCCTTCATCAACGGTAGTAAAATTCTTTGTCGGTATATACACTACATCTGGATCGGGAACTTCTATGCGCCATCCTGAATAAGAAGGGGCAGAGGGGCGATCTGTTAGGAGGATGGACTGTTCATATGCTCTGTTGTTTTCCTGCATATAGTCATATACTATTTTCCCGGTAATTCCGCTTAAAACGAGTATTCCTGCAGTAGCCACACTTATTATGCCGATTGTGCGTCGTGTTTCTCTCCTTTTTTCTTCGGCAAATAATTTGTCTTTTTTATCTTTTAATATTGTGTTAAGTTCAACGTTGTTAAAATTCTTCGGCAGTTCGCCTCCTGCTACAAAAATGTCTATGGCCTCATGGAAGTTAGCTATATCTTTGGAAGAAAGTTTTTTTTTACGTCGTCGTTTTATTCGTCTTTTCTCAGAAGATGTTAAATGTGTATCTGCAGTATTTATAGCTCCTGTGATTGCTCCTACTGTGTCAATATTCACTTTTCCATGTAAAAGTGGCAATACTTTCTGACTACTTGCTAGCAATTCGTGGGTAACTGGTCGCTGACCTGGAGTTTTTTCTGTCATACTATATGATAAAAATAATAGCGCTTCTGATTATGGTATGAGAGTAAGCCATTAGCTATTATTTTGTCCCAGGATTATACTATAATAAGGTCAGGAATGAAACAGCTGCGGGTTGCATTAGTGCATGACTATATTAAAGAATATGGGGGAGCGGAGCGGGTGCTTGAGGCTTTGACTGAAGCGTTTCCTGATGCACCGATCTATACAGCATTTTACAAGAAGGGATCGCCGGCATATGAGCGGTTCAAGCATAAAAAAATAAAAGCCTCTTGGGTGCATGGGATTCCTTTTTTTGCTACAAAATTACATAGTCCGCTGCGGTTCTTGGCGCCTGCTATTTGGGGGAGTTTTGATTTTTCAAAGTATGATGTGGTGATTGGATCTTCAAGTTGGTACGTTACGAAAGGATTTCCTAAACCCCTCGGCTCTGCTGCGGGAAAACATGTGTTTGTTGAAATCTGTTACTGCCATACACCTCCTCGGTGGCTGTATGGCTATCGTACTTCTGTGGAGTGGCAGCGGTTTTGGCCGGTGAAAGTGTATGGCATAATCGTCGGGCATTTTATGCGGATGTATGACTTCAAGGCTGCCGGAAAAGTTGACTATTTTATTGCGAATTCGAAAGAAGTACAGGCTCGGATTAAGAAATTTTATCGGCGGGATGCGGTGGTGATTTATCCTCCGGTTTTTTTAGGGGAAAGGGAGAAGCCGCCGAAGGCGAGTCGTCTGCGGCGAACCTCGCTCAGAGCGGGCCTCGCCAAAGGCTGGGGGAAAGGGGAAAGGGATTATTACTTTATTGTTTCGAGGATTGTCGGGGCGAAGGGGATTGATTTGGCGGTTGAGGCGGCGAGGAAGTATGGGTTTAAACTTAAGATTGCCGGTGCGCCAGCTGGATATTACACAGGGCACGAGCAAATGGCAGAAGAGGCGCCTGAGAATGTCGAATTCCTGGGACGGGTAACTGATGAGGAATTGGTGAAGCTTTACTCAGGTGCGAAAGGTTTTTTAGCATTGGCAACTGATGAGGATTTCGGTATTACTCCCGTTGAAGCAATGCTCTGTGGTACACCGGTGATTGCGTATCATGGCGGGGGATATAAAGAGACGGTGATTGATGGGAAGACAGGCGTTTTCTTTCATGAATCCACGGTTGATTCGCTTGGTGCAGCTGTTAAGAACTTTGAAAAGATGAAATTGGATCCGAAAGACTGCATAAAGCAAGCGGGAAAATTTTCAAAAGAGCGGTTTATCAAAGAAATTAAAGCCTACGTAAACGGGGTTGTGAAATAGTAGTAGCTACCTGCTTGCAAAAAGACTTAAAAAACCATTTTTTAGTGAGTGAAGTGATTTCTTCGCGCGATTATCCTGACTCAGATACTTTATGATAGCTGCGATGATGCATGCATGAATATAGAAATGGAGTGCAAAGATTAGTAGTGAAATGACCATCTGGATGAGTTTCGCATTCTCTGCAGATAAAGAAGCAACGACCAACAGGTTAGTGAGAGGAGTTATATAAAGGTAATTTCCTATGAGCAAGACGATAAAAGTATACACAGAAATCCAAATAAAGGGTATCGTCTCAGCCAGACCTGCAACTGAAATAAAATAAATGGCTGCAGCGAGAGTGATTGTGAGGAGAATTTTTAGACGTGTTGGTTTAAAGAAGCTGATCACTCTCCTTATTTTTGCTTAGTGGCTATATAAAGTCAACAATATCTTTCAAACGTTATTCTATATGCGGGCTAGGATGATGGTTAAAAGAGCTCCGGCAATAGTGATTGCGAACAAGACAATTTCCATGGTCCGTTTATCAACTGTCCAGAGCCATTTTTCAAAGAGATAGGTTGAGAGAATAGTTACGACGATGGTTATAGCACTCATGGTAATGAGAGGGCCGACACCGGTACTTTCTTGGAGCAGAGCACCGATATGTACCTGCAGCATTATGGTATAGAGTAATAAGGTACTGACAAAAATACAAATGGCAGCCATAATAGGAAAGGCTACTTCGAGAATAAACTGCATTGTTTTTTGTGATTGCTCAGGGCGCGGGTGCTCCAGATGTGTATTATCCATTAATTTATAAAACAGGAGAAAGAGAACTGCGTAAATCAAGCTATTCAGTATCATAAACTCGGGATCTTTTCCTGCATTGAGATCAGCTGAGAAAAACAATAAATGAACGATATTTGCCCAAAACGCAGTAAACGTAATCGTAAAGGCTCCGATAAGTATAAATCTACGAATTTCACCACTGATAATGTGCTGATGTAGTCCAAGATACAAAAGGGAATAAAACAAACAAGAGACACTGGTAATGAGTGTGTTAAAGGGATTGGACAGCTGAATGAATGTTATGGCATAAAACCACAAGAAAACACCGGTTGAGAGAAGGATGTGAGAAAGAGAGACGCTATTTTTCATAAATAATTTTTCTGGTTACTGAAATAATTTCCTTGGCCGGTGGAACAGCAGTCGCTGGGGCACTGATAGTAAAGCTGTTATCGTTATTTAACCGAATAGTATAACCTGTTGTATATTCAGTAGGGCATGTGGTGGCATCTTGAGAATTCAGCGCGGGATCTTTGGGGAACGCGACGATATAGTCGGGAACGAGGAGCTTACATAAATCCACACCACCTCCTGAAATTTCCTGATCCGAAAGCGTCATATTCGGTGGTACATTTCCCTGATGTGTTATATATTGACCCAACGCGTTTGCAATGAGTAAGACATTATTTGCTCTTGTCGTGTTGTTCTCTTGAGCGTATTGTTTTGCAGGATTAACGATAAACAAACCAACGGCGAGGAGTACGATAAAAAAGCTGACAAGCAGAAACAACCCAATCAAAGAGAAGCCACGTTGAAAAGTGGAAGAGTGGAACATATATGAATTATGCGTACAGAGCGGGAATTAGTCAACAGATGGATGGCAATCTGAGTTGACTTTACTGCAGTACCATTCGTACAATGAGGATACTCATGAAAAAGTCTTTTATAACACGCCTTCTCTGGTCAAAAAATTCTTATATATCAGTTTTGCTTCTTGCTCTTATCCTGCCGCTTATGCTGCTTATGGTTTCAGAGCGCCAAACCCTGACACAGCATGCCGCAGAAACGCACCAAGTGAATATAGTGAACTATGCAATGGATCCAAGGAGCATGACGGTGCGGGTGGGGGATACCGTGCAGTGGACGAATCAAGATGAAGATGCGCATGATGCGCACAGCAACACAGAAGTCTTCGCGTCACCTTTGCTTCAGAAAGGAGAAAGTTATAGTTTTACGTTTACAGAACCGGGAACATTTGAGTATTATTGTACACCGCACAGAGGTCAGATGAATGGCTACACGATTATCGTATTACCAGAGGACACACCGACAGTTGAACCGACAACAGAAGAACCTACGGAAGTACCATCGGAAGTGCCATCAGAAGTACCGACAGAAGTGCCAGCTCCTACTGATATTTCTCCAACATTTGCATGTTTGGGATGTGCACCTACTGATCCAGCATCTTCGGGAAGTCCTTCAAGTACACCAGATCCTTATGTCACGATAAATCAACCAACGCAGCCCCCCGTTACTGCCGGGCCAACGCAAGCTCCTCAACCAGGTTCCGGTGGCCAGCAGAATGGTGCCCTTGCTTTGATTCTTATCTTATTGAAATTTTTTCTTAGTTTCTTAGCACTCTTATTTTGAGGAAGGTAAGACCTATTCTCCCAACTTCTGTATAATAAAAGAACCATGCAGAGTCACTTACGAAAGGCATATCCACTTTTGATACTTATTGCCGTTTTGCCAATTATCGTTGCCTCATTATTGCAACCGCAAACAACAACACAATATGCTGCGACAAAGCATCAGGTAAATATTATCAACTATGCTATGGATCCGAAAAGCTTAACAGTGCAGGTGGGAGATACCGTCCAGTGGACCAATCTTGATGAAGATCCACACGATGCGCATAGCAACACCGAAGTTTTTGAGTCACCGCTGCTTAAGCAGGGAGAGAGTTATAGTTTCACGTTCACACAGCCAGGGTCCTATGAGTACTATTGCACGCCGCATAAAGGTATTATGAAAGGATACACGATTATCGTTTTGCCTGTTGCAGCAACTGCGCCGCCATCAACTACTGCCACCATGCAACCTACACAGCTACCAACAGCGACCGTAACTCCTACTGCTACGGTGACACCGCTCCCGAAAACAACAGGAACACCTCTCCCTCAAACAACAGGAGTACCTACACAACCACTTGTTACGAATAAAACGAGTATTGATTTGACATTATTACTGCATGGTTTGGGTCAAGCAGGAGATGCTGTTAATTCTAAAGACACACTTCTGAGCAATAAGAATCCTCGACACACGCAAAGAGATATAACGGTTGCGATTATCGATAATGCAGGGAAGGTAGTTACAGAGAAAGCTGGGACGATACAATACGCTCCTGCAACGGGTGATTTTCGAGGCACAATAGATCTTGAGAGTAGCATGCCAACAGGTGTGTACTCCGTGAGAGTAATCGTGCAAAATTATCTGCGAAAAGTAATAGTCAAAGGACAAACGATTACAAGCTTTACCCGTACAGCTCTTCCATCTGCAGCACTTGTCGTCGGGGATCATGACTACAATAACGTTTTGGATACGCTTGATTATAACGCGCTCCTTACTTGTCTCGAAACTGCTTCAAATACAGCTACTTGTACCCAAACACAAAAACAAACAACAGATTTAAATGATGACGGCAGTGTGAATATCTTGGATCTGAATCTATTGCTGAGGGAATTTTCAGCACGAAGGGGAGAATGATGCCTGAACTCCCTGAAGTAGAGACAATCAGAATAGGGCTTCAAAAATACCTTGTCGGTCACAGGGTTGAAGATATTGATGTCCGCATGCCCAAGCAATTGAGTGGCAATCCACGGGATGTTGTTGGTGCACAGGTCACTACGGTGAGGCGGTTTGGGAAAGGATTGGTGATTGATCTTTCCAATGATTTCAGTTTGGCAGTGCATGTAAAGATGACTGGGCAACTGATATATAAAAGAGTATCAAGTGTATCAAGGGCATCAAAAGTATCAAGGGTTAAAGTCGATGTTGAGACATTGCCGGACGTTTATACACATGTGGTTTTTCATTTGGATAAAGGGGGTTTATTATTCTATCGGGATATTCGTCAATTCGGGTGGATAAAGGTCGTCAAAAGCGATTCTGTGGCGAATTTACCATACTTCAAAGAGCTCGGGCCGGAACCTTTAAAAGATTTGACACGTGAGAAGTTCACAGACATTCTCAACAAAAAAAGAACACCCGTTAAGCAACTTCTCATGGATCAGAAGATCTTTGCCGGGATTGGGAATATCTATGCAAACGATGCTTTGTACGTCGCAGGGATTCACCCCAAACGCCCTTCATCGTCTTTAACATTGGAAGAACAAACAAAATTGCTGAAGGCAATCGAAGCTGTTTTACTAAAAGGATTACAAGTAGGTGGCGCATCAGAGTGGCAATTCGTCAACGCCCTCGGTGAAGCAGGAGATTATCAGAATTTCTTTCAAATCTATAGAAAAGACGGCAAGCCATGTCCAAAGTGCGGAACAATTGTTGCGAGTATAAGAATGGGAGGTAGGGGAACGTTTTTTTGTCCGAGGTGTCAGAAGTAAGAAGACAATTATTTTTCTGGTTCAGGAAGCTTCTGCCATAGGTAGTCATATAATGCTTTTAAGTTATTAAAAAGAGCAGTGTTGTATAAAACAATGCCATTCATTTTACCTTTCAAATCGATAATACTTACCTTACCATCATAAATGAGAATATCTGTTGAAGTTATTTTTATAGGGCTAGGCAAGAGTCTATAAAAATGTTTTCCTTTCGCGATCTTAAGACGTCTTCTTGCTTCCATCGAGTCTTCACAAATATCAAACACGTTCATATGTGGATTCGTTATAAGGGCATTATCAAATAGCTTGTAATTTTCTGGCAAGAATTCCGCAATTTCCACGATATTCACATACGCGCGGATCTCTTTTGACTTTAATGCTTCTTCATAGATTTTTTTAACACCATTTTTACCTTTGTAATATTTAATTTCAGCATCTTCAACGTCTGGACTTTGGGGGTGGGAAGTAGTAATAGACTGTAACATAGTTGGAAAATCATTTTCCAAGTCCTTTGCAGATTGTATTTTTCTTTTCAACAAATATTCCAAACTCACTTTCGGCTCGTTAGCCTGGACCATCTTGCGGGCTCCCTTTACTACTTTGACAACCAATCCTTTCTCAACGAGCTGGTCGATATACAAGTACGCTGTTGTGCGTTTTACCTCTATCGTCTCTGCTAAATCATGGACACTAACTGAACCACTTTTCAAAAGGGTTACGTACATCTTCGCTTCAATTTTTGAGAGTCCCAATTGTTCTAAATAGTCATTGATGTTTTTCATATAAATAAATGCTATTATAATCGCTATTATAATGTAAATGTATACGTAGTCAATTAACAGTTTATTAAAAATTTAGTAAGTCTCTTCAGTAAGTGATCTAAGTTATTTAATGAAATTGGCATTTAATTGGGCTTCATAATAAAGGGGGAGTGAGTTTTTTTTCTTGTATAAATCGTCGGATAACAGCTTCAGGGTGGAAAAAATTATTAACCTATAGTTGTAATATGATTAATTTTATGATAATATCGAAGTATGAAGAATAAAAATGCAAGCGCAGCATTGCCGTCCAAGTATGGTGATTTTAATATTGTCGTTTGGCCAGGAGAGATCGGACGAGAGCCTATTGCCCTCATAACACCTCAACTAAATATTCACAAACCTGTTTTGGTACGTGTGCATAGTGAATGTATAACCGGAGATAGTTTCGGTAGCCTCAGATGTGACTGTGGACATCAAAAGGAAAAAGCCCTTGAGATGATCTTCCAATCCCGAAATGGAATTTTTATCTATCTTAGGCAGGAAGGAAGGGGTATAGGTCTGTACGAAAAACTTCGAACGCATGCCTTACAAGATCAAGGTTATGATACACATGAAGCCAATATTTTGTTAGGGCATGAGCCTGATCCTCGGGAATATTCGGTGGCAGAGAAAATACTTAAAGAGCTGCATGTCTCAGAATTAAAACTATTAACCAATAATCCTTCAAAAGTGAACGCGCTGCGTGAGTATGGATTTACTATTTTAGAATGTATCCCATTGAAAATTAAGGCAAATAAATATAATAAGCGCTACCTTGAAACAAAGCGAATTAAATTTAAACACTTTGATCCCAGATACAACAGTAATTATTATCTGGGTGTGACCGGAATTAAAAGTGTATCAGAAATCAAAGCCATATCGGCGTTAGCCAATGCACATAGTAGTGATCCGTATTTGCGTATCGGAATAGGCATAAGCGCAGATAGTTCATTACTTACGGATGAGACCAAGCAAATGAATGTTAAAAAACTCTTTAAGACTGCTACTCTTTGTTTTCCCCCCTTGGTACCAGTGTTGCACTATACGTTTAAAAAATCGAAAAACTACAAAGAAGAAATAAAATTACTCGCCGAGAAGTTTCCTTTTATAAAAAGAATAGTGCTTAATGATATGAAAAAAGACCATCTTGAAGTACTACAATATGCTATAAAACATTTTCGAGTACATTTTCCAATAAGTGATAAAGAAATTGCGCTTCTTAATAATTCACAATTTATTAAAGAAGTTAAAAGTAAACAAGTATTTATTATTCTTGATAATAGCGGCGGCAGGGGAGTGAAAGAGAACAAAAAAGCATATGAAGAGAAAATAAATCTCTGTCTTAGTAAAGGTATCAATAATATCGGATTGGCAGGAGGTTTTGGCCCTAACCATCTGCAGGTTTATTTAGATTTGAAGAATTATTATAAAATTAATTTCTCAATAGATGCTGAAACCAATCTACAGACGCAGAGTACGTTGGATTTAATAAAGGTAAAGACCTACTTGGATAAGTTGATGAATCCTCCGAAATGATTGCGTAGAAGATTATTTGGGGCTAGGCAAAAATCGCCACATGAAATCAAATAGTTCCTTTGAAATATTATAATAATCTCTGTTATGCAGTATGATGCCCGTGATCTTGTCCCGCACATTTATGATTGCTACTTTGCCGTCATAAATCAAAATATCAGACGCACTTATTTTTACATCATTGGGTAAAAATTTAAATTTATATCGTTCGTTCTTTGTGAGTAGCTTTGCTTGATTTCTGGAAGCAGGTGAATCTTCAATAATTTCGCGCAAGATAAGATTTTTGTTTTTTTGAAATGCACTATCAAAGGACATAATGTTCTGAGGGAACATATCTTCCATATCCGCGATGTTAACATAGGAAAATAAAACCTCAGCCTGCAATGCCTCCTCATAGATTTTTTTTACACCATTTTTACCTTTGTAATATATTATTTCAGCATCACCGGCATCTTTTTCTTGCGGTAAAGAAGTGGTTAGAATTTCTAGAATGTCTGGAAAGTTTTGTTGAATCGACATTGCTGATTCAACTTTTTTTTCAACGAGAAGATTGAGACTATCCAACTCATTTGCAGCAACAAGCTTGCGTGAGGCTTTGACCAGTTTCATGAGCAAGCCTTTTTCAACAAGTTGGTCGATATAAAGATAGGCGGTCGTACGTTTTATTTCTGTGGTTTCAGCCAACTCGCGTACGCTTAGCGGACCTGTCCGAAGAAGGGTTAGGTAGAGTTTGGCCTCGATATCTGATAGGTCTAATTGTTTGAGATATGTAAGAATTTTATCCATTTTTTAATAAATAATATATGATTGTATCATATCATGTGCCTGACAACCTGACATTAGTAATATTACTATATCATATGCGTTGTCAAAAAGCGACGACTGTCTTGACAAACCTTGCAAAATGTTCTACACTCTCTATGGATTTTGTCTAGAGCTCATTGCAAAAGCCACGCTATGTTGACATTTTGGCCCTGCTCAGCGGGGCCAAAATGCCGATTAGGGGCGGAAATTGTCTGTTGACGCACTTTTATGTTACTATAATAAAGTACCAGTGAAAGAATAAAGTATGGGAAACAGTAACGGGCGTAAGCGCATTATTATTTCAGTCGGGGGGTCCCTCATTGTCCCCAATGGAGGGATTGCGACTGAGTTTCTCACAAAACTCAATACATTTATCCGATCGGAACTGGCGAAAGACACAAAACGCCAGTTTTTTTTGATTATAGGGGGAGGCGCGACCGCACGGCACTTTATCGATGCGGGACGTGAAGTAGTAGGGCACGAGTTGACCCATGAAGATATGGACTGGCTCGGCGTCCATGGAACGACCCTGAACGCACACCTCGTCCGCACAATCTTCCGCGATATTGCCCATCACAAACTTATCCGCCATTATGATATCATCCGAAAAGTAACAGAGTCTGTCGTCGTCGCATCGGGATGGAAGCCAGGCTGGTCAACTGATTACTGCGCAACGCTTCTTTGTGAAGACTACGGTGTCAAAACCGTTCTTAATCTGAGCAATATCGAGCAGGTGTATGATAAAGATCCGAAAAAATTCCCTGATGCCAAACCATACAAGAAAATCACGTGGGATGGCTTCAGACAACTCGTCGGTGATAAATGGATTCCAGGGATGAACGCGCCATTTGATCCGATTGCCGCTAAAAAAGCACAAGAACTAGGGATAAAAGTAGTCGTCATGTCGGGTGCTGATTTGAAAAATGTTTCAGAATATCTTGATAATAAGCCCTTTGTAGGAACAGTAATTGAATAAAAGTGAGAAGTGAAAGGTGAGAAGTGAAAAATAGATAAAATCGTTTTAGTTTACTTTTCACCTTTCACTTTTCACCTCTCACCTCAAGAATGATACTAAAATCTCTTTCTCTCCAAAATTTTCGAAGTTACCACAAAGCAAGTTTCACGTTTGATCCACAATTAACTGTTATCGTCGGGCCCAATGCTGCGGGGAAGACCAATCTCGTTGAAGCTATTAGCATTTTATCGACAGGTCGGAGTTTTCGTACAAGTCGCGAAAAGCAATTGATTGCGTTTGAGAAAGCGGTTTCGCATGTAGCGGGTGAGATAGAAGAGGATGGCGAGGCGGAGAAGCTTGAAGTAGTACTCTCTGAAAGTCCGCAGGCGATGCTGCTTAAAAAATATATGGTTAACGGTGTTCCCAAACGCCGCAGCAGTTTTGCAGGAAAACTTCCCGTGGTACTCTTCACCCCATTAGATCTCGATATCGTCTCTGGTCAGCCAGGGGACAGGCGGAGATTTCTTAATGAAGTATTGGACCAAACAGATCCTGAATATGAATCCGCATATACGACTTACACCAAAGCATTGCGTCAGCGGAATGCACTTTTGGAGCTGGCTCAAAAAAGTGGCAGGCGGGATGCAGAACGATTTGCGTACTGGGATGAGCTCCTGATTACCAATGGTGATATTATAACCAGCAAGCGGGAAGCACTGATCGACTATATAAACAAACAAGAAAAAAAACTGTTTCCTTATATCCTTATCTATGATAAAAGTATTATTTCCCGCGTTAGACTATTGCAATATAAAGATGCTGAAGTGGGGGCTGGGGTGACATTGGTTGGACCACAAAGAGATGATGTTTTTATCCAGTCCTTCCATCCTGTTTCAGAAGAGCTTGAGGATGTAAAATATTTTTGCTCAAGAGGACAGCAACGGCTTGTTACATTGGAGCTTAAAAAAACACATATTTCATATCTTGAGGATCAATTACAGACCAAGCCGCTCCTCATCCTCGACGATATTTTTTCGGAATTAGATAGCTCACACATAGCGCATGTTTTGCATATGACAAATCACTATCAGACAATAATTACAACGACACATAAGGAGTTTATCGATAAGAATATGGAAGGAACACATGCTGTGATAGAATTAGGATAGAGGAGATTGTTACATTGTTTCGTTCACTATGTTCACTCATTGTTACACTGTTATCTAACAATGAAGCAAGGTAGCAATTGAACAATGATGCCAAAACTATTATGCAGCATTTTAACCCAGAACAACTTAAAAATCTCTACATCCCCCCGCCTAACTCCCACAAAGGACAGAATGGGAAGCTTATGATTATTGGGGGCTCACACCTCTTTCATGCTGCATCTCTTTGGGCATTGACGATTGCGAGCAAGCTTGTCGATATGTTGTTCTATTCTTCAGTGCCTGAGAATAATGCAATTGTGCGTGAGCTCAAGAAAGAATTTAGAAATGGGATTGTGGTGCCACGAGATCAGATTGAATCGTATATTGAAGAAGCAGAAGCAGTACTGATAGGGCCGGGGATGATGCGAACGGAAGTGAGAGGGGAAAGGGGAAAGGGGAAAGGGGAAAGTTTGAAGGAAATAAATTTATTGGAAGATGAAGGGTTGCAGAGTTATTATTTGACGAAATATTTACTGGAGAAGTATCCTGAGAAGAAATGGATTATTGATGCAGGAGCGCTCCAGATGATGGAGCTTGAGTGGCTCAAGCAGCTTAATGGCAATGTCATTTTGACTCCGCATCAGGGGGAATTTGAGAGGGTTTTTTCTCCTGTCATTCCGGACTTGATCCGGAATCCAGAGAAGATGCTGAAACAAGTTCAGCATGACATAATACAAAAAGCTGCAAATGAATATAATGCCACGATTCTTTTAAAAGGGCAAAAGGATATTGTTTGTTCCCCCAAGCAATGTGTCGAAATCTCAGGAGGTAATGCTGGGATGACCAAGGGTGGGACGGGGGATGTGCTGGCTGGACTCGTAGCTGCCTTGGCAACAAAAAATGATTTATGGCTTGCTGCAACAGCAGGATCATATATTAATAAGAAAGCTGGAGAGGAACTTTATAAAAAAGTTGGCTACTACTTTAATGCTTCAGATTTGGCAGAAGAGATCCCCCAAGTCATGAATACGTTATTAGTACCTTCCAATAAATAAATAATCAAACAATTCGCATTGAATCATGGCCTATAATGTGATAAAATCATGGTCTATGTCTATTAAGGAGGCAAGAAATTGGTTTATAGAACAGGGTGATGATGTACTGGCAGCACAAGCCACTGTATTATTGCAATTAGCCGAGGAAAGACATGGTGTAGATGACGTTCCTCCTAGTACCCCTAAAACAATTTTTGAGGCATCAGAATATGAGCCAAACTCTTTGGAAGATGTAATACAAAGATATAGAGAAGCCTGGGAAGGTAATTCTCTGACACCTGACTTGGTTAATGAAACGTGGCTAACGTTTTGGACAGTAAAAGCACAAGAAGGAGGATTGGAGCAAGAGTTAGAGGTACCTAGATGTGATCGTACAACGGAAGAATTAGCAGCATTGAAAACGGCAAACAGAGGAGTTTTGCTTTTACCTGATAGTGTCATGGTACAGCAAGGTATTGCTCTGTTAGGATTACCTACACGTATAAAAAATTCATTATTACGGACAAAGTTAACTAACAGCTCTGAGGTAGGGGGATGTATTTCAGTAGAAATGGATCAGGAGTCACCAAATAAAAATATGACTGGACGAGAACTCGGCAAAAAGTTTGCTGAGGAGGGGAGGGAAGGACAAAGATTACAGACATACGTAGTAGCTTCTCAATTTAATCATTTATTAACAGACCACTACTTTGATGAGCAATCCACTTCGTTGTTGCTTGGTACTCGTGGGAGAGCAAATGTAATGACCGGCAGCGCAAGGTTATTTACAGGTGAATGGGGCCTATCGCAAAGTCAGTATCACGGCTTGTTAGGCAGAGAGGAAAGTTTTGGTGGCCGCTCCGAAGGAAGGAAGAGAGTTTAGTTGATTGCCTTTTTTCGGGAAATGCGCAATAATAACTGAGATTTAAGAATTCCTAAATCTTAAATTCTAAGTCTTTAATCTATGTTTACTCCAAAGTATTCCATCACGAACACTATCCTCAAACACATCGGCATCATCGAGGCTTCGCGGGAGGTTATTGCGCATGCACCTCTGCTGCCTTATTATGAAAAAGAATTTCAGAAAGATGCTATTGTGCGGGCGGTGCATCATGGTACGCATATTGAAGGCAATGAGTTGAATATCGATCAGGCGGAGAAAGTGATTGAGGGGCAGCCGGTTATGGCCCGGGCCCGGGATATTCAGGAGGTTATTAATTACCGGCGGGTGATGGAGTATCTTGGGGAGATGAGAGAGGAGAAGTTGGAGGAGAGCATTAATCAAGCATTTATTCTTAAGTTGCATAGGATGACGGTTGAAAAGATCTTGCCTCCTGAGAAATGTGGGGTATATCGGATGACGCAAGTCGTTGTGAAGAATAGTTTGACCGGAGAAGTGACGTTCAAACCGCCTATCGCGGTTGCAGTTCCGATGCAAGTACAGGAATTAATTACGTTTATCAACAAGGCGACTCCCGATGATATCCATCCCGTACTCAAAAGTGGTATCGTGCACTATGAGCTGGCGAGGATTCATCCGTTTGTGGACGGGAATGGACGGGTATCACGCGCCCTTTCGACACTCATTCTTTTCCATGAAAATTATGATATCCGGAAATTCTTCTCCCTTGAGGAATATTTTGATCATGATGCAGCCGAGTATTATCGAGCACTGCAAAGTGTCGGACGTAACGATGGTGATTTGAGTGAGTGGTTAGAGTATTTTACTCAAGGTTTGGCAATTGAGCTTTCCAAAATTAAAGAAAAGATTGAAAAGATTTCCGTTGATGTAAAGCTCAAAGAGCAGCAAGGTGGAGCACCGATTATGCTCACTGACCGGCAGCTGAAGATTATTGAGTATATACAAAAAACAGGATATTTGCAAAATAATGGTTTTAAGCAACTCTTCCCGATGGTTTCAGAAGATACTGTGTTGAATGAGTTGAAGTATTTGATTAAGAATGGACTGATAAAAAAGTCGGGGAGCACGAAAGGCGCGAAATATATTAGGGCTTAGTGAAATGAGAGTTGAGAAATGAGAAATTATTAATATGAAATTTACGGAATTGACAGAGTATTTCGAAAAACTTGAAGAGACATCATCCCGGTTGGTGTTGATTGATATTCTGGCTGAGATGTTTAAGAAAACTGATAAAACAACAATAGACAAAGTTATGTATCTGGCGCAGGGAAGGGTGGCGCCGTTTTATGAGCCGATTGAGATCGGTATGGCAGATAAGATGGTGGCGCAGAGTATTGGGGAGGCATTTGGTTTGTCAAAAGACGAAGTGCTTGAAGACTATAGCAAGAAAGGTGATTTGGGACTGGTTGCATATGAATTGTCAAAGAGCAAGCGTAAGCGGGGTAAAAAAGAAGAATTGTCTATCGCGCGGGTGTTTGAAGAGCTTCTCAATATAGCGCATACGGGCGGCGTTGGGAGTGTTGAGAAAAAAATTACTGCCTTAAAAATTTTACTTGAGCATATGGATGCGGTTTCGGCCAAGCATCTGGTGCGGATTCCTTTAGGTAACACACGATTGGGTATTGGGGATCCGACTATTTTGGACGGGTTGGCATTGGCTATTTTGGGGGACCGCAGTAATAGAAAGCTTCTTGAAAAGGCATATAACGAAACTTCAGATTTAGGACTTATTGGCAAGACGCTTCTTGAAGGCGGTTTGGAAAAAGTACAAGCGCTGACTGTTACCGTTGGCAGACCGATTCGGTCTGAGCTTTGTGAGCGATTGCCCAACCCTGAAAAAGTTTTCAGTAAAATGGCCCCACTTCGCCAAGGCTCCGAGGGGCAAGGTGACAATATATCAAATGGTATCCATGCGACCTATAAATACGATGGCTTCCGTGTGCAAATTCATAAAAATGGAGACAAGGTTGAGATGTTTTCCCGTAATCTTGAAGACATGACGCATATGTTTCCAGAGTTGATTGAAGGGACTTTGAAACAGGTCAAAGCAAAGACTGCGATTCTCGATAGTGAAGCGCTGGCATATCAGCCGGATTCTGAAGAATTTTTGCCATTTCAAGAGACAACGAAACGCCGTCGAAAGCATAATATAGCAGAGATGGCACAGAGTTTGCCACTCAGGGCATTTGTGTTTGATATTTTATATATAGACGGGAAATCGTTGATTGATGCAACGCTGACTGAGCGGATGAAGATTTTAAAGAAAGTGATTCCAGATAAGGATATTTTGATTCCCGCAACCGGAGATATCCTCACAGATCCGAAAGATCTTAAGTTTATGCTTGATGATGCAATTTCAAAAGGTCTTGAAGGTGTGGTTGTCAAGAAGCCTGAGTCATTTTATGAAGCTGGAGGGCGGAATTTTAATTGGGTGAAGTTGAAAAGGCATTCGTCGGGTGAATTGCAAGATACGATTGATTGTGTCCTATTAGGGTATATTTTTGGAAAAGGCAAAAGAACAGCATTTGGCGCAGGTGCATTACTCGTTGGCTTATATGATAAGAAACAAGATCAATTTGTCAGTGTAACGCGCATTGGAACGGGGTTGAGTGATGAAGAGTGGCGAAGTATCAAAGAAAAAACAAAAGGCCTAGAACTCGATCACAAGCCCGCCCGGGTGCATTCACTTATTACACCAAGTGTCTGGGTCAAGCCAGAGATCGTGATTGAGGTATTGGCAGATGAGATTACGAGAAGTCCGATGCATACCGCAGGGGCTCTTGAGAAGGATGGGGTCAAGGAGCCGGGGTATGCGTTGAGATTTCCAAGACTGGTTTCTTTTAGGGACAAGGATAAAAAGGCAGAGGATGCAACGACTGTTGATGAATTGATTGCGATGTATAAGGATCAGGGGAAGAAATAGTACCGCATGTTGCATCAGTTATGCTATCAAGTATATAATCAGTTTCTTATTTATATACTATGGCTACAGAAGTTAATAGACCTCGTCGACAATTCAAGTTTTCCCCCGTTGGACTACATCCCGACGGTTTAACACCTGCTGCAACAAATGCGCTTAGAGAAATTAATAGTACGAGGTTTGGTAGCGTCGATACTGGAGAACTTGGCACTGAAAAAGTGACGAGTTTGGTGCAACTAATGAGCTGTAGGGCAATGGCGGGGTTATTGCTTTGGGATATTCTTTCAAAAGATACTAATACAATTAACGTTCCCAGAAAGCTGCAAATACTTCATGGACGAGAGAGATTACCTGACAATCCATTAGCCTTGGGTCTGGCAGAAGACATGCTTGTACTGCTTGGTCTTCAGGATAAAATAAAGCTCACAGTAGTTACGAAAGATAGAAGGCACAGATCGGGAGCAGTATTGCAAAACAAAATGGCAGCTGTAGATACGTATGAATGGACAGAAGCTCCACGATGGAAGAATGCTCATGAGAAAAAATCTGTAGTAGGAAAGGTTAGGAATATATTAGATGCCACTGATAGAGCACGAAACGAGCTCTTGGAACACAATCTTAGATTGGTGGATACGCTCGTAAAGGCTCATTTAGTCGAGTTTGCCGATCGTGGGGTAGGGGGTTCTGATCTTGTACAGTTTGGAAGAGTAGGTTTGGATCATGCTGCAGTAAAATTTGATTGGAGGCTTGGCTACGAATTTTCGACATATGCTAAATGGTGGATCAGGGTATATATTGATCGAGGAATTGAGAAGACTGGTTCACTAGCGAGGGCACCAGAAACGCAAGTAGCAGTTTTTGAAAAGCTTAGGTTATTAGATATCGATACAAGGGAGATTTTAGGAATACGACTGACAGACCAGGAGGTTGCAGAAGAAATGGGAGTGTCTTTAGACGAGCTTTCAATATTGAGAGCAAAGGCATTGCTTTTTGATCGAAGACATTTGTCTCTTGATGCTTATTTTCATTCTGAAGATGGAGATAGAGACCCTGGGATTATCTTGTCAGATTCAAATCAAAATACCGCTCAGAGCGCGACTGATGAACAAGAAGTGACACGCCTACCTGCAAGCATAGTAAATGCAATATTGGGGTTGCCCACGAGGCAGAGAATAGTCGTTGGATTACATTTTGGGCTAGATTTGGGAGACCTAGAGATTTCTAAGGGAGATATTGCTACGTATAGAAAATTATCTGATACATCGCGGAGAGACGCTTTAAGTTATGGAATTGGTAAATTACGAAAAACGTACTCGGAGATCACGACTAACAATTTATTGGATACAATTCAGAAAGCAGAGGATGCAACGACGGTTGATGAATTGATTGCGATGTATAAGGATCAGGGGAAGAAATAATATCTTTATTCCGCTTCAAATTATAGACGGCGTTTTTGTATAGCTAAAAAAAGAGGATTTCTTCCATATAAAGATTTTGTAGCCTTAAGGATAGCAGCTTGATCAGGATCGTACTCACTCTTTTGCTGATCAACTAAAGACGCATATCTTGTTCTGTAACGGTGTATTTGTGTGTCAAGCCATTCTTTTTCAGCTTCCGCAGGGCTTTGCCCTCGCTGTTGTGCTTCTCCAACATATTGTTCTATTTCGTCAGCGACAAAGATATCAAGGTCATCTCTTATACTATGACTCTTTACACCAAAGAGGAGTGATAGTTCTTCTATCGAGATTACTGAGTCGGGAGTAAGGTTCACGCCTAGCCATCTTATCCGACTCGTTCTGTCGATTGCATGCTCTTCAGGTGGCCTCTTGTATAAGAGGGTAGAAGACCCAGCCCTCTCATCAGCTGGGGAATCTAGTATTGCTGTTATTTCGTCTACCTTCCCGCGAATCATGAGCCAATCAAGATTGCCTTTCATTTTTGCATCAACACCGTTCCATGCTGTTCTTATTGTATGGATTGTGTGTCCGTCTCTGGGAAGATGCGGGGCTATAATTTTCCCTGCTTCCAATAAGCTATTTATCGAACCCCATGGATCAGCTGTCTTACTTTGACTAACAACAGTACGGACATAACTTCCATGCACAATCCCAATGTGATCTACTTGCCCAATGACGTGTCCTAGTATGGCCAAGGCGTCAGCACGTTTATCTGCATCCCAAATACGGCTATTTTGCCCTATACCAACAATGATGACCCCAGCAAAGAGAGAGATATCCTGAGGATCAAAATCCTTTAGACGCTTTTTTATACCAATACCAGAATCCGTACCTCGTTCTGTTCCCAAAATCCTGTGCAAATGCAATACTTCGCGAGCTGATCGAGTTCTCCGGCCTTTTCCCAAATCTTCTTCTACCATACGTTAGCCCTCATTTCATTGAATGACCTTGTCTCCTGATACAGAAGATATTTCAGCAAATTAGCGAGGAGAAATAAACTATAAGTCTATAAAGATGAATCCTGTGTCGTTTATATGCTAGAATAAAAATCATGCATTTCGTTACTGATCTCCATCTCCACTCCAAATACTCCCGCGCGGTCTCTCCTCAGATGACACTTCCTGTTATGGAACAGTATGCACGACAGAAAGGGTTAGATATCTTGACGGCTTCGGATTTTACGCATCCGTTGTGGTTTAAGGAGATTCGGGGGCAGTTAGAGGAAGCAGGTGAAGGGGTTTATAAGGTGAGAAGTGAGAAAGGAGAAATGAGAAATACGAAGAGTCCTTATTTTTTACTTTCGACTGAGATTTCTAGTATTTATAAGCAGGGGGACCGGGTGCGGCGGATTCATAATTTGATTTTTGTTCCGAGTTTTGAGGTTGCTGAAAAATTTAATAAAACACTTGTTAGCAAAGGGTGTAATCTCAATGCTGACGGTAGACCAATTGTTGGCATTTCTTCAAAGCATTTGCTCGAGCTGCTACTAGCAATTGATGAGCAATCTTTGCTAATCCCATGTCATATATGGACACCACATTTTGGCGTTTATGGTTCAGCGTCGGGATTTGATTCACTGGAAGAGGCATTTGAAGAACTCGCGCCGTTTATCTATGGCATTGAGACTGGACTCTCGAGTGATCCTGATATGAATTGGCAAGTCACTGAACTCATGAACCGCACGGTTCTTTCATTCTCTGATGCCCATAGTCCATCCAAGATGGCACGTGAGGCGACGGTGATGGATTTGGAAGAGGCGAGTTATGAGAATATAAGAAAAGCGATAATGTACCAAAGTATCAAGAGTATCAGGAGCAACGAAAAAAAGAATTCCCTTGATACCCTTAACAAAATCGCTTACACACTTGAATTCTACCCTGAAGAAGGCAAGTATCATTTCTCTGGGCATCGTAATTGTAAAGTAGCACTGGGGCCGGATGATATAAGAGCCGGTGGCAATAGTTGTCCTGTCTGTAAAAAACGTATGACTGAGGGGGTACTTTTCCGGGTTCAACAGCTAGCCGACGAAACATTATTACATCGTGCTCAAGCAAAACATAACGCTGATGGTCTGAAGTGGTACACCGATGCGATGCATAACCAACCGCCATATGTCAAATTGGTACCGTTACTTGAGATCGCTGCTGAATCTTTAGGTTCAACCGTAAACAGTCAAAAATCAAAGAATCTGTTCGCAAAGCTCTGTTCTGAGTTGGAATCAGAATTGCATGTGCTTCTCAGAGCTCCGGTTGCTGATATCGAAAAAGTTGGGGGAGGGAAGCTCGCACAAGCAGTCACGAAAGTACGCGTTGGCAGTATCTCGATTGATCCGGGGTATGATGGGGAATTTGGGAAGGTGAAGATTTGGCAGGAAGGGGAGGCGAAAGCAAACGATGTGCCGCAAATGAGGCTGGATTTATAAATTATCTCCGTTTCTTTCTTCTCTTTCCTGACGCTATACCCAAAAAAACATTCAGTTCTTTTTCTGTCCTCGGAAGTTGCACGCCTTTGGTACTCATTAAAGCCTGAGTAAAGTATCGTTTTATTTTCTCTGGCTCTCCTTGTCTCCAATAGTCTTCAATCATATCTTTAATTTCATCATAAGAATATTGCGAAGCAACTATTCGTAACATTTGGCTCAATTTGTCAAAATCTTTATCTATAGGGACTTCGGTAATTGTTCTTATAATTTCAGTGAGAAATACTCTTGCTATAAAAGTATCGTCCATTGATTTGTTAAAAATACCTCTTCTGAGTCCTTCACTAAAATGATCAAAGATAAGTGGAGAATATGAAAATGTTCTCTGCACCTCATAACCTTTCTTCTTGAGCACGTGGCCAATTCTCGTATGCACTGAGCCCAAAATGAGCTCAACGATCACTGTATCTTTTTTTTGTAACTCCTCTTTCTCAGCGATGACCGTTTTTACAGTCGGTAGAAATTGCTTAATCATATAATCTTCTCTTCCTGATTGATGCTTGCCATGTCGAATAATTGCTGCTCGACTTATTCGTACAAGCTCTTCAAATGACTGAGAATGAGGAGTTCTAGGTGATGTTAATATATTTGAAACAATAGCTAGCATGGTAGTATCATCTGCATCTAATTTATTATCTAACTTTTTACCTTCAGGTATATCAATATATGCTACAGGCTTACCTGATTTATAAACTCGTTTCCATAAAGCATGCTGCGCATCATCAGAGTCTGGAGAATAACTACCTCGAAGTTGAGCAGGAGCTAGAGCACCTTGTGATAAAAGATTCGCTCGTTGGCTAGTTGATTGTGTCCATCCTGTACCTTCTGGTATTACTATATCTGCACCTCTCATGTGTCTTCCTATACCTGAACGATCTCTTTCAGTTCCATGGGAAGAATAAAAAATACGTACTTTGATTATTGGTTCAGATTGCGGTTGAAATCTTTTCGGCAATAATTTTCTGAATCGAAGCTTTCGCTCATACGGTCTATATTTTTCCATAACGTGGATTATATCAAAACTTGTGAGCATGATTAAAATTCTGGAGAATATTGCTGAAGTGGTGCTTTAGAAAAATTTAAAAATAATTATTGCATGAAGTCTTACTGAAATTTAACACTTTTTGCTGTACAATGTCTTTAATAGTTTAATATGAAGCTTATCGTAGGACTCGGAAATCCTGGGGAGAAGTATGTAAATACTCGTCATAACAGCGGGTTTTTGGTAGTGGAGCATTTACTGAAGGATTGTAGTGGACCCGCTGATGAATGGTCCAGTAATACGAAGCTCAAAAGCGATGTTGCGATCATTACCTTCAAACCCAAAGCAGGCGACCAAGAAAAGATCATTTTAGCCAAACCCCAATCATTCATGAACAATTCTGGCATGGCAGTCAGTTTGCTTCTCTCATTTTATAAAATCGAGCCGCAAGATCTATGGGTCGTGTATGATGAGCTCGATTTACCGCTTGGCAGCATGAAGATCAGATTTGGCGGTGCGGGAGCTGGTCATCATGGGGTTGAGTCGATTATGGAAGCAATCGGCACCGATAAATTCTGGCGGTACCGGTTGGGAATAGGCACATCCCACGATAAAGAACATCCAATCGGGAGACAAACATTCCGTGATGCAAAAGAATATGTCTTAGGAAGTTTTAACGCAAGTGAGCAGGGGAAAGCTCGAGAACTCATCAAGCACGGTTCAAAAGCGCTTCAGATGGCTCTTGAAAAAGGAATTGAAGCCTCGATGAATCGGTTTAATACAAAATAGGGTATCAAGAGTATCAAAAGTATCAAGGGTATCAAAAGCTTTTTTGACTTCGTCGCCCTTGATACACTTGGTACCCTTGATACTCATGATACCCTTCATACTATGCAGTCAATCAAGCAAGTTCTTACGAAATTTAATCCCTCAACAGACAAGTATGTGTCACGTGAATTTCAAACGTTTGCTCTTCATTTGGCAGATTCACTTGATGATCACAAGCATAAAAGTCTTTATATGAAGCTAGCCAAGACTGTGCACCGCTCCATACTTGAGAAAGCGCTCTCGTTTACGGTAGACAGTAAGGCGGATAACAAAGGCGCGCTGTTTATGTGGAAGTTAAAAGAATTGAGAAAAGGGGAAAGCGTAAAGGGGAAAGGGGAAAGTAAACTTAACCCTTAACCCTTACTCCTTCAAGATTTGTTACAAAGATACTGATATTTAGGCTCAAAATGTGTGCATACTTTTGCGTAATCTGTTGTTTTACTGAAAAGCCCAGGTAATCTCCATGCGAGGTTTTCATAGCATAATTGTTTGTGGGTTTCTGATAAACGATTACACAGATCAGATCCTTGATTTGTGAGATTATTTCCCCAGAAATCAATAATAACATTTAGCCCACCACTGATACACTCCCTTATATAATTTTCAACGTTTGGTACGGCACTACACCCAGATGCAATTTTTTCAGGATTTCTCAAAGTAAAACTTGCAATATCTCGACCCCAACTTCTATAACACACGGAGATCTGCTGATCAGGTGCTTTACTACATTCGGCTATGATTTTTTCAGCATTCTCATTAAAAAGCGTGCGCATCCAACTTGTTTGCATCTGATAACACTCATACTGAATGCCAGGCTCATACTGGATACTGTTGCATGGGAAATGTGGATCACTACTGAGCCATTTCGTTTTGTGATCAGGTATTGCGCCCCACCCTTGTGCTACCATTATATTTTCCATAAACATCCCACCGTAGCAGGCGTTTTGGTTATTCCCAAGTTGCCCACAGAGTTTGATTGCTTCAGGCAAATCATAATTTACAAACGCTAATAGTCCATGACCTACGCCATGAAAGCATTCAAAGTTGCCAAAACGCGTATCAAAATTGTTACACACTGAAGATATATCAGAAGGAAGATTATCCACGCCCTTATCATTGATGAATGCTTCCATGGCGCCATGATAGAATCCTGAGTGACATGCCGCACTGCCATCTTTAAAAACAGATGCTGCATAAATTTCATATGAGAATCTGCCTAATTTGTGGGCAGCTTGATGACAGTCAACCGTAAACCCCTGACCAGTGTCTGCGAGAAGGTCTGCCATGAGTGTGGTAGGTCCAAATACGGACAGGAGATACTGTATTTGCTCTTCATCCTTTTGATTATTTTTTTCTGCTAAATCATGTACGTTTATGGTACGCAAAAACTGTTCTTGTTTTTCTGGCAATATACCATAATAGATTTTTGTATACGCGATTTGCATTTTTCTATGCGGACTAATACTCTCTTTTTTTCTCTCCTCATCAGGACGGTGTGAATCTTTCCGTACAGTGATTGTTCCCACAACAGCTGGATGGAGATGATCATGAAACTTCCAAGTGCCACTTTTGTCAAAACGGAAACTCCAGCTTTTTGCAGGGGAGACCGCTTTTTTGGGATCGAATTCAGGGAAAATCTGATGCGTAGGATGCATATCTGATGCTGGCCATATGGGTGAAGTGCCTGTATTTTCGAAAACAATTGTATCACCTTGTGTTATCTCAATTGAGGTGGGGGAGGCACCTTTATCATTCATTTGGATGGCATAAGACTTTTCTACATGGGCCGAGACTGGTTGTGGGTGAAAAAGTAATGTCAATGCGAGAATCGAAAAAAAGAAGATAAGAGTTTTCATGTATTCTAAAATTATATCAGTAATATTAAGTACTTGAAACTTGGAATGGATAATTTATAATTTGTTTAATGAAGCAAGCACATGTTTTTATCTCAGGGAGTGTCCAAGGAATAGGGTATCGACAGTTTGTCAAAAGTAATGCGCGCACGTTGGGTTTGACCGGTTGGGTACGCAACACTGAAGACGGCGGCGTTGAGGCAGTATTTCAGGGAGATGAAAAAGTCATTGAACAGATGCTGGATGTCTGCAAGAAGGGCCCTTTTTTAGCGGAAGTTAAACAGTTTGGGTTTGAGTGGGGAGAAGGGGAAGAGGCATTTGAGGAGTTTCATATACTGTAGTTTACAGTTTTTTTTTCTTCTGGTATACTCCGCATAAAGGTATGGCATTACAAGAAGATATTGGGAAAGCTGGAAATGAGTATACTCCCCAAGTTACTGTTGCCCGGGATACATTTTGGCGGGAGCCGTATCTTTTACTGTTGAGATGAGAGTTTGAAGACCCAAGACTTTCGCAATCCAGTTTGGAAGAGCTTTTTGATATTCCGACACTTCAAGAAGAGCTTGCATTAAGAAAACAGCTTCGGGATGAGTTTAGTCCCATGTTTCCAGGAGTAACTACCCCTATCGGACCAGCGATCTCACTTGATAAGCATGGGAGAAAGCAAACAGAACTGCTTCCGGAAGACAGGCTGAGGATTACGTTAACCAACAAAACAAAAACAAGGGAAGTGATTATAAATTATCAGAATTTTACTGAGGGTCCTCAAAGCGAGAGTGTAACATTTGATTATGCTCATAATGGAGTACCACAACAACAATTAGGCCTGCTTATCAATAAAGATGGCAGCTATGCATTACAAGTACAACAATTTCGTGATCCTGTTATAAGAATAAATCATTTGTTTCGGGGAAAAGCTGCTTGAAAGCCAATAGCCGCTTGTTTCAATCGGATTCAATTGCTAGAATAGATTCAATATGGGAGTTACTTTTGTAAATGTTACAGTAAAAAATCCAGAGAAACCGACAAAGAGTTTGGAAAAAAAATTTTTGGTTGATGGTGGCGCGACGTATTCAGTGGTGCCTGGAGACGATCTGAAAAGGCTTGGGATAAAGCCCCATAGAAAGCAAACATTTCTTTTAGCTGACGGTACCACAATGGATCGGGAAATAGGGGATGCTATTTTTGAAATAGATGGGATGCGTGCGGTCGCACCTGTAGTTTTTGGAAAAAAAGGAGACAGTTTATTACTGGGTGTAATGACGCTTGAAGCAATTGGCCTCATCCTTGATCCGTTTCAGAGAACGTTAAAGCCAATGAAGCTGCTTATGGTATAGTTGAATTCTAATCCTTGCTTCAAAAGACCTCGCTAAGCCAATTGAGATTATTGTCTACGTCTCCGTTTAGAACGCTCTCTAAAAATAACAGCAGAGGGTAATAACATCTCGCGAATAAGTTTCGCACCACTAGGTGTCTCTCTCACAAAAGCTGGCATTTCCTTCTTCCTTAGTGCTTCCCTATATGCCAAATAGAGCATTACAGCTTCAGTCAAGGTTGCTGTATATGATGTGCCATCTGCCTCTGCTGCGGTTCGAATTCCAGCATCTAAATCCGGATGTAGGTTAGCAGATACACGAGCTAATTTTTCACCTGGGGAGGCTTGATTATCATTCTCTGGCATAGAATGATATATTATATACTATTTTTTATCAGTTGGAAATAGAAGAATTTAAGAGGGTTACGATATTTACTTCTTCAACTCAGCCTCAATCACACTTTCAAACTCACTGAACGGTTGGGCGCCTGTTAAGCGGTAGCCATTGACGAAGAACGCGGGCGTACCGTCTACTTGGACGTCGTTGCCTGCTGCCAAATCATCCTCAACATTCTTTTTGAATTTACTGCTTTCGAGGCAGGATCGGAATTGGTCGGTGTTCATTCCAAGTTCTCCTGCGTAGTCAACAAAGGAATTTATGGCGTCAGATGACGTCTGAGGAGACCATGTGTCTTGATTTTCGAAGAGTATGTCATGATATTTCCAAAATCCGTCTTGTTCATTTGCACATTCTGTGGCTTCACTTGCTTTTTGCGCGTTTGGGTGGATAGAGGTGAGTGGATAATGGCGAAACGCTATTTTCACTTTGCCTGTATCAATGTATTTCTCTTTAAGCTGTCCGTGTGTGGCATCAACATATTGTTTACAGAAAGGACACTGTAAATCACTAAATTCAACTATGGTTATTTTTGCGTCGTTGTCACCAAGAACTGGTAACTTCCCGTTGTCAACTTTTACCACTTGTGGAGGAGCTGGTTGGGTAGGGATGGTATCCTCGGGGTTCGTGTTTGTATTGGCGGTGTTTGCGTTAGCGGCGGTTTTGACAGCTTTTTCTAGATACAAAACTTTATTTGTCAGCATCCCTAGGAGAAAAGCAAAGATAACAAGCGCAAAGACCAAATACGCATTGAGAGATCCCTCTTTGAAACTCCACCGTGGAATGCGTAACACAAAATGCTCTTTTGATTTCTCAGTTTTTGTTGTATCAGCAGCGGTTTTAGAGGGGGTTGTTCTTGCCATTGTTCTTAATTGTATTTCTTAAAGGCCGGTTTGTCAATCTAGATAAATGCTTTATTTATGTCTTGACTTACTTGCTCGTATAAAGTGATATAATTACAAGATACGTCTATGTATACATTTCGTCCGCTCTCGACACTGGCACGCTATCTCATTGACTCGCTTGAGGAAAAAAATCCTTCTGATCATGATGAGCGTCGGATTACTGTCAATCCCATCGTTTCTAAATTTGCCTCATGGTATGAACGGCTTCGCAATGCCATGGAATTCCGGGAAGATGAAGTCATTCTGCGTGCAACGATTGAGCGCATTCTTAAAAGGCGACTTCTTCTAGGTGGCAATGGGAAAACAACCGCGAAACCACTTGTCAAAGAATTATTGTGGGCTCGTTATTTACCTGATCCTGATGTGGGTGAATCGGTTGTGAAAGACATTGAAGAAGTAATTGATCTGCATTTGGCGCTTCGTCTTCGGGTCTTGACCAAGCATCGTATACCGGAAGGAGAAATGAATGACTGGACATACGATCTTATGTCTTCTGATATCCAGTATATCCTCAACGCCAAACGGCCAAAAGAGCTTATGGCCAATTTTATGTTTCACGTCCTCAAAGACGATGTGTTGATAGAGGATGAAAAACCCGAAACCATTAATGCCCAGATTTTTATGGCTGTGCGCAAAGCGTTCGCGAGAGATGATCTGGCATTTTTACGGTACCACTTATTTTGTCAGTATTTCGGTAAACTGACACCAAAAACGCTTGACTATACCGTCGATCATTTTCAAGAAGGATATAACGAAATTCATGCTCAGATGCATTATGTTCATCGGGATAAGATTTACACGTACGTAAAAAGGAGAACAGCAACCTTTTTTATCTTTGAGGATATTTTATTATCGCAAAAAGAAAATTTAAAAACCATTTTAGAGAGTGAAGAAGATCTGAGACAAGCCGTTTATGAAGCCTGTGAGAAGCGGTATAAAGGGATTAGTGTGCGGGTCAGGACAGCGATAATTCGGTCATTTATTTTCATTTTGTGCACCAAGCTCGGTTTTGCATTCTTTGTTGAAGGGACGTATGAACGGATCGTGTATGGCGAGATTCATTGGAGATCAATTATCATCAATACCACAGTTCCGCCGATGCTTATGGTTATAGTGGGGCTTTTTATCCGCGCTCCGGGTCAGGATAATTCGGAACGGATTTTTAGCTATATAACGCAGCTTTTATATAAGGAAGATCCAGTTTTGGGACATAAATTATTGATTGCCAAAACCAAAACCGACAAAGGATTTATGACTGCGTTTAATATCCTCTGGCTTTTTGCCTTTGTCTTATCTTTTGGTGCCTTAATTTTGATCTTGACCAGGCTCGGGTTTAATCCTGTCAGTCAATTTATATTCTTATTTTTTCTTGCAATTGTTTCATTCCTTGCATACCGTATTTCACTTTTGGCAAACGTTTACCGAGTGGGGGAGAAGCAGGGCTTATTAACGTTGCTTGTCGATTTTCTTTTTATGCCAGTCATCCGGGTGGGCCGAAAACTCACCCAGAGTATTGCCCAAATCAACATCTTTCTCATGCTTTTTGATTTTTTCATCGAAGCCCCTTTCAAATTCCTCTTCGCCTTCT
>JBGTMH010000024.1:0-11277 GCA_041743715.1 Patescibacteria group bacterium | reverse complement strand
AACTTCATTATAAAACTATAATGATAATTTATGACTGCACAGCGAGAAGAAGGAAGGTCACTTCCGTTTGATGAAATACTTAACCGATATGGGGGAGATGATTCTGAAATGATACGAGCTATATATACCGCGAGAAGAGTATTCCAACCCCTGGGGTAGGATAGCTTCCAACCCCGGGATAGTTGTATAAATTCTGTTTTTTAGAATAACTTTATTCCAAGGTGAGGTGTTTTATGTCTGCCAACTCTCGTTGGTAAGCCGCTTGATCGAAAACAAACTCCTGATAATTCTTTTTTCCATTAATTAATGCTAAAACTAGCTCTGAGTTAACAAAAGAATACTTACTAGTATCATCTAAATAACATGATAGTGATGACCAAGGGTATTGGCTTAAATTTTCTATAGTGACAAGATACCCTGTTGAAGGATTTAGATGAATATATCGAGACACATGAAGTAACTGCTCGTTTGTTTCTATCCTCACCGCCTGAAACCTAGGCTGAAAGAGAGGCCCAATTCTTTGATGTTTTACATTGTAATATTTTGCATATCCATTTTGCACATTGCTCATCCAAGTAGATATACCCTCTTTAGTTATTTGTTTGACTAGAAAGTGAAAGTGATTATCCATGAGACAAAAACACAATATTTCTATTTGAACGTTATTTTCCTTTTGTAATGCATGCAGTACTACTGTCCTCTGTTCAGCTGAAAGTTTCTTGAGATGAGAAAAACTAACTGGAGTATTTGCAAATCTACAGTACTCAACAACTTCAATAAAGCGGTAGAAATCATTCAATGAAGAAAAGATCGGCATTCTTGCTATGCCCCTATTGAATACGTGGTATATTTGATCGTTTATAAGAAGTGTTTTACGCTGCGGCATACATTCATAATAGAGATAATTCTATGTTTTTACAAGTGATTACCGGGGTTGGAAGCTATCCTACTCCTGGGGTTGGAGTTTTAATGCGTTTATGTTGTTATACCAAGTATCTTTGATAAATATTGACCAAATATACCCATCGCTAAGCTGAGTAAAGAAGTAACTAAGAGAACTAACCAATTCTTTTTTAGCTCTTGAATATATTCGGGAAGAGTACGACTCGATGGTAGTGAACTAATGTATAAACCGGTCTTAGGCAAAAGCAATATACATACAACGGAGGTCAAAGTAATTATAAATGCAAAAATCAGCTGAAACGGTGGAGTCACCGCTCTTGCATATAAGAGAAATCCTGCTATTAAAATACTTAGAAATCCAATTGTTAAGTAAGTCTGTGTCGTACCTCTGACCCGATGTATTAAAAAGTCTTTAATAATAATACTAAGACCATTTGTACGTACTGGATCGTATGTACTCACATAAAGATTAAATAAATTGTCAGCCGCATCTTTTTCTTGATAAGGAAAAACATCATCGAAAAATACACTCTTAATTTGTTTTGAATTTTGAAATAAAATCTTAATATTCTCCTTTTTTGTTTTGTTACTAGCGACTAAAATAACAGCCCTGTAATCTTTGTTATGTTTTAGATATTCATTTACACTATAAGCGTTTTTACGTATTCTTTCTTTTTCATGAGGGAGCTTTAACGTAATGACATTAAAACCTAATTGCTTTATTAAGATACAAAAGTCATTAAAAGAATCTCTATCCAAATATACTGATGGATTAAATTTATCGGTTCTTATAAAAGGCTTGTTCATACAAAAAAATGCCATATGTGGCATTACTGATACTCCAAATACTGCATAGTGAGTCCGCTGAGCGGAGTGAGCCGGGAGGGAGTTGAACCCACAACCAATACCTTAAGAGGGTACTGCTCTACCATTGAGCTACCGGCCCATTTATTTTCAGGAATAAAGAACTTAGCACATATTGTAACAAACCTATGCCTTAAATTCAAAAAGCAAAAAGAAAAAGCACTTGATACCCTTCCAGTGACTTCTCAGTTGATTCTCTACTATAAAACATATACTATAAAATAAGAAGCAATGGTGAAACATCGCATGCATAAAAAAATAGCCTCAATTTCGAAATATCGGAGAGGGGTTCCTCTTTTGGTTATTCTTTTTCTCGTGGTTGGAATTGTGCTCTCACTTGAACAATTAAAGACACGTCAAGACGAAAGATCTCTTGCTCAACAAGCACGAGACTGTATTGTAGACGCAGAAAGTATAAAGATAAAAGATCGCGAACAACGCATGTTTGATTTAATAAATGCGTACCGAGTCCAAAATGGACTGCCCGCACTTACATGGACTTTCACACTAAAACGGGCAGCAGCATGGATGAGTAAGGATGCTATTAAAAGAGGAGACGTCAGCCATATGGATTCGCTTGGAAGAACACCTGATACAAGATATTTTGATTGTGGGGTGCCTGGCACCAACAATTATGGAGAAAATATTACGACCGGGGCACCATCAGCCGACGAGGTATTTAATGCTTGGAAACTTTCTCAAGAACACAAAAACGTCATGATAAATCCGGCATATACCAACGGTGCTGTGGCGGCTGAAATTGCGCAAGGAGGACAATTTACATATTGGGTATTCACAACGTACGGTCCTCTGGGGGGGAACCTAACACCAACCCTTGGACCAACATCTCCTGCCTCACCTGGTTCCCCGGGTTCCCCTTCCAGCACAGTACAACCGACAATGCGGATATCACCAACTATCACCGCTTCACCATCAAGAGTGATTAGCCCAACCATTACGATTTCACCGACAAGAGTGATTAGCCCAACCATATCAAGGACGCTTACTGGGACAGTAACCCCTAGTCCAACAAAATCTGTCAGCCCAACACAAAGTGTAGAGCCTACTTCACCAGTTCAAAATACTGAAGAACCGACACCGACATCCGGACCGGTTACAGTTGATATGCAGATAAATGTCAAAGTAAAACTTGCAGGCATAGGAAGAGATGGAAATCCGAGCCCTTTGCGGCAGTCGCGGCGTATTCAGGCGATAGTATACGGTACAGGGAAAGAACCTGTCGCGATGGGTACAGCATTTCTCTCATATGACAGAGAAGAGAATTTTTCTGGCATAATTCACCTCGGCAGAATGAATCAGGGAGTATATTTTATTAAACTTGTTGGCGATAATACGTTACAAGTACTCGCAAAGCCTGAATTTCAAAACCTAAAAATAAATCAAGTCAACCAAATTCCGCTCGTAACACTTTTTCAAGGAGACGTTGAACATGACAATGTTCTCAATATAAATGATTACAATATCGCACTCGCATGTTTTCAAGATAAAAGGTGTGACACAAAAGACATGCTTGATCTTAATGACGACGGGATAACCGATGTGAAAGACTACAATCTCCTGCTTCGCAGCTTTGGCCAATTGCAAGGACATTAATAAATACGTATGGCAAAAAGACACAACAAACTAGATTTCCTAAAAACTATAACGCAGTATGGTATCCATATCTGGGCGATTCTTATTATTGCTAACGCGACATTGATCTATGCATTTCATTTTTCCACCCAAGCGGCGAATACTCAAAAAACTCCGGTCAATTCTTTAAGACAAGCTGCTAGCCCAACAGTGGAACCCTCTCCTACCGAAGAACCGGAGCAAATAGATGAAAACGCAATTCCAATTAATCCGTCGCTCAATCTTACGTTTACTATTCCTGGAATAGGCAGCGGGGGCGGTACAATGAACCCAAAACGTCTCAAACGAAACGTCACAATATTTCTCTATTCCATCGATGCTAATTCACTTAACCGTACAGTCAAACCTCTCTATACCAAAAAAGCAACAGCAAAATTTGACACAAACAAATTAAGTCCGACCTACACCAGTTTTTTAACAAGAATTGTTGACTTGGGACCTGATGTAAAAGAAGGAGAATACCAAATTGCTTTCCGCACTGATGAGTCACTTCGCACTTTAATAAAAGAAAGTGATGATAAAGTTGGCGGACAGTCATTTGGGCTCAATAAAAATACCCAACCACTCTTATTCCCTCCACAAACTGTGCTCATGGGTGACACTATCCCGAAAGAGGGAGATAATTTAATAGATGTCAGTGATTATAATGCCTTTGTTAATTGTTTTGGTGAAAGAAATAAAACTACATTTTGCACTGGCAATAATTACGGCGATTTTGATGACAACGGAGTCATAGACGGGGTGGACTATAACATTCTCCTACTCTCTTTTCGAGCGTTACTCAAACAAGGTCAACAAATCCCCCAAATCACACTGGCGCCAAGTGGTCCAGCCCGCGTCTCACGGCTTTCTAACTTAACATCGCCCACTCCCAAAACCGAGAAAAAAGCAAAACTAAGTGCTCTTCCTACACCTGCTATCGAGCCAGAACCATCCGGTTCTACAGGCAATATCATAGGGGGAATACTTTTCTTTGTCTTCCTCCTAATACTCGGAGCAATCGGATTTGTTTTGTATATGAAAAATGAAAAAGTCCGAAATACTATAAGAGGGCTACTCCATCTTCCTCCAACCGCCGCAGCCGATCCGCAAACAACTGACCCAGCTGCTCCAGCTGAAACCGCTACTGAGGAAAATCCTGATCAAACCACAACAAACGAAGCAACAGCACCTGTTGATCCAGGAACTGAAACCCCACCAACAGCAGAAACCGCGCCAGCAGACCAAACACCCCCTGTGCCCGAAACACCAGCTGCGCCTGAAGTTGCACCAGCTGCCCCTGCAGCTGCAGGAGATGGACAAGTAGAAAAAGATTGTTTTGTCAAAAAGAAAGGCCCCGATGAAGCAGGAACCGGTTCATGGTTTGTTCTGACTGATGATAATGGCCCCATGGATGCTCACTATACAGGGGCCGAAGCTCCTGATGGTTTTGCAAAAGTAAAAGGTGTGATGAAAACAGAAAATGGCAAAACATTTCTTGAAATTTCTGAGATAGCAGCTGAGTAATAAAATATTATGCTGCTTGAGGTGCTCTTACAGGGATTGGCCCGCCGACAACTCGCTCGACATCACTTTTATCTACTTTTTCACCTTTTTTATTTACCGCCACTGCTGGTTTTAAATCCACTATGACATCTACTTGAGAGGGTGATAAATTTTCTCCAGATCCTTGTATATCTTTATTAACTTCTGTTAAAGAACCATCATGTTTTAAACCAATTGCTAGTGCAAAACTACTCATTAAATCACTGGTTGCACTCGATTCATCTGTTCCCGAATTATTATCAATTGCGTCATACTCCGATTCTTTAGGTCGTAATCTTTTTAACAAACTTCTAAAAAATTCTTTTCTTGCTTTTTGGACAGGTTGATCAACTATATATTCCGTGTTGTCTTGACCTCTTGGTTTTCTCAGTTTGTTGACCTGTTTCAAAATAAATAGGATTATTCCTTTTCTCTCTTTTCTATCTGTATCTAATTCAGTTTCTTCAGTTTGTTCTCCTTGTTTTTCAGAAGCAACGTTCTGTTGCGCTGCTTCTTCTTTCTGTTCTAACTTCCGTCGCAATAAATCTAACACAACCGCACCTTGAGATACATCATGTGACTGCGGAGTTTTTTTGGGCTGAGGATTTTCCGTCCCAAGTGCTTGTGCAACTGTTACTTTCGTTGCTTCCAAAGGTTGTGGTTGCGCTTGCAATAAATCGGTAACAACTCTCAAGTGTCTCTCATTCTGCGTTATTTGAGTAGGGACTGTTTGTAATTCAGGAGCGAAGGTCTTAATAACATCTCTATCCTCATCATCAAGTTTTTTTAATCTACTTCTTACTATTTCAATTCTACTCACTAATGGACCGGAGTTGGGATTTGGAATAGGTGCATCTTCCTCATGAACTGCGATACGTTGTGCTTGTGTTGTCTGAACTGTTTGTTCTGGTACGATTCTTTGTTCGACTCTTGATTGAAATAGAAGTATAGGAGCTCTTACTTCTTGTTGTACATGAGACAAACCGATAACTTGCGCTGTTTTTTCCTGTACATGTCGCACCTGTTGACTCGGTGGTACTTCTTTACTAACCGCTGGAGGAAGCGACTGAGCGTCTTTTAATTTGACTGATTGTTTAGAAGTAATATTGTCCCGTACTATTATCCTTGGTATTGGGGCGTCGACATACCTCACAGGAGCTTGCAGACTACGAGAAGACAAATTTCTTATAAGCGCATTTGGAAGATTTCTACTTATTTCATTTGAATGAGTAAGAGTTATCGGAGAGATCTCAGGCTTTGCTGGCTGAACAAAATCGGACATACGTGGTATATCCAACGGCTGCCCGATATCTTTTTTTACCTGAGACCTGCGTTCTGGAATAATATCTACAAATGCAAGCGATGATCGTGTCATTCTGGGATATGCTTTCTTTGTGTCCAGTGTATTTCCTTTATCTGTCGACGAACGCGAATTTGTGTCTAATGCCCGTGGTGAATAAGGGAGTGATTCGAAGCTGTTTGTAACACTTTTTAATGAAACTGGACCTTCTTTGCCTACTGATGGAACTACTGGTTTGAATTCGGATAAACCAATTAATCCCCGACCATTTAATCGCGAACTAGTCCCACCACTCCTTTCAGGTGCCCGGGGAGCAGAAATTATCCCCATTCTTTCTACCCCACCCATTCTTGGAGCAGTAGCAATTCCTGAGCCTGCTCTCGAAACACTTGGTCCTCTTGTCATTCCTTCTTTCATATTTATATTTCTCCTTGGTAAAAAAGTACTTAATCATACTGGGCCAGGATTCTAGCATGTAAAAACTTGTATGCAAGTCTCTTTTACTAACTGGAGTATAGGAAAAAATATTAAAATGCACTTGATACTAACCTTACAAAAACATTTTAAGAAAATAGGATAAATTGTGTCGAATTGCCCGTTCTGCTCGTACGTTTCTAAAAGGTTACTATAAGAAAAATATCAAGTGATTTTATATCTTCAGCATATAATGGATTCAGAAGGAGAAAAAATTATGAACCTACCAACACTTATCAAGAATAACCAAACCAGATATCTCAGAAAAACCTGGTACAACAAGCTCAGTAATCGAGATATCCAAAAAAATAACTATCACTCAAACGAACCGACTGTGATTTTTTCAAAGGAGATGGTAAAGAAATCAGTATTGGCGTATGTCTAGGAAGATTGAAGAAACTTTGTTAAATCAAACGAGGTTCTATGCAAGTCACATAACCCTAACTTCCCAATCGCATCTCTATGTTTTTTCGTCCCATATCCTTTATTTGAATAAAAATCATACGCTTCATACTGCAAATGAAATTGTTGCATAAGTTTATCTCTGTAGACTTTGGCAATTATCGATGCCGCGGCAATTGAAATACTGAGCCGGTCACCGTGGATGATGGGGGTTTGTTTGAGACGATCAATAGCATGAATCATAAATGCATCCACAAGAATATGGTCAGGTTTTATTCCTAAACCTAGTATCGCATTTACAAAAGCCTTTTGCGCAGCTTTTCCTATGCCTATATCATTTATCGTTTGGACCGGAATTTCAGCAATTGAGAATGCGAGAGCATGCTCTTTTATTATCTTCGCAAGCTTCTCACGTTTCTTTGGGAGAATCCGTTTAGAATCATCAATCTGATCAGTTGCGTCAAACCCCTCAGGCATAATCACTGCCGCAGCAACCACCGGACCGGCAAAACATCCCCGCCCTACTTCATCCACACCAGCTATATGTCTCACACCCTGTCTCCACAATTTCGATTCATAGTCAAATGTTGGACGCTTCATAGATTTAGTATCAACTGTATTTCGTATTTGGTATCTTGTATTTAGTATACTAAATACTAGTCTAACAAACTTTCCTGTTCACTCTTCTCGCTGAGAACCAAACCACTTTCAAGGCTTGGCAGAGACGGGAGAGATGAGCCGAGAATTCCTTGGAGTTCACCGTACATCATTGCTACATTGGTCATGAGTCTCTTAAGTTCTGTTTCTCTTTTTTTCCACATCCTGACCGTTGACCGCTGTTCACTTTCTAAATCATTTTTTAAAGCTATGATTCCTTCGACCTGTGCCTCAAATTTATTTCGAAATCCATCTTTTACAAGATAATTAAATAACGCTTCCAGCCGTTCATCTTTATTTGCGGTTGTTGCTTTTGCAATCGCGAGTTCAAAAAGTCCCATCCGTAAGACATTTGCGAGAGGTAATGCATATGTATAATTTGTCACCCAAATATTTTCGTAATAACCAAAATTATCAATACCTTTGGGTAAAACTTCAGAAACAATAATCGCAATATTGGCATCAATTTTACGTTTGTTTTCCCGGAGTCGTGCTGTCCATTTGCTATCCCATGCTTTTGTCCGTTTTGTTTCCCAGATTATTACCCCTGCTTTTTGACTAAATTTATTTCTGACTATCTGAAGTAAATCAGCTCCTTCTATTCCCTTTGGAACTGGTGTGACTTCATCTGTTGGAAAATTTTCTTTAATTTGATTTTCCATATCAAGCTCTAACACTTCACCTTGTAATTGTTGTGATGATTGTTGCGCTTTTCGTTGCGCTTCAACGAGTGCAATTTGTGTATCATTGAGCTTTTTCTGTAATTCCATCTTTTCGAGTCGTGATTTTTCCTGTTCAGATTTGGATACTTGTGCTTCGATAAGTTCCCGTTCTTTTAATAAACGCTTCTGCATCTCGATTTCCCGCTCAGTATCTTTGTGTTTGAGCTCCCTGAGGGTTTTTGTGAGTTCCAGTAGTTGTTCTTGGAGTTGTCTGTTACGTTTGGCAACGTCTTCTGCTTCTTCTTCAGAATTTTTAAGCTTCAGTTCCAAAGATTCCCGTACTTTTTTCATAGCGCGTTCTTCAGCCTCAAGCATCTTTTTTGTAATTTCTTCTTTATGTCTGGCTTCATGTTCAGAACGAACAGTTTCACGCATCTGATGAGTAAACGCTTCTGAAAGCTCAACTTGTTTGCCACAATGAGGACATAAGACATCATTCATAATTTGTACCTTTATAATACTCTGGAAGTCTCTTTAGCGCAAGTATGATAGAATAAGCTGTGCTATTGTATTTATGAAAACAGTGCTACGTTCCATTGCCATTTATACGCTCGCTCTTCATTTCCTGCCTCAAATAATTCCAGGATTTGAGATTGATGGTGGTTTCACGACACTTTTTATCGGTGCGGCAACACTCGCTGCGATGTTTCTTGTCATAAAACCCATTCTGACAATTATTAGTTTCCCGGTGAATCTTATTACCATGGGACTCTTTTCAATTGTAATCAATGCCTTTATTTTATATCTCTTTACTATTATAATGACAGATATTACAATCAGTCCATTCACGTATAATAAAGTTGAAATCATGGGCTTTATCATACCTGAAATTTATTTCAATACATTTTTCGCTTATACATATACAGCATTTGTGCTATCATGTATCAATTCAGGGATAAGGTGGCTGATTAGGTAAGAGTATCAAAGGTATCAGGGGCTAATAAAAGAAAAAGCTTTTGATACTCTTAATACCCTTGATACTTTTTGAAAACTCGCTATATGACTGGAATTAATACTAATCATCAAAGCAAGAAAATTGTCTGTCTCGGGGGAGGCATTGGGACTGTTAATCTGATACGGGGACTTAAGGCTCATTCAGATAAAGTTTCAGCCGTTGTTTCTATGGCTGATGATGGGGGTTCTGGAGGAAGACTTCGAAGACTCTACGATATTTTGCCTCCTGGAGACGTAGCATCATGTATGGCAGCGCTCATGGATAACGCCAATCCTATGATGTCCAAGTTATTAACGTATCGCTTTCCAGGTGATAGATATGGGCGTGATGAAGATCTCTCTGGACACAAATTAGGAAATTTGATGCTCGCAGCCGCGACAGATATGACTGGCAGCTTTACGGGTGCGATTGCATTATTAAAAAAACTATTCCGCATTAAGGAAGCAATAATTCCTGCAACTTCAGAATCCGTTTCTCTGACTGCCCGAACCAAAGACGGCCGTGAAATTCATGGTGAAGAAAATATTGATTTAGGTAAATTTCATGGTGATAAGCCGCTTGATTCAGTAAGTCTCGTACCTGCAAATATAGCAGCTTCTCCTGAATCCTTGAAAGCATTGTCGACAGCAGACGTTATTATCGTCGGTCCTGGAGACTTATATACGACTGTACTTCCTTGTATTATCGTGCCAGAGATTAAAGCTTTTTTACTCAAATCGAATAAGCCACAAATCTTTATCGTAAACGTCGCGAATAAACCGTTTGAATCAAAAGGTTATTCAGTCGATGATTTTGTTGAAGCTATAAGAAAACACTTGGGCAGCTTTCCTTTTCAGACAGTAATTGCAAATAATAATTTTTCTCTACCTCTCCCACAAAATCTGGAATTTGATTATTCTTATGTTGGACAATCTACTAAAACATCAAATACATATAATATTATTACTGACGATTTAGTCGACGAATCGTTCCCCCTCTACCATGATCACAAAAAACTTGCAAATGTGGTAGCAAAAAATATATAATTGGCGATATGGTAATATCTATTTTGCAAATTATCATCTCCGTACTCCTTGTTGCTGTGATTCTCCTTCAGGATCCTGGGAAAGGATTGTCACCGGTATTTGGCGGTGGCGGAGAAACATACCGAAGCAAAAGAACTGCGCAAAGATTTCTTGTGATTGCAACGATCGGCCTTTCAGCAGCTCTCGTTATCCTCTCAGTCACTCTGTTATTATTACAACGCAATTAAATTGCAGAAAGTTGAAAGATGAAATCTGAGGATTTCTCATTATTATTTCTCATTTCTCAACTCTCATTTCTCATTTCATATATATGGCTGTAATTCGCAAGCGACTTATCTTTTGGCTGATAAAAGCGTACATTAAAAAATCAGGAAAAACCCTGATAATATCTTTTTTGTTAGGACTCTGTCTTTTCTTTGCAGTCGTTTATTTCTCCAAATACTTTTCCCCTTTACTCCTTTCCTTCTCAAAAAAAGAAATTATAGGAATAGCCGGTGCCTATAGACAAGATAACTTACCTCCAGAAATAGTCAATAAGCTGTCCAGTGGACTGACAGCACTCGCAGCGGACGGGACAATTAAACCCCAACTTGCGGAATCTTGGGAAACCCAAGAAAACGGAAAAACATACATTTTTCACCTAAAACCCCGTCAGTATTTTAACAATGGCCGGGAAGTAACATCTGAATCGATCAATTATAACTTCTCAGATGTAACAACAGAAAAACCAGACAAATATACAATCGTTTTCAAACTCAAAGATGCCTATTCTCCCTTTCTCGTTACAGTATCGCGTCC
>JBGTMH010000023.1:0-2291 GCA_041743715.1 Patescibacteria group bacterium | reverse complement strand
GCAGGATGGGTTAGTAAAGATCTTGTTCGAGGTAGTATGCTTTCAAAGTTACATTTTTCATTTTCAATGTTCATAAACCTGATGGTGAGTAGCTTATGTTGGAAGCTGGCATTTTTGTGTAATCTCATTTATAGTAAAAATCATTTACTAGCCTTATTTCCTTTTGACCATGATTACTTTTGCCTTTATATTCAATCTTTCCACTAGTGATTCCAAATCCATTTGGCTTTAAAGCTAAAGTTAGCCTCGAGAAGGTTGTATTGTATAAATTTGGAGACGGCCATTTCTGAATCTCAAAAATTGTTTTCTGTTTATCATCTCTAACCGCAGTTGTTAAAACAAATATTCCTTCAGCAGTTGGTACTTCGTTCACTATTATAAGTGATGTAGGTGATAATCGCTTTACTGACACAACCGTAAATATGCTGTCTGATATTAAGGAAGTTGGATCATTGATTATCAAAATCCCTTTTCCATCAGAATGCTCCTCAGATAGATCCAATTTTACTCCTGTTCTGTCAATAGCACCATTTACAAATTCTACATGGTTGAAATCTACATAGTTGAGCATTCCAATCTTGCTACTAGAACAAGAAATAAGTGTGAGAAATAAAATAACTCTTATCAATGGTATTAATCTTAGCTTGCTTCCAACGGTCCGGGCTGCACGACGTGGCGTTCCAGGATTTCATCTTCAAGATAGCAATAGCTGTTTCAAATTATAGGCTGCAAGTATAAATTAATCTGCCATGGCGTGCAGCCGATGTTATATGAGGGTTTTTACTTCGAAGTCTGTCTGAGTTTGATTTTGAATTGGAGTTCTCCATCAAGGCCGTCCTCAACAATCTTTTGGAGTGTTGAAATACGCACTTCTCTTACATCATTCTCAATCTTTGAAATATTGCCTTTATTGGTACCACATCGATCAGCAAGTTCTTCTTGCGTCAGGCCTTTTTTTAATCTGGCTTGTTGCAGGAGAACACCGATCTTAAATATTTCGTATCCTTTCTCCAATTTGTCCCGCTTGGGCGTACCCTTCTTACCATATCGCTCTTCAACAAATTGGTCAATGCTTTTTAAATTACTTTTCTTGCTCATATTGTTTCTTTATTCTTAAAGCTTTGTCTTTTTCTTTTTTCGGGGTTCGCTGGGTCTTCTTCTGATATCCATTGGCCAATACAACAAGTTGACCTTCATCAAAGAAGCAAAAGATCCTGAAGATGTCACTTCCTTGCTGTATACGCATTTCATAAAGTCCATCTGTATTCTCCAGGTGCTTAAGATATTCTTCCGGTACTTGTTGTAAGTGTTCAATAATCCAGATGGTCCAAATGATCTTATCCCTTACTTTCAGTCGCTGTCTGTCAAAGAAGTCACTGAAGTAAGTCTTGTAGGCGAAGACCGTCCTCACTTTCAACTGGTGCATTAAAGTAAAGATAGGGTAAGTTGTCTTAATATACAACCCTAATTTTCAACCTTGCATTAGCATAGGAAAAGACTGTGAGTGAAAACTCTTATATAACGACCCGGGCTTCACGACGTGGCGCTCCAGGTTTTCAACTTTAAGATACTGAAATATGACTCACAGGAAAAAGTAACAAGTTTAGAAATATCCGCCATGGTGTGAAGCCAATGTTATAGGGGGTGCAAGGCTATGCTCTGACGTCAACACTTAATCTTAAATGTCCTCCAAATCCTTCACTTATTATCCTCATCAATGTAGACAGCCGGATATCGCTGGCATTATTCTCAATCCTGGAGATATATGTCTTCGTCGTTCCACACTTCTCTGCCAGTTGCTCCTGTGTCATTCCGTTATCCTTCCGTAACTGTTGGATCATTACACCCAACTTAAATGCTTCAAATCCTTCCTCGTATTTTTCACGTTTGGCTGTCCCACGTTTGCCATACTGTTGGTCAAGATGGGCCTTGAATGAGGTCAGATTCTTATTTTCCTTTTTCATTGAAATATTGTTTTTTAAGTTTTTCTGCAAGTTTCAGTTCTCGCTTTGGAATCTTCATAGTTTGCTTTAGAAAGCTGTTTACAAGTATGATGAGATTGCCATCATCAAAAAAGCACAAAATCCGGTAATGGTTTGAAGCATACTCAATCCTGATTTCATACAGTCCATCGGATCCTGTGATGTGCTTGAAAAATTTCTCTGGAATCCTATCAAGTTGCAGGAGCAGCTCAAGCGTCCAATTGATTTTTTTCTGGACCTCCGGATTAAGCCTACTAAAGAACTTCAAATAGTAGTCCTTGTAATAATAGATTTCCCTGGGAAGTTTTA
>JBGTMH010000022.1:0-2717 GCA_041743715.1 Patescibacteria group bacterium | reverse complement strand
CATAAAGACATCATAACATTGAAAATTTTGTCATGCAATCAAAGATGGTAGTTTGCATAGAGGCTGACAAGTAAGTATAATCACCTTCTCATGGTAGAAGGCAAAAGTTTAAATATGTCTGCACGAGACAGGGGAGTATCTTTTGAATCAACATTTCAAAGGGATATAAGATGGTATGCGGGAAGAGAGGAACATAAAGCGATTCCACGCAGTATGAGACGTATAGCAAAAAATGCGGCTATTAAGGCTCTTCTCATGCCACGGGAAAAATTGTGGGAAGAGATTAAGAAATTGGACTTGCAAGCCAGGGAGAATCAGGATTCCGTGGCTGGGTTTGATAGGAGGGAAAGTGGATCACTTAGAAGACGCAGGAATATAACAATGGAAGAAATACATAGAACTGTGTCCTCGGAATCACAGCGCAGCGCTTTTATAACTAAACTGGACCGTAAATTGATTGCTTCCCGAATGGTGAAAGTAAAATTGGCAGAACGCTATAAGCGAATGCCATACTCTGACATCGTAAAGGATCCTAAATTTAAGGCTGCCTATAATTTATGTATGGATTTGGTATTTGATCATTTCAGTATGCTTCCGGACTCACAGCAGCGGGATTTACAAATTTCTCATCCTCAGCCTCATAATTTCACAGATGCGCAAGGTGAGGGTTATTGAGTTGACAACCACCCTTATTAATTAAGCATCCTCAATTGACATGAGTATTTTTCTTAAATAAGATATATTCATGTCTCAAAAAAGCTCGTTATCCCAAGCAATTGAATCAACGATACCACATGGGGGCATAGTAATAAAATCTTAGACAATTGTTACCAAGCGCTCAAAATAGTTAATTAGGCTTGCGTGTTTGACAAGCTATAGAAAAGTTCATATAGTTGAGAAGAGGGGATTTATGGAAAGAAAACACGTATATATCTTTTTGGGAATTTTGGGTTTTCTGATAGTATTATTCATCATTTTGGTAGCTATTCAGAGTCAGCCAACTGCCCCGACTGATGAATCATCAGTACAACCCGGAGCACAAGAAAATTCAGACTCGACCAATCAATCTCCAAATGAAGACGTACAGTCAGTGCCTGTTGCAGATTTAGAAACTCCGGAAAAGACAGCAAAGGGGTTTTATGATTGGTACGTAGCGCACCCAAATCCGTTAAAGTCGGGGGCATACAAAGCAAGAAAAGAATTAGCTTCGGAATATAAAAAACAGGTTGAGTATGTGTCTGGTGTTAAGCCTCAATCGGATCCTGTTATATGTAAGGACAACAAGGTGATTGATACAAAAGTAACATCAATCACATATGATCCCGGGGACGAAAAAGCAATAGTAATCATTGGGGAAAATACTCCTCCCGAAAGCGAATTGCACCGGTTTTTTCTTAACAAGGTTAACGAAAATTGGTTAATAACAGATGTGAATTGTATTGGCAGGCCTTAAGTTTCACATTTCGTATGCCATTTGTCCGTGATATAAGAATTGAGACATTTACCCATAACTTTTATAGTTCCTTTTTGTAAATCAATCTGATAGGTAAAGTAATTAAATGTTCGTTCTCCTATCTCCCTACATTCTATATACAGAGTATAATTCTTGGTTAGCTGAGAAGGACGGTTACAATTAAGGTAGCTATTTTCGCTTTTTTGAACAGTTGTTGTTCTTGTTTTTTTGAATAAATTGTCCGGATCTATAACTTTTGTGAATATTACATTATTTTTTGAAAAAGCAAACGCCCACAAGATATTGTTGCCCGCTCTGGGATCTGATGTAATAGAGTAGTCTCCTGCAGTATATAAAGCTATAATTTTGTTATCTTCTGCTTCACAAAGCCTTGTATTCATTGGTTTTTTTTGTTGCGGTAAGTTCACTTCAAGATATCTTAAGATTTTTATGATCTGCTCATCTTTCACCCGCACGTCATACCTTCTTGTTTCTGAATCGCCAAAGTAGTGGACGCCTTGCTCATTGCGTACTATGTTCTCGGTGCAACGGATACCTATAAGGGAAGATTCTTTAACTTCAGACAAAGTTTTTTTTGTATCAAACTTATTTTCAGGAGAGGTTGTGATAATCTTATCTTTGTAAAAACTTCTTTTTATATAGTCTTCTGTCATGTAGGAATTACTGTTTATCCGCACGGGGGATTTAGTTGTTAATTCGGTAAAAGTTCTTCTTGCTTGCAATAAATAATCCTGAAAAAAGAATTGAGTTTGAGGGATCTTTGAAAGGTAAATCCCTGTTATAAATATGGCGATTGCAATTAGAACAAAAATAAAACGCTTCATTTAATGATGATATTGCCTACCATTGAGGGATGATCGTGACCGCATATCACACTGCATACAAAAGGAAAATTTCCTTTTCTGTCAGCTATGAAAGTTACTGTTACTGCCTCACGGGGAAGGAGTTCTTCCTCTATGCCAAATTCCGGAAGAGCAAACCCATGGGCTACGTCCAAACTCATCATGTTCAGTGTAACTTTTTGACCGTGTTCCACCTCAATTTTATTTGGAGTAAATAGAAACTGCGTTGCAATTATATTAATTTCAACTGGTTTTTTACCCGGTGGGTAATCACTTTTTTCTCTTTGCGGAAATATATTTTTGGGGTGATTGAAAATAGTCTTAAAGCTGGGGTCCGATGAATCCATCCCCTGTACATCCTCAGCCCATGCGGTGATTCCACCATCCAGAAGGGAAACATT
>JBGTMH010000021.1:0-34242 GCA_041743715.1 Patescibacteria group bacterium | reverse complement strand
CCCCTTTCAAATTCCTCTTCGCCTTCTTCGATCAATGGTTCTACTTCCTGCATGCAAAGACTGAGGAGTTGGAGTAATAGTTAGGAGGAGTTAGAAATGAATATGCATGAGAGATCAGGTTCTACGCTTAAAGTGTTTGGTGCACCTGAAAAAAGAGACAGAATTACAGCAGTATGGAAATCAGGTGTAGCTGATGAAAGAAGAAGCCAGCTTGCTGAAATTCGTCCGATAAGGTTATCTGTAGAGCAACGTCGTCAGGCAGACCAAGTTGAAGCAGCAACAAGAGAGTATCTTTTAGGAAAGATGCGTCGGTTAGGGTTAGCTGAAGACAGTCTGCTAGCTTTACCGAAAGTACACTATGAAAGACGTAAAAAAGGTAAAAAAGGTGAAGGCGGAACTTTTAGCCCAAGTACGAATATTGCTATAGCATTCAGGCATAATGATTTTTTTGATACATTAAAGGTGGTGCCACATGAATTAAGTCATGCATCTGTAAGTAGTGAAGTTCATTTCTACTTTCCCGAAGAAGAGCCACAGGAATTAACCATCGTTAGGGCAAGCGGTATGGAATTCATAGAAAATCGTAGACGACAAGGGGTAGGGATAGAAGAAGGTATGACTCTTCTTGATGAAGTAGATTTCTATACGACATATATGCCGGATAATTTCCCAACACAATACCAGAGAAGAAGAGAATTTGCTGCTTCTGATGCAATCAAGAAACAGTATGAGCAAATTGATCAGTCTCTCTACGGCCCTCTGGATCCTGAAATTGTTGCCCCTGTTATTAGTTTATATAGACCCCTGCCGCGTCTACTTAAGAGGTTCGATGTACCACAAAGCGCCACAATAGCAACGGTAACTATGCTAAAAGAGTATCTTTTTATTAGAAAACTTTGTGAAATAGTCGGACGAAATGTTTCTGAAGGTAAGGATTTTCCCACAGTTGATGCTGAAGAAGCGATTCGTATTGGCCGGGATATTCTTGATCGCGATAGATATAAAAGAACTGGTAGTGCTCGCAAAGATATTGTAGTCGCATTAGGCGAGGAGAACGCAAAGAAAATCTTTCAACTAAGGGATCATGATGAAGATGGGATAGATGATGCTATGCGAGTTTTGATACAAGTGCAAAATAAGAATTAAGATGTTTAAAGAGTCAAGGCCAAAATTACGATAATCATCTTGACATGTGTATGTCATAGATGTATATTCTAAGTATGCAACGAACACAAATGTATTTGGATGATAAGTTACGCCGGGATTTAAATGCTCTTGCAAAAAAAGAGAAGAAATCTATGGCGCAGGTGGCGCGGGATATTCTTAAAGAGGGCGTTGAGAAAAAGAAGAATATTGATACTTCTGGCATGCAGGTTATGATTGCTCTTTCTAAAATGCGCTTGAAGGGAGGTCCCAGAGATCTTTCCAAAAATATTGATCATTACTTATATGGTGGACCAAAGAAGAAATGAGCACAAAACGTACCGTTTTTGTTGATAGCGATGCATTTGTTGCAACGCTTAAAGAAGTTGATACAACGCACAAGAAAGCATTATTTCTGCTCGATAATCTTCTGCAGCAATCGGCTATTCTGGTAACTTCAAACTATGTTTTTTCAGAAACAATAACTGTATTAAGTCAACGAATGGGGCATGAAGCAGCGGTTGCCTATACAAAGCAAATGCAGTCTCCAAGTAGTTTTTTTCTAAAAGAATGGGTAGATGAATCTCTGGAAGAAGCAGCAATTGAGATTTTTAAACATCAAACCTCAAAAAATACTAGCTTCGTCGACTGTACAAATATGGTGTTTATGAAAAGGTTGAATATTGACGCGATTTTTAGCTTTGATGAAGTGTATAGAAAGAATGGATTCAAATTGGTTGAGGATATTGTGTGAATTCGGTAGGTGCTTGACGGGGTGTGTGTAAATTGTTAAGATAGGTAGACACGTATGGCAGATCAGACTTTTACAGACGCAAATTTCCAAAAAGACGTTATCGGTAGTGATAAGCCAGTTGTCGTTGACTTCTGGGCTCCTTGGTGTGGTCCATGTCGAATTGTTTCTCCAATTATTGAAGAACTCGCGAAAGATTATCATGGGAAAGTAACGGTCGGTAAAATGAACGTAGATGAAAATCAGATGCCTGCCAGCCAGTACGGCGTGATGAGTATTCCCACTGTTATGATTTTTAAAGGTGGTAAACCTGTCAAGGTACTAGTAGGCGCGCAAGGGAAGGAAACCTACAAGAAAGCTATAAACGAAGCGACCGCATAATCATAACTTTATATATCTTCAGTTTTATCTCTCCAGTATTCTACTCCCACTTGTTACTTTTCAAGAAAATAGGTAATCTAAGAGTGAGGCCATATAATGCATACGAAAGAAGAAGCAAAATCGATCACCGATACTGAAAGCGCACCCCAAGAAAAGAAGCCAAAAAAGAAATTTTCAAAGGTTCTTATTTTGGGAATAACTGCCGCTATTTTTCTTGTTATATGCCTTTCATTCTTGCTATACTCCAAAAGTACGACTACAACAAGTCCCGAGAAAAAAATACCACTCGTCCTGAAAACTGCCTCTGTATCAAAAGGTTCAACTGTTACTATAAGCAAAAATACTGCTTTGTATTCTCTACAAGGGTATGATGCGATACTCTTTAAGACTCAAGCTAGCGGACTCGATGCTGCATGGGAGTTTATTAATGAGGCTCCTTATTATGGCACAGCAAGATTGCTCCCTGAAAATTTTGCCAAAGAAGCTGTACTAGCAAGAAACGTTCAAGATAGTGACGATCCATTTATGCAACAGAACAACGTGCAAAGTACATCAGAGCACTATTTTTTTGAACAGAAAATACAGGGAACACCGGTTTTTGGGGCAAAACTTGCCATTCACCTTCGGAATGGAAACGAGATCTATGCAGTAGAAGGAAATGTTGTGTCAAATCAACAAGTAGACGCTCGTAAAATATCAGATGACACTGCCCAAACTATCGCATTGGAGAAAGCAAAACTTGACGCAGAACCAAATGCGAACGTGACGGTTAAGGAAGCTCAAACGTTTATCCTTAATAAAAAAGTATTATACGAGTCAGAGGACGAGACAAATTATCTGACGCTTGCATATACGATAAAGGCTGAGAATCCTCAGCAAGCGACGGTACCCCTCATCAAGCAATACTTCGTTGATCTCTCCTCAGGCACGATTGTTTACGAGTTAGAGAAGATCCATTATGCATTGCAGAGAGATATTCAGTGCAATGGTGGCAATTGTTCAAAAGGCAGGAGGGAAGGGGAACCACCTGTAGGCAACCAAATTGACACACTTTATGATTGGGCAGGTGAGTATTATAATTATTTCTTTACTAATTTTCAACGAGATAGTTTAAATGGACGAGGACAAACATTGGCTGGGGAGTTATTACGAGGTGATGAAGCTGCGTATGGTGATGGTGCGATGCATATCGGCGATGATATGGTATACGAAAATGTCGTCATGCATGAATTCACACATGGTTTAACTGAGGCAACGTCGAGGCTTGATGGTAATTCAGGAGCGGAAACACTCAATGAAGCGATGTCTGATATTTTCGGAGTAGCTATATCCAGAGATTGGAGTCAATCAACACCCGGAACAGGTGAAATCCGTAACGCGCAAGATCCGCTTCGTGCTGGGAATGCAGATGTTATCTTTTCTGATAAGTGGTTGTGTAGCGGCAATAAAAATGCAATCATACATAAAAATGCGGACGTCGCTACTCATTCGATATATCTTATGTTTGCCGGAGGCAATAAAAATAGCTGCACGATACAACCAATAGGAGATCAGGTGTATAAAATTGTCTATCAAGCGCAGACCAAGTATCTTAATAACACCTCGAATTATGGAGGGTATTACACAGCTATGACAAATGCATGTAATGATCTTTTTCAGCAAGGCTCAACGCAATGCACAACTGTCCAAGCAGCACTGGTGGCAACGCAGATCGACCAATATCCAGCAAATGCATCAAATTCACCTAGGTGCTCTGGCGCGACTGCCAAAGCGCCTGTCTGTCCTGCGTATGCTGCAGTAACTACACCTGGAGTAGCAAGCCCAGCACCTACTGCTCCTGCTGGCGTCCCGAGTCCTCAGTGTCTTGGTGGTATCTGCCCGACTGATCCTCCCTCACCAACAGTGCCATTGCCAACCCAACCGGTAGTGAACCCAACACAACCTGTCGTAATTCCGACACAACCCTCAGGTGGTGGTGTTAACCCGACGATAATTGCTCAACTACCTACGCAACAACCTCCTACCTCTGGAGGTGGTGCAACTGGCGGTGGTGGTGGTAACCCCTTGACCATCTTTATTGCTTTTATTTTACTGTTACTGAAACTATTTTTGGGACTCTTCGGAGGGTGAGGCGCTTTATTATAAAATTGAGGAAATCTCTCTTCCCGTTTTTTGTTATACTATTTCTTAATCGCTTTGTATGGAAAATAAACAGTATGACGTTATTATCATCGGTTCTGGTCCCGCAGGGTTAACTGCCGCGATTTATACAACCCGTTCGAATCTCAAAACGTTAGTTCTTGCAGGCGTCAAATGGGGCGGACAGCTCCAGCTCACCTCACTCGTTGAGAATTTTCCCGGTTTTCCGCAAGGTATCCAGGGACCAGATCTTATGACCAATATGCGAAAGCAAGCCGAGCATCATGGTGCTGAGATTGTTAATTTGGATTTCTCAAGCGGGGATTTTACCCAGCAACCGTTTCAAATAACAGCCGGGGACAAGACGTTTACAGCAAAAACAGTGATCCTTGCATCAGGTGCCGATGCAAGATGGCTCGGCGTTCCAGGAGAGGAAGAGAAGATCGGCAGGGGTGTTTCGTCTTGCGCTACTTGTGATGCGGCGTTTTTCCGAGATAAGAATATTATCGTTGTCGGAGGTGGTGACAGCGCGATGGAAGAGGCGATCGTGCTCGCAAAAGTTGCCAATAAAGTAACTATCATGCACAGGGGTGACGCATTTCGCGCAAGTCAAATTATGCAGGACCGGGTCAAGGAGAATCCTAAAATCGAAGTAATGTTTAATACACAAATAACTGAAGTCATGGGAGATTTCAAAGTGGAGAAGGTAAAGCTCGTCAATAACGTGACGCAGGTGAACTCAGAGATGCCTATCGATGGAGTTTTTGTGGCCATAGGACACATCCCCAACACCAAAGCCTTCCAGGGAATAGAGCTTGATGAGCTCGGATATATCAAAGTGCAAAACCATTTTCATACAAATATTCCGGGTGTTTTTGTCGCAGGAGATGTACACGATCGGCAATACCGTCAAGCAATCACCGCCGCGGGGTTCGGCTCAGCAGCAGCGCTTGAAGCAGAGCGGTGGCTGGTGCATAAGGAGTAAACGACTAGGAGTCTAGAGACCTCAAATATGCCCGTTTCGCTTCTTCATGAATTCTCAAAACTTTTTCTCGGGAAAACCTTAGCTTTATCACAGCACCAAAATCATAAGTCTCAACTGCTCTCGCACACATCCGTTGATCGGGAGTTAAGGCAGGAGATATATACCACTTGCCATGTAGTACAGGAAGACCCGTTTGTTCTCTCCCACCATTATCTCTTCTGGGGGAGTTGGATGGTGGTTGTTCTGTAGTTCTTGGAGGTGCAGGAGTACGTGTGTTTGAAGCTCGACGTTTTGGCTTTTTATCCTTTTTTCTCACGTCGGGAGTAGAAGCTTCAGTTGAGGACGCTGATCCACTGGGATTTCCGCTTGAAGTGTCAGGCCCATTACCAGCTGGAGTATATACCACTTGTTCTGTAATGGGTTGACTGCCGTGAGTTGAAGTACCAGCCGGTTCTCGACGTTCAGGCTCTACTACGGTAACCGGGTCAGGTGTAGGCGGTTTTCTGTCAGTAGTACTTTGCGTTCCACTAGTTGCAACCTCACCTCCTGATACTGGGGTTCTTCTCCGTCTTCCTCTGACGCGTTTTTTGCTCTTTGCTGATGATCCCCCAGGAGGTGCCGCATCAGGTCCTTCAGCAGCTAGGGGAGTGGGGGCAGATACCGTGTAGCCTAAGGCATCAACTCGGATTCCTGCTGTTTTTGTTTGATCGCCTTGAGCATCACCGCCGCGTAAAGCGCCGTCGTGTCTTGCTCCTCTTCGCATTTCTGGATTACTCATAATATTTATTCGAAGGAAAAAATGATTATAGCATATGAGTTTAAAGAAAAAAAGTGTGACCTATTGACACCCTTGTGAGGCTATGGTAATATAGCTTTTACGAACCGAAGAAATTTTCGTTTATGATGTTCTATAAAGTTATCCTTTTCTACCCAAATTAACGGAGTAACATGTCTTCATAACTCAGCAATTTCTTCTGTTTTGTAAATTTTTGCTCTTTCTATTGTAATCGATTTAGTTACCAGCCAAGCAGCTCAGGCTATTAGTCGTTAGACTCTTTCAGCAGTGCAAGCTGCGTTCAGTTAACATGAATGTAGCAAGCTAAAAGCTAATGGCCAATAGCTAATCGCTAAATTGGGCCGGTAGCTTAGTTGGTAGAGCGCGTCTTTTGCACAGACGAGGTCGAGAGTTCGAATCTCTTCCGGTCCACCCTTTAGGTCTTTGATGCAAACCCTCTAGTAAGAGAGGGTTTACATGAGAGACTTGATGAAAAGCTACGGCGGGATTTTCTGTCTACCTGATGGGTGTGACATATCTCGTTGAGTTAATGGCTCTTTAAAAAGTGAAGAGAATATCCCGCGTAATGTTTAACCTCGCCTTTTTGGCGAGATCCATGGCATTATACGGGATAAAAAACGTCTTAAACTCTGATTAATTTATTAATCGGAGTATAAATATTTACTATTAATGCCAACAATGGATGCCTTGGAGATTTTGACCGAGGAAGGACGTAGACGGCGACGATACTCGTTGGGGAGGTGCCATCAACCTTTGATCCAGCGGTCTCCGAATGGGGAAACCTCTTTGCTTTCAGCAAAGAACCAAATATGAAGTTAATTCCGCAAGGAGTTATATTAGTGTTTGGTTGGGTACGGCGTGAACTGAAACATCTTAGTAACGCCAGGAATATAAATCATATGAGATTCCGTCAGTAGCGGTGAGCGAAAGCGGAACAGACTAAACCACGCAAGTGGGGTTGCAGGGCAGACGATATTCGATGTGTTTGTGATAGCAGAAAGATCCGGAATGGTCTTCCAAAGAGAGTGAAAGACTCGTACGCGAAATTACCGACACCGATAGTTTGTACCTAAGTACCATGGAGCACGATAAACTTTGTGGGAATCCGGGACGACCACGTTCCAAGTCTAAATATCAAAATCTACCGATAGTGAACTAGTACCGTGAGGGAAAGGTGAAAAGCACCCCGGGAGGGGGATGAAATAGAACTGAAATTGTTGGCTAACAAGCAGACAGAGCTTGTGCGTTGCACAAGATTATGAATAATTATTTAGAAGTTAGCGGTTGAGAAGTTAGAAATTAGAAAAAGAGGTTAGAAGCGAGAAGTTAGAGCAAAATGTTCTAATATCCAATTTCTACTATCGAAAATCTTATTTCCAATTTCAAAAACTGCTAACCTCCATTCATGATCTCGCGCAGCGCGCGAGTAATGTCGTGCCTATTGAAGAATGAGCCGGTGAGTTTATGGTTGCAGCGTTAGTTTAACCAACTACGTTGGGAAGACACAGTGAAAGCGAGCCCTAACTGGGCTACCATAGTTGCAATCATTAAACCCGAAACCGGGTGAGCTAACCTTGAGCAGGTTGAGTCCTGAGTAATATCAGGAGGAGGACCGAACTCGTATCCGTAGCAATGGGTTGAGATGACTTGAGGTTAGGGGCAATATGCCAAACGAACCCGGAGATAGCTGGTTCTCCCCGAAATATATTAAGGTATAGCGCTGGTTATAACACAGGGGGTAGAGCACTGAATGGATCGTGGGGGCGCAAGCTCTCGCATCCAAACAAACTCCGAATACCTGTACTTTTATTCCAGTAGTCAGACTTGTCGGGCTAAGCTGATGAGTCGAAAGGGAAACAGCCCAGACTCCCAATTAAGGCCTCTAAATAAGAGCTAAGTTTTTAAGGAAGTCATGATCCAGAGACACCCAGGAGGTTGGCTTAGAAGCAGCCATCCTTTAAAGATAGCGTAACAGCTCACTGGCGGATGGATTGTGGCGCCGAAAATTTATCGAGGATTAAGTTCTTTGCCGAAATTGGAGATTCTATGGCAATTTATTGTCATAGTCTGGTAGGGGAGCGTTCTATTTGCAGTGAAGTTGGAGTGTAAACTCTGGTGGAGCGGATAGAAGTGAGAATGCCGGCATGAGTAGCGCAATGCAGATGAGATATCTGCACACCGAAAGCCCAAGGTTTCCTCCGCAATGTACATCAGCGGAGGGTGAGTCGGCCCTAAGGTCCTTCCTCGTTAAAGGGGATTAGACCGATGGACAAGTCGTTAACATTCGACTACAAGATGCACGTATTGTAAGGGGGTGACGAGGTTGGAAAACTCGAGGTCGCCACGGCGACTCTAAGCAGTTAGATAGAGATAATCGGCAAATCCGTTATTTTGTTTAATCGAGCTGCGATGGAAAGTTCCCTTGAAAGAGGGGATGATTTGATCTTTTTCAGCGTCCAGGAAAAGCCTCATTATACTGCCGCAAGGTTAGTAAAACGTGTATGTTACCGTACCGCAAACCGACACAGGTGGGCTGGTCGAGTAGACTAAGGTGATCGGGAGACAGATGATTAAGGAACTCGGCAAAAAAGCTAGGCGTAACCTATGGGAGATGCCTCACCATATCAATTCGATATGGTCACAGCAAAAGTTTATTTGGCGACTGTTTATCTAAAACACAGGTCCCTGCAAAACCGAAAGGTAACGTATAGGGGCTGACACCTGCCCAGTGCTGGTAAGTTAAAAATCTCGGATGAAGTCAGCAATGATCAGTCTAGGATTTAAGCTCCAGTAAACGGCAGCAGTAACTATGAATTAGTTGTAGTTATAAAAGTCGACTATATGCTGGAACACCCGGTTGTATATGTTGATACTTTTGTATATTATTAATAGAGTATGCAAGGTGACAATTCAACATTGAGCGTCATAAAGACGCGCCGGACAATCAGCAGGAAAGACTTGATAAGAAGTTAGCAAAAGTTCCGAAGTTAGAAATTAGATTAAAGACGTTGGAAGAAAGAAATTAGATGATTACTACTTTTACTGATTTAGAAATCTATAAAGAAGGAATTAGTCTTGCAAAATTGGTTAGCGAGAGCATTAAGTTCATTCCACGAGATGAGAGAGATCTTATTTCTCAAATAAGAAGATGTTCAAGAAGTATTCCAGCACAAATTGCTGAAGGATACGGAAGGAAGTATTCTGAAAAAGAGTTTAAGAAATATCTTCGTAACTCTGGAGCGGAATGCAACGAAATGATTACGCATATCACTATTGTTCAACTAGAGCGATATTGGAAACCAGGATTGTGTAGGCAACTTTTAGATAGATATACAATTCTCGGTAAAAGAATAGCGAATACTGCACAAACATGGCAGACCTTCTAATTTCAAAAATCTAACGTTGAATAGGAGGAATAGAAGTAAGCAACATGGAAGTTAGACATTAGAGAAAGCTGTTGGAAGAGAGAAGTTAGAGTAATCTAATTTCAAACTTCTAACGTCTCAAATCTAACATCAAACCTCAAGAATTGCTAATTTCTTCTAATATAATGACTTCAGCTAACATCTAATCAAGAATCCTCAGAGACTATATGTCGACTCCGCCAACCGGCGGAATGATATAGTCCGAACTCTATGGCGACATAGAGAGACGTAACCAACCGTCCACGAAACGTTTAACGTTTCAGGTAACAAATTGAACTGTTCTATGGTAGCGAAGTTCCTTGTCGGGCAAGTTCCGACCCGCACGAAAGGTAGAACGACCAAATAACTGTCTTAATCATTTACCCGGCGAAATTGAGTTGGCTGTGAAGACGCGGCCTAGGTATACATGGACAAAAAGACCCCGGGAGCTTTACTGTAGCTTGGCATTTGCAAGCTTACTCTAATTGTTTAGAATAGGAGGGAGATTCGTCATCAGTGAAATACCTCTCTTTGGAATGAGTGAGCATAACTTTGACCCGCATAAAAATACGGGCAAGGGACAGTGTCTGGTGGGCAGTTTTACTGGGGAGGTAGGCTCCTACAACGCAACGGAGCCGCACAATGGTTGGCTAACTCCGGATGGAAATCGGAGTGATAGCGTAAAGGCAAAAGCCAGCTTGACTGCGAGACCTACAAGTCGAGCAGGTGCGAAAGCAGGTCTTAGTGATCCTGTGATGCATAGTGGTATGCACACAGCTTAACGGATAAAAGCTACCCCGGGGATAACAGGCTGATCGCATCCAAGCGTCCACAGCGACGATGCGGTTTGGCACCTTAACTACACATTGGGGCGCCTAGAGAGTAATCTCTAAAGCTTGATTATTCAAAAACGCACGATAGAGGTGCGTGTGAATAAAAAATACTAGTCAAAATCGGTGAACACCATTATCGCGAACAAATAATGGTCAATACCGAGGTTCTGCAAAACAGAATGGCCGCAAGGTCCTGTAGGCAGCACCGTATCGACTTCTATGTTCAGTTAATATGGGCATAGGGAGGAGTGACACATGTAGAAATGCAAATATAAAGTCCTCCTGAAAGACTAGCCCCTTTTACCAAAAAGGGTGAAGGTATAGTCAGATCCTTCTGGTAACAGAAGAATTTGCAAAGCAGATAATAGTATTCTGCTTTGCAGAACGACAGCGATGTCGGCTCATCACATCCTGGGGGTGGAGAAGCTCCCAAGGGTCCGGCTGTTCGCCGGTTAAAGTGGTACGCGAGCTGGGTTCAGAACGGCGTGAGCCAGTTCGGTCTCTATCCTGTATACCCGTTTGAGATTTGAGGAGATTCGTCCCTAGTACGAGAGGACTGGGATGAGGGAATCCCTGGTGTGTCGGTTGTTCCATGAAAGTGGGCACTGCCGAGTAGCTAGATTCCCAACGGATAACCGCTGAAAGCATCTAAGTGGGAAGCCGCCTCCAAGATAAGATCTCGATGGTCGCCGCAAGGCGACTGAAAGACCCCTAGAAGACTACTAGGTTGATAGGAGGGCAGTAGAAGCGCAGTAATGTGTTAAGCTTACCCTTACTAATGGTCGATCGGTAAAAATTTTTTAAGACATCTCTTCACTTTTTGAGGAGCCATTCCTTAGGGATTAGGTTCTAGGGGCTAGGGTTTAGTAATTTTTTACTAACCCCTAAAACCTAACACCTAGCCCCTGAAAAGTTCTTTACTAATAAAAATTTTCTGGTGATTGAAGCGATATGGCACCACCTCTTCCCATTCCGAACAGAGCAGTGAAACGTATCAGCGCTCACGATACTACACACATGTGGGAAAATAGGTCGTCGCCAGAATATTTTTGTTAGTAAAGAGAAAGATCCAAAAAAACCGCCAGTAAGGGCGGTTTTTTGGTGGGAAATTACAGTTGAACGATTTTTCTCAGGAATCAATTGGGGAACTGGATGTCCATGCTTTGATTGAACGCATCGTTGAGGCGGCTTTCTAGGTCTTCTCGTTGTTGGATGTAGCGGTCGATATTTTCTCTGCAACGGCTGTTGTTCGTGCTGTATTGGTCTTGGGCTCGATAGATTGAATTGGTATAATTATCAAGCTGTCTTTGTAGCTGCTGCATCTGTGCAGTCATAGCATCTGCCTTTTTTTGTCCTCCGGGTCTACTGGTGTCAATTTTCCAGATCTGATCATAGAGTGTATCAATTTGTTTTTGGAGTTGTTTTTCCTGGTTTTTCATATTGATGATTTGGTTGGCCATTTGTCGTGCGTTATTAATACAGCCTTGCATTTGTCCTCCAATTTGCTGTTGCGAACTGATAATTGCTGATGATATGCTACCGAGATTTCCAGGATTTTGCAAACCCGTATTGTTGATAGGTGTGATATTAATTGGATAGGTATTTGTATTAGGGACCTGGACTGGATTGTTATCCCAGTCATCGTACCAATTTTTCGGCGAACGGGTATCCGCAACGGTATCAGTGGTGACATCAGTAATGGGTTCAGTGGTGGTGCCATTGAAAGGAGGAGTGCTTACTTCAGCAGGGGTTGCAAGCTGCTTATAAGACTGCTCCTTGGTCGGGAACAATATGCCCATGCCCAAAAGCACAACTGAGAAAAATGCTACTATACCCACGCTTCTTAAAATCATCATGGGCCTGTAGTGCATCCTTGGAGCTCTTAGCTTTAATCCCGGTTTAGACCGATTAAATATGTCGCCTTTCTTAGGCATTCGTCGAGAAAACATAGGTTATTTCCTGACCCATATTATTACACTATTTGTGTTAAAAGTGAATAGGGTAAATGTAAGAAAAATGTAAGTAAATACGTTTGTCGATAGCATTAGCGCATGAGCATCTCATTGTATTCGTTCAGGATTTGACAAAACAATTCTTTGCTGAGCGGAGTCGAAGCATTATAGAACTCTTCGACTCCACACCGCTTCGCTCAGGGATAAAACTCTTTGACAACTCTTGAACGGCTACCGAAGTAAGCCTTGCGGCAGTCTTTCTATAGTGCTATACTTGCACTATCTTATAACGAGAAAGGTGGAACTATGAATGAAACAACCCAATTCCAAATCTGATTCTTCCCCACAAGTACTTCTTGGAAATAAAGGCGGGTCTGCGACGACCATGGCAGAGTTAATGGCAAAGAGTAAAAACGCCTTTGTTACGTTGAAAAAAGGTGAAAGCCTGAAGGCCAAGCTCACCAAACTTACTCCCAATGAAATTCTTGTCGACGCGGGTGCCAAGACTGAAGCACATGTGCTTGAGCGTGATAAGCGAATTATACAAACCATTTTATCTATGTTTAAAGTCGGGGATATTGTTGAAGTGAATGTCCTCAACCCTGAGTCAGAAAGCGGCCAGCCAATTGTTTCTTTAAGGCGGTATCTTGGCAATATTGCTTGGGAAAAATTAGAAGAGTTTCAGAAAAAAACCGAACAACTTGAGGTGACAATAAAAGATACTACCAAAGCAGGCTATCTCGTCGATACTGCTTTTGGCATCTCAGGGTTCTTGCCTCAATCACACATTGCCTATTCAACAGATGGTGTGGCACCTGGTCAGCATTTGCAAGTGACGGTATTGGAACTGAACCGCAAAGACAACAAAGTTATCTTCTCTCAGAAAAAGACCATGTCTTCAGAGGACTTTGGGAAGTTGAGTAAGCAGTTCAAAGTCGGGGAGAAAGTAACAGTAACGGTTACCAATGTTACGCCTTTTGGGGTTTTTGTTGCGCTGCCGCTCCCTATGGGAGAAACCGGTGATCTGGAAGGATTTATTCATATTTCAGAGACTTCGTGGGATAAAGTTGTTGATATTACTGGCATGTTCACTCCAGGACAAAAAATTGAAGCGGTGCTTACGAGATTTGATGCAGAAACCAGACGCGTCAGTCTCTCAATCAAACGTCTGACAGTGGATCCGTTTGAAGCGCTGATGGAAAAACTTCCGGTTGATAAAAAAGTATCAGGAACGGTTGTTAGAATCGAAGATGGCGATGTGATACTTTCTTTAAACACAGATGAAGATGTAGAAGGAATTATCCGTAAAGATAAAATTCCTCCTACGACAAGCTATACAGTAGGACAACCAGTGAATGTAACTGTTTCTGAGTATGATAAACGCAAACACCGCATCATCGTCGCACCGGTTCTTCTTGAAAAGCCTATCGGGTATAGATAGATTTAGGATTTAAGATTTAAGATTTAAGATGTGTGCAATAATAAAAATTCTTATATCCTAAATCTTAAGTCTTAAATCTTCGGAAACGCTTCAGCTTCAAATACTTGCTGCCTAAGAGTATAATAATAGTATGAAAAAAACTATTACAAATTTTGTCTGTCAAGAATGTGGGTACGATAGTCCTCAATGGCTTGGTAAATGTCCCGAGTGCGGGGAGTGGAATTCCATGAAAGAGATTCATTTTGCCAGATCGAAAGAAACGACAGGTAAGGGTCAGCGTACAAATAATGTCGCCATTAAACCTCAAAAACTCCAAGATATTGTGTATGAAGAAAAGTCCCGTATGTCAACTGAATATGAAGAATTGAATACAGTTTTGGGTGGAGGAATTGTACGCGGCTCAGTTATTTTGATAGCCGGGGACCCGGGTGTAGGAAAGTCCACATTATTGTTGCAACTCGCTTTGAGTCTTTCTGTAACAAAAAAAGTCTTGTATGTAAGCGGTGAAGAATCGATTGAGCAGGTAAAGATGAGGGCGGTGCGTATTCGAGAGAAGGGTAAGGGGGAAAGGGTAAAGGGGAAAGTAAATGAAATTCAAGATAATTTATTTCTTCTTGCGCTGACAGATGCGGATGTCATTGTTGAGCAAATCGAGGAAATGAAACCGGATTTAGTGATAATTGATTCAATCCAAACAATCGAGTCACAAAATGTTTCAGGACTTTCAGGATCCGTTGGACAGGTGCGCTATGGTGCGTTACAATTTGTCCGCACAGCTAAGCAGCATAACATTCCTATAATGATAGTGGGACATGTGACCAAAGAAGGAATGGTGGCAGGACCGATGGTCTTATCTCACATGGTCGACACGGTGCTTTTTTTAGAGGGAGAAAAATTTGCCAAGACAAGAATTTTGAGAAGTTTGAAAAACCGTTTTGGTCCAGTGGACGAAGTTGGTATTTTTCTTATGGAAGAGGAAGGGATGCAAGAGGCCAATAATCCTGAACAGTTATTTTTAACCCATTCGACAAGCTCAGGGCCTAACGGTGTTCCCGGAAGTGTGCTTGTTTCAACACTCGAGGGGTCACGGGCTTTTTTGGTGGAATTACAAGCCCTAGCGGTCACTACACGCCTTCCTATGCCGCGTCGAGTTGTGTCCGGGGTCGATGCAAAACGAGTAGAACTACTTCTCGCTGTTTTGCAAAAACATTGCAGACTACCAGTTGATACAATGGACGTATTCGTCAATGTAGCCGGAGGAATGAAGCTTTCTGACCCTGGCATAGATCTTGGAATTTGTCTTGCAGTCTATTCAAGTGTAAAAAATGTTCCGCTTCAGAAGACGGTCGGGATAGCTGAAGTAGGACTTCTTGGAGAACTCCGTGCAGTGACGGGACTGGAAAAACGGACTCGAGAGGCTGAGAAGATGGGGTATAAGAGTATCATTACTGCGAAGAAGTATAAATCGTTGAGTATGGTGCTGGGGGAATTTGGAGCAGGAAAGTAATTTTCCATTGTCCATTTACCATTCTCCATTTGATTGACGATTGCAAATTGTCTAATTAAAAATGCAATGGCGGATGGAATCTGGAAAATGGAAAACCGTTAATATTATGGCTAAAGAAGAACTAACAAAACCAAAAGAAGAAGGAGCAGAAGAGAAAAAGGTGGAAGAGAAAAAACCTGAGGAAAAACGTACGACATTTTCTCCCAATATCATTGGAGCAATTGCAGATGAAGTGTCTAAAACGCTCCTCACGCGTTTACCAGGCTTGGTAACACGTCCACGAAGAAAAAAGCCTAAAAAAACACAAAAGATTGAAAACGCAATTTTCTTTGATACCTCAGCAATAATTGACGGAAGGATTTTTGATGTGATCGAGTTGGGTCTTATGAATGGGGTAGTTGTCCTGACACCAAATATTCTTCTTGAACTCAAGCATTTGGCAGACACGCAGGACACAGTCAAACGTGTACGAGGACGGAAAGGTCTTGAAGCACTTGAAAAACTCAGAAAAGCCAAAAAGATTAAAGTAACAGTCCTTTCTGAAGAGGAAGAGAAACGCTACATACAACATACAGAAGTTGATGAGCAGCTCATAAAGATTGCAAAGTTCCACAAAGGAAAAGTCATAACGTGTGATTACAACCTAGAGAAGAAGGCAAGTATTGAAAATGTCACTGCCATAAATATGAATGCTCTCGCGAATTGTTTGAAAGTGATTGCCGTCCCTGGAGAATCGTTGCATATAAAGATTTCTCATCAGGGAAAAGAGCCTGCCCAAGGTGTGGGTTATCTGGATGATGGAACGATGATTGTGGTTGAAGACGGAAGTAATGCAATTGGAAAAGCACTTGATGTGGTAGTAGCAAGGATAATACAGACAGCTACTGGGAGGATTTTGTTTGCGAAGAGGATTTAGGGGTTAGGTTCTAGGGGCTAGGGTTTAGGATATAGAGAGAGATGAAAATAAATTCATATAAAGATCTTATTGCATGGCAGAAGTCCATGCAGCTTTGTGAGAATATTTATCGAGTAACAAACGGTTTCCCCAAAACTGAAATATATGGTTTGACTTCTCAAATAAGAAGATGCTGCGTCTTAATTTCTTCAAATATTGCTGAAGGTCATTTGCGCGGTCATAGAGCAGAATATAGACAGTTTTTATATATAGCATATGGTTCAGGCGCTGAATTAGAAACACAGTTGCTGATAGCTTTAAGAATTGGATATCTGTCCGAAGGTGATTTTAAGAAGCTAAACAGTCTATTAGAAGAAATAATGAAATGCTCAACAAATTAATTTCTGCCCTAATCCCTAAAACCTAGAACCTAACCCCTAATCAAAAAAAACTCATCCCCTTTAAAGAAGTAGGAGCTCCTGCCCAAAGCTCCTACCTCATTAAAAAAGATGAGCGTAGCCGTGAAAACATTTCATGAAAAGTCTTGATTTATCAAGAAAATATTCTATTTTTAGCTTCACTATTTTTTCTTGACAAAATAAGGTTCCATACTGTATCTTTTTAGTCGGCACTTAGTTTTATTCCTGCCTGAAGGACTAAATGCCATTTACCCTAAGAGCATTGCTTTTCGTACCTGAACTTATCATTTTGAGTAACGAAAGTGATGCTCTTTTTTTTGTCCGCCAGCTGGCGGATCGAATCATAACGAATTTTACCCTTCTTCGAAATAACTCATCTATTGTAAAAGTTCTTAAGCAAGCCGAACTGGAATGTTCAACCCCAGATCATGTAACTTCTTAAATTGTTTTTGTGCTTGTTTTACCAATGCTTCACGTTGATAATCAGCTATCGTTTTGCGAGTTTCTTCTTTTTTCCTGCCTAAGAGTAAATGCAACAGTTCCATAATTAAGTAAATACTAGCACAACGGAATATATATGTCAACCTATAATAATGTAAGTAAAAAGTAAGCTATGACTTATAGTAAAAATATGCTAAAATAGCTTGTTATATCGGGATAAAAAAGTTATCAAGAATAGTGTGGATAACTTTGGGAGAAATAATGCAATCACACTATTTCTTTTTTTTGACGAAAACGATATATCGGTGTATCTTTTAAATGGTAAAAAGATGCGTACGCTCATTTTCCAGAGAACGAGCGCAGAAGGAAATAAATATGCCAGTATTACAAGACAGAGAGCGAAGAATCCATGGGGAAATTCTTGATGCGAGAATCTCACGTGGGATAATTTATGACTTTGCCGGAACATACCGTGTAGCGACAAAGCTGAAGCTTGATTTCGGTGAAATCAGAAATGGTAACATCAATACAGCTATTGAACTCGTGACACAAACAGCTTTTGCTGATCCTAAGCTATGGCGGGGTCGTACTAGATATACAATGCCTTTTTTGGGAGTAGTGCCTCGGGAATTTGGGCTTGATAGGGATGAAAGTAGACAAATGCTTCGAAACCCTAACCGAACATGGCTTGCAAATATTTATGGTTTTCGTATCATTCCAGATGGGGAAAGTGATCGTAAGAATGATGTAATCGTACAAGAGGTTGATTTCCATACGCTTACCAAAATGCATGAAGCTTTTGCAGGAACTGTTCTTACCGGTGAACATACGAGGATTCCTGTACCGACAGATCCTCCTGTTCCTGAAAAAGGATCGGATAACCATTTAAATAATAATTTATGGCTAGAAAAAATACGCGATGGTTACTGGCCTATTATGAGAGATCATAATAACCTCGTAACAGGTGAGTTTGAATATAGTGACCATGATTCTTCAGAGTTTCATTTAGGCAATATGGCTTTATTGCCTCGCGAGGTGCAAGATATTATTACGGAAGCCGCAACTTATGAACTCAACTGGCAGCGTAAATATCAAGCTGGAGAGGTACATGATAACAGACTCTTTTTAGCAGGGGAAGATATGGATGATGAGGATCCTTTTGCAAGCGGATTTAGATGGAGTAAGCGTCATAGCGATGGTATTGCGAAGATTGATAGTATTACTGATGAACCTGCGTATATGAATCTGCTCGTACATATTGTTGCAGAAAAAAGTGTTTCATGTGCTGACCGTATGGCTGCTCTTCGGGCAAATATTGATGCGCTGGATGTGCATGTTGCTGATTCTCGTGAGGTCAGGGCTATTCACCAAATGTCAAAACAATTAGCTGATTTACTCAACTTTAACAGCCGTCACCGAGATGGACGTACTATTACTCTCGAAGAGGCAAGAGAAGCAAATGAGGCTTTCTTAAATGGAGTTGTCCGAGTAGCAGAAAAAATCCGCGGGGAGTATAAAGGAGAAGATAGCCCGCAACAGCAAAGTGAAGACGCTTCAGATTTCTAAAAAGCTGCTTAATTATGCATTCTTCAATATTGCTGGTAGGCTGGTTCTGAGGGAGGGGCGGTATTCGTGATTGGCTCTGGAGGTGAGCCAGAGTTGCATCATTGAGACAAACTGTCTAACTCGTGATGGCGTACGGCCGTGACGTTTGACACCTTCGCGATGGAAATAAAGAGATTGTGCTATATTCGCTACTTTTCCATACTGGAAGAATTTGATAAAGACTTCCGTAAATACGAAAGGATATTTGTTTGGTTTGAAATAGAGGAGGTCTTTAGGGAGGAGTTCTCGGTTGACCATAACAGTTTCAGGATGGAGTGGAGAGGCGGGGAGGAGGTTATCATAAATTTCTTCATTTGCTTCAGGTAAGTTGCTTCGCTCCAACTTTTTATTTGCTTCGTTAATACTCGTATATTGTGTGCCGACTGCGACAGTTTTGGGGTGGTTAAGGAGGAAATTTACTTGGCGTTTGAATCGACTGATGGCATTAATATCATTGGGGTTCATAAAGGCCACGAAACGGCCGTGAGCGCGCTTAAGTGCTCTGTTGTAACAAATAGCAGTACCATACCGTTTTTTGTTGCGGTAGATCTCAAGATTGTTCAGCTCTTGCTTAAATTTTCTTAGAATTGCTGGCGAATTGTCCCGTGAGTGATCGTCAATAGCGATGATCTGCAGATCTCGATAGGTTTGCTCTTTCAAGCTCTCAAGACACTCGGGTAAGAATTTTGCTGCATTATACACAGGCAAAATAACAGTAACAACAGAATCTTTGAACTTCATAATTATTGATGCACTGCGCGCAGTTAGCGTTACAGTGATGGTGCTATGTTGAGTAATGGCAGTTCTATGAAGGGCAGGAGAGAGTAAAGCCTATCAATTTTCGTCAATTTTGTCAAGTTTTAGCCTCAAAATAAGATATTTGCCTATAGTAAGAAGTCCTAAGTATGGAGAAATATTTTTATAAACCCACCCGTTACTCCTATCCTCAGCATTCGTTCAAGAGCTCTCAGTTGCTATACTTATGATCGAGGAGGTCCTTGTGTACTCAATCTATATTTAATCCGCGAACTATATATCAAATCTAACTTAGGAAGAGGTTTCGTATCTTGTGTTATTGGTCGAAATTTCCTTCTGCGGACTGTTTTTAAAGTTACACTCAATGCATCATTCTGTGGATCAAATTCAGGAACAAGGAGACAAGAATTTGCTCCTACAAATACAACTTGGGCACGATCTTTACCATATATAGGAAAAGTACCAAATTCTTTTGGAGAACTGACACTGCGAGTAGTTTGAGGTACTTCACTTGCATCCATTTCAGCTGATGTCACAGGTACAATTCCCGGCAGAGCTACAGATAAAACTCTACGGCCCTCGTTATCTTCTTGAAGAGATAAAACATAATCATCACCTACCAAACCACTCTCTCCATCCTGAAGTTTAACCGATTGAATGTTTGGTCTAGTAATTTTCAGTAAGTCGACTCCGGGTTCTAGTGAGCCAAACCGATCTGTTACTATCTCTCTGAGAACGGGTTCACTATCATATCTCATACAGAAATGCATGCTATCACATGAGTTTCATATTGTCAAAAAAGAATGAAATGAGCCATGCCCGTTTGGCTTACTTAAGCTGTTAAGATAGATGGTTTTCGTAAGTTCGATGTTTAGAAGAGGTGAGACGGTTACTCGGTTGTCTTTTGTGATGTTTGATATACAGTAGTTTTTCTTCTCAGCCAAACACCTAATGCTCCCGCAGGCAGCAATCCGATAAGTGCCCAGGCTTCAGGGCCGGTGTCGGGGGTGGTTTTCGTGTTGCTTGGAGCATAGATCGGGAGACCACCTTTTGTACTTGTACTGTTTGATGTGGTAGTTTGTGGGCTTATGGTTTTAGATACACAGACTTGGATATTGTCCTGGCTCCGTTTATCATTAATGGATGCAATTGCTGAGTTGATAACACAGCGTTCTTTTGGATCTGCAGGCAATTTATCGTTGGTAACGACTTTTCCCTCGATAAAAAAGACTTTATTTTCTTTCGCTTTGAGTTCATCTATCGTAAAAAGCAAGGTTTTGGTGTTGGGATCAAATTTGCCCAGACCTTTTGAGAAATCAATATGATCAGGAAAAATGTCTCTGACTTCCACTTTGGAGATAGATGCATTACTTGTATTGGAAATGGTAACTTTGAACAATACTGATTGACCACCTCCATACGTGGGAAATGTCGTCGGTAGTATATCTACATACTCTTTGGTTTGGGGATTTTGTACCTGCTTGTTTACGGAAAGCGGGTCTGTCTGTTCACACGATGGTCCACCACCGAAAATCGGCTGGCAATTAGGAGTTTGCGCTGCCATTACTTGAGGTGCAGTAAAAATGAACAGAAGCAGAATGATAAGAGAAAACTTTGCCATAGATCACCGATTAGCTTGGCGCTACGATATCATCGGTGTAAGGATTTGTCAAGTGAGCCATGTTCTCGTTCCAGCAGTACTTGACATTGTTGTGAAAGTATTACTATCATAAATAGAGATGAAAAAGATTACTTCCTCATTTACTGCAGTTGGTACTGGAGTATCGCTTCTTTTTATGACAGCGGGCGCAGTGTTTGCGCAAGGCGCAGAGGGACAAGAAATATGCCAGGCAGCCGGAACAAATTTTAGCGCATTATGTAGGTTGCGGCTTGAATCGGATGGTGGCGGTATTATGGGAGGTGCATTGCAAGTGTTGTTAATTATTGCAATTCTTGTAGCACTATTTTTCCTCCTCTATGGTGGTCTCAAATGGTCCTCTTCGGGAGGAGATAGAGGGAAAATAGAACAAGCCCGGTCAACCCTTATTGCCGCAGTTGTGGGACTTGTTATCGCTCTTTCAGCTTTTTTTATTGTCAATTTTGTTCTCTACTGGATCACAGGACAAAGCTCCACGAGCTTTAAAGTCCCACGACTCATAGATTAAATTTTCGATTATTGACAAAAAAGGCAAAGTATGATGTAATAGGTGCGGCTTACACACGGATTCTTCAGTAATTCTTTTCCGACTCATGTATCTTTACAATTGACTTCCAATGATTTTAAAAATTACAACTCACTAGTCAGGTTAATTGTTCTATACAAATCGTTACATTCCTATGGTTAATAAAAAAACAACGCAAACGTTAGATGTAGATGCTCTCGTCGGCAAGCCCACGACGTCCAGTCAAACGCCACAAGAAAACGCAGTTGATAGCAATAGAAAGGACGCAACTTCCGAATCAACCCCGGTACCGTCTGGTACGAGCGCGGATGTTGTTGAGAATGCGTCAGGAGTTGATGATACTATAAAAACACCAGTTCAGGCGCAGCCTGAATCGGTGTCTCATGTACAATCATCTGCACGTCCGCATAGAATCCATATCGGTGGTGAGCGTCCTAGCGATACTGGGACTCCAAGTGCTAATGGAAACCACAATGGTCATTATCCTTCGGCTCAAAATACACCAACCGAAGAGGTGAAGGGTTTTCTTGATTCTCAGCCTGAAGGACATGGATTCCTCCGTCCGAAATTCATTCATTCCAGTCGCGATATCTATATTTCCCAATCTCAAATCCGCAGATTCATGCTCAGACCGGGTGATCTGGTAGAAGGTATTGCTCGTCCTCCCAAAGATACTGAACGGTATTATGGTCTTTTGAAGGTTGAAAAAGTCAATGGTGTCCCGGCTGATGATGCGATACGCCGTCCTCATTTTGATGATTTGACTCCTATCTATCCCAACAAACAAGTCATGTTAGCAACCGGTACTACCCCTCTGTCAACGCGGATGATTGATCTGGTCGCTCCGATTGGTTTTGGTCAAAGAGGAATGATCGTATCCCCACCCAAAGCAGGAAAAACAACGATTCTCAAAGATATAGCTGCTGGAATATCCGCTAATTTCCCTGATGTGCATTTGATGGCAGCACTTATCGGTGAGCGTCCCGAAGAGGTAACTGATATCAGTATGTCAGTCAAAGGAGAAGTTGTGGCATCGAATTTCGATGAACCACCTGAAAATCAGACACGAGTTGCAGAGATCACACTTGATCGTGCAAGGAGAATGGTTGAATTGGGCAAAGACGTTGTTATACTGCTTGATTCGATTACGCGTCTTGCACGGGCATACAATTTATCAGTTGAGCCAAGTGGACGAACCCTCTCTGGAGGATTTGATCCTGCAGCGCTCCATCCAGCAAAAAGATTTTTTGGCGCAGCACGTAATTGTCAGGAAGGCGGCTCCCTCACGATTATCGGGACAGCATTGGTCGAAACTGGCTCACGTATGGATGATTTGATCTATGAAGAATTTAAAGGAACAGGTAACATGGAGCTGCATTTAGACCGCAGACTGGCTGAGAAACGTATTTTCCCAGCAATCAACATTGAACGTTCAGGAACACGGGGAGAAGAGCGTATTTTACAAGAATCCGCATACACAAGGATTGTCACCATGCGCCGCATGATGGATATGCTGGGCCCAGATGAACGCACAAGCATCTTCGTCGAGCGCCTTGGCAAAACAAAATCCAACGAAGAATTCCTCGAAGCGTTGGGTAAATCTTAACCTCTATTGACACAAAATATGAGTTGTGTATAATCAGTGTGTATGAATGTTCAGCGAACCAACATCACTTTGCCGCAAACAGTTTTAAAACAACTGCAAACCCATGTTCCTCAAGGGAAGAGAAGTATGTTTATTGCGGAGGCTATTACTGAAAAGCTTGGCAAGAAGAAAAGCAGAGAAGAAGCATTGCAAGAAAGTTTGAAAGCAAATGGTGCGTTTTATAAAAAAGAGGCAAAGGTTTGGAAAGTCACTGAAACGGAAAACTGGCCTGAATAATGAAACGCTGCGATATTTGGATTGTCAATCTTGAGCCTGGTTTTGGCAGAGAACTCCATAAAAAAAGACCAGCACTTATTTTAACGAGAGATGCTCTCAATCAAGCGACCAGCAGTGTCGTCATCGTTCCAGCTTCATCTCAAGTCCCTCTTGTTGTAGGACCAGAAATGGTACTGATAGCTAAAAAGGAGGGCGTAGATAAGCCTTCAGTACTTCTCCCTCTCTTTATTCGAAGTATTGATCAGGAAAGGTTAATTAAAAAAATTGGCGTTATTGATGCAGAAACGATGAAAGACGTAGAAAATGCCCTCAAGCTTATTCTCGGATTGTCTTGACTTTAGTTTGTGTGTGATTAATACTATAAGCATGTCTACAGAAGATTTTTTAAATGACCAGGAAAAGCATTCGTTACCTCCTCAATTAAACGCATACATTCATGAACAAACCACAGCAGCAAGAAGCGTAATAGCACAGGAGGCTCGATTAGATCGAAGAAGAATTATTCCTACTTTTAGAGATGATCAAGGACGAAAGGTTGATATAATACGCATTAGCGAGATTAATGATGCTCGAAAACTCGGTGAATCCCTCGATGATGCTTTAGCGCGAAAAGGTATTCAATCGGTTGGACCGAAGGATCCTTTGGAGGAGAAAGCAAAAGTAGCAAGGATAGAACTGGAACATTTACAACGGATATGAGCTGCAGCTGAGCGTGGTGATTCGCAGTCCGCAGGTGATGGACTGCAGCATTATATTAACCGGCAGGAACAAGTAATCGCTGAGTATGAAGCTCGTATGCGTCCTGAGGGAGAAATGGCCGGAGACACTACATTTTTTGAAGCAGAACAAGATATTACCCATGCAAGAGCGACTTTATCCATATTAGACAGTGTTCAGACAGCGGATGCGGAAAGAGCAAAAATCAGCCCCCAAAGAACTATTGATCAAGCCAGGAATAGGCAATTACTTACACAAAGAGGACAAACTCGTCTTGGTGTAGAAAGAGCTCGTGAAGAAATCACCAGAATCCAAGGAATTCAAACAGAAATTGGGTACAAACCTCCTGCATCTACAGATCATCCGCAGCATCCATAATAGAGTATTCATTATTGATAACAGGAAATCATTGAAAGAAGTGTTCCAAATTTGACCATTGGGGCTAATTTTGCTACTATCGAAGCTTAGGACAGGGTTACTTTGTCTTTTTTATGCATAAACGGACTTCACAACGGGTTGCTTTGCGTGTCAAGCTGATTATTGCTGAGTGCAAGGCGTTTTTTGGGTTTCTTTTTTACTATGCTAAAAAAAAGCTTGTTATTTCTTCGGTGCGGTTTGAGAAGAATAAGAACCATTTGGTTAAGTTCTTTTTGATGAAACGTGGACGATACAATCGTCCTTTTTTGCATCTGACTACCATGGGTGTATTGGGTATTGGGGTATTGATCGCGCCATTCTTGGCTGATACCTATCCTATCTTTGCATCCCAACAGGAAACGCTTACGTTGGCGTCTTCCAGTGCTGAAAAACAATCGGTTTTGGTAGACGAAGAAGTCTTCCAGACAGATGTTTCCGATAAGCCGCGGGATAAAATTATTACGTATCTCGTTGAAAAAGGAGATACATTGACGACGATTGCCAGAAAATTCTCGACCCGTGACAACCCAATTTCTGAGGAAACAATTCGTTGGGCAAATGACTTGCGAACGGATGACTTAAGTATAGGGGAAGAGCTCAAAATTCTTCCTGTAACCGGTGTCTCTCATAAAGTTGAGGAAGGCGAGACTGTTTTTACTATAGCCAAAAAGTACAATACTGAACCACAGAAAATTGCTGATTTTCCATTTAATGAATTTGCCGGTAATGGCGAAACGTTAGCCTTGGTAACTGGACAAATCTTGATTGTGCCAGATGGTATAAAACCATCCGAGAAGCCTGTTATAAAGCGGCAAGTATATCTTGCGCAAGGTCCTGTTTCGGTCGCATCAGGTGGTTTTACATATCCAGTGCGGGGCGGTGTCAGTCAGTTTTATAGTTGGTATCATCCCGGTCTTGATATCACGGCGAATGTCGGTACACCTATTGTTGCCGCACATAGTGGTACCGTTACCGCTGTCAGTGTAGGGTCATATGACGGTGGATTTGGTACGAATTTATGGATTAGCAATGGTAACGGGATAGATTCTCACTATGCGCATCTGAGCGGTGTCAATGTCTCAGCGGGTCAAAGGGTGGTTGGAGGCCAATCAATTATCGGTTGGGTCGGGATGACAGGCAGGACGACGGGTCCACATGTGCATTTTGAGATGCGTTCAGGCGGCAGCTTCGTGAATCCTCTTGGATACGTAAGGTAAAAGTATTTGGTATTATCTATCAATGCTCTTGATACCAAATACCATATACAATATACTAAATACTTGCAGGAAGGGCTTGTAGGTAAGTGGTATACCGGTTGCCGCAAGTTGGGCCGATAGCTCATCTGGTAGAGCACAGCATTCGCATTGCTGAGGTAAGGAGTTCGAGTCTCCTTCGGTCCACACGAATGTGTGGGCGGCACCTTCGGCATTTGCATTGTACAGTCCCGAGTTCGATTCTCGGCTGGTCTACATCATTAGTATTTGGTATTTAGTATCAAGAAGATAATTTGCTCTATACAAAATACAAAATACGAAATACGTTATACTAATTAGCTGGGCCGGTGGCGCAATGGTAGCGTACCTCCATGGCATGGAGGGGGTTGAGAGTTCGAATCTCTTCCGGTCCACACCTGAGTTACTAACCTCTAACATTATGCTTTCTGGGATTACCTATAATATTTTTTTAGGTCAAGCACTTGATCCAATTTTGGATTGGCTTTTTCAGAAGAAAAAACTGAGAGAATTGTATTGTTTTCAGGAATTTCCGCAAGAGAGACTACCGCACCTAAAATCCTATCTGAAAGGTAAAAAGTTTGATTTTGTTTTTTGTCCAGGACTGGAATGGAGAGGAAAAACCACTGGAGAATTAACGCTCTTTGATAAAAGAAAATTAAAGCTTCTTGAGACAAAGTATGTTAATTTAGGCGGTAAAGGAGATTTGGGTTTTATTTTTATGCGAAACGGATTTACAATTGATGCAACTCTCGCAAAAAGTGCGTTAGACAAAACGTCACTCCTGACGCGATTTAAGTATAAAGAGAAAGAATTTGTTGTTGCAAATACGCATTTAATTGCTGATATTCATAATACGAGAAAGCTTAAACAGTTGCGAGTAGTTATCGATGCTGTCAAAGATGATAGAACTGCTCTAGTCCTCGGTGATTTTAATTATCCATTTGGCCGGGGACATTTTAATCTGATGCAGAGCCATGGTTTTATCAATTCGTTTGATAAAATAAATACCTATCGCTTATTTCCAGGTATTTATTATCAGAATGATTTTATTTTCGGGAGAAAGTGTCAAATAAATGACATAGATGTAGAGAGAGTAAATTTCTCAGATCACTACCCGGTATTTTTTCGTCTTGCATTGTAGGAGAGTTGAGAATTTTCAGCGCTTACGAAATTCCCGTGTGATATACACTTTTTTTCGTCATCGGACCGGAAATAGTTTTTCGCATTCGGGGTAATTCATGAGGACCTCCTCTTTTTATAAATAAGCTTGCGTAGCATTCATTCCTACAAAAAAGTGTATATCACGCTCTCATAACTCGGTTACATTCTTAAGATTTTCTCTTATGTTCCCATTGGTAGAATAGCCACAAGAGTAAGTTGATCAGTGAGAGGGCGAAGAAGGGGAGAGTTCTAGCCGCGCCGAATGCAAAAAGGAAGAAGAGTTCTATGAGGAGTGACAGGAAGATAAATAGTTCGAAGAATTCACCTGCAAGATGTTCACTTCCAGATGTGAATGGCGTTTTGGATTGAGAGTGCAGTCGCATGCGGATGACGATGAGTTCTCTCGTATCTGTCGGGACCATCATCTCGAGCGGGTGAAAGCCGTCTTTGGTCAACAGAATCTTAATGTAGGGTTCTGTAAACGTGTTACGTAGATGAAATTTTCCTGCCTGGTTACTGTCAATATGTGTCAGTATGGTTGTGTCTGCATGTTTCATCACGTCGATGCGGACATTGTTCACTGGTTGCTCCTTTTCCGTCAAAATTATTCCATGAAGAAAGGTTTGTTTGTGACGGTTTGCAAGAGCAAAAAAGTGAAAAAGGAAGTAAGGTATCAGATGTTGCCAGCGAATACCTGTCCTCAGTCTGAATAATAAAAAGCTGAGAAGCACAAAAGAGAGAAGAATAAGCGTTGCCATACTGTTAAAAAAGCGGATTGAGCTTGTAAGCATTTGCATCATGTCCTGGAATCCCTTATAGAAATCAATGAGCCAATCTTTTATGAAATGAATGAGCGCCATCATATTGAAGAAGTTTTTTTCGAGATAAATTGACGGATATTCTTGTCCTTCTTTTTCTCCCAATGTAAAGTCTACAGACGTACTATCATATCCCAGAGCACTTGTCTCCACGCGATAGCGTCCGGGAAGCAAAATGATGCGGGCTTCGCCTTGCATGTCTGTATAGCTTGGGTTCTTTTGATTACGTAATCGTTCTTGTGTCAGTGGTTCAAAGCGTTGGGTCTGGGGATTGAAATACAGTAGGAAGATACGGGCATCACTAAGTGGGACATTTGTCTCTTTTTCGAGTACCCGGAGTGGATTGACCACTTTCAAATATGCAACTTTTTGTTCTCCTATGTTGCCTTTCTCATCAGTCTGTTTAACAAAAATCTCATACATTCCTGCCCCTCCTGATCTGAGGTTTGCAATATGTGTTTGAGCGTCATGTGCAGTCAAATGCACTGTCCTGAATACGCCGTCTTGGTTTCGTACGATGACTTCGAAATTCGTAAGCGTGGGAATGTGCCCAAACGTATAGGCCAGTTGGTAGTCTGTGTTGGTTGTCAGAAGGGCAAAAGCTGAAGAGGGTTTGTTCTCATCTAATACAGTAGACAAGAGCAACATCTCACCGCTGGTTATTGCAACAGCATTATTGCCTGCAAGTGCCGGTTGTGTCTGCGTCTCTGACTTCTGTGCTGAGGTAAACGTAAAGATATCAGATGTGCGAGTCAGCCCATCCCGGCCAGTCGCGGTAATTTGAAAGTAATAGATAGTACCAGGTGTCAAATTCGTAAGATCAAGTGTGCTATATCGGGAGAATTGGGATGTTTGCACCAAACGGTCAAGTGCGTTTGGTGATGTTCCAAAGCGGATAGTCTGTTTGGCAGGTCTATTTGTGGTCACAGCAATGGTTGCTGCTGTAGGAGAGTTGGCATTGATGGAGACATTGAGTATCTGTAGCGTTGCCGGAGTTGTTGTTGGTGTGGGAGTAGGGATGAGAGTAGGTTGTAATGTGGGTGTTCGTGGTGTCGGGACGAGAGAGGGGTCAAATTTGTACGTTTGTGTGATGGTTTGTTGAGGCATGCTGATATATTGATTGCTCATGTTTGCACTGGTGGTGAAGTTTACTGCTGTTGTGCCTGGATAGTTGCTGTTGGTACGAAGCTTGAACGTTATCGTTTGACTCATAATACCCGCTGGTAATGCGGGAATAGTCCAGGTGATTCTTCTGTTCGTAAAATTAACAACTGGCTTTGCTCCGCCGTAAGCATTACTTGCAGAACCTAAGACATAATCCAGGACATGAGTACCGTCAGGAGCTCTGTCCATGCTAAAATCGACAGTTATGGTGGTTGCAGTTGTAAAGCCCGCTGATTCACTTGCGCCATAGGTAATTTGATAAAAAAGCTCTTGGTCCTGGGAAACGTTTGTTCTTCCATCGGAACTGAACCCGAACTGAAAATCAGAGGCCCCGGGATTAACTGAAGCACTGATTGAAAGATCACGCTCCACCGGATCTAGTTGAGCAAAGGCTACTGAGTTGAGAGTTGAGAATTGAGAGGTGAGAAATGGATATAAAATCCCTAAAATATAGATAAGAAATAAAAGGGCAGTCTTTTTCATTACTTCACTGTGATAACTAATTTTTCATCGGGATTTTTTTTATCAGCGACGACGAATTGGCCTTTTTGATTGAACTGCATTTGTACTGCTTCAGAAGTGGCATACCCACGTGTTGTGGTGAGTTCTTTTGCCGTTGATTGGAGTTCCATGAGTGTGTTTTCACTGGTATTGACAATTTGGATATAGCGGGTGAAGCCGATTGTGACATTATGTCTGCTGAATTGTTCGCCATCAAACCCGATTTTGGTAATAAGCGGATCGTTTTGTTGGCCACCACCAGTGGGAGTAAGATTTGGTATTGCTATATTCTTGACATCAGTGATGCCGTTACTGAGTATATCAGGGAAGAAAAAGGCGTGGGTGAGAAAGCCAAGAAAGAAGAAGATGATGCTGAGGATAATGTTCTTTTTCATAGAATTCGGTTATCGGTTTTCAGTTGTCGGAAGTTGATCTGTCAGTTTCATTCTATTCAGTTAGATAATAGACAAACTGATAACAAAAAGAGAATCTGATAACAGAATTATCTAAACAGCGCTTTCAAGGCTTTTCCGAGCCGTTTTCTTATCAGGAACAGGAGGAGCAGGAATATCAGGATAGCGACAGCGATACTTGTTGGGAAGACAAAGAAGCTTGTTGTTGCGGAGATGCTTTGGTTTTCTGAGCCGTAGTACATAAGAGCAGTTGCAGTATAATTGCCAAAGAGAAAGCGTTTATTCAACTCGGGTTTGACGACACGTTCTGCTTGTGGGAAGACATTTGTTCCTGACACCACGATATCTTCTACTTTTTTCCCAAACATATCAGTTACATTGATAAGTCCGAATGTCTTCACATGGATATTGCCGCTGTTAGCGAACGTAAGGTTAAATGGCACTGGGCCAAATTCAGAATACGAAGGAGCAGCGAACGATTTAATAGTAAGTTTTTCGTCAACTGGCCCACTGACTTTGACCAGAAAGAGTGAGGCGATTTCTTGCGATACAGTGGCTGCGTTACCCTCTGGTTTGTCGGGTTGAACACTAAAGACAAATGATCCGAAGTGTCCTCCCGCAGCATCAGATGGCGCAGTAATGGTTGCTGTTACTTCTTGATCTTCTCCCGCAGCGAGGGTAAATGTACCTGGTGAAATTTTGGTCCACGAGGTAATACTGTATGGGCTATCTGCAGTTAGTTCTATTTGTCCTTCTTCGCCTTTGGCTGTAAAGTCTTCAATGCGTACTTTTATAGGAAGCGAATTATTGCTTCGGTTGCGAAGTGTTGCTTTAACAGTCGTTGTTTTACCAGGGTCAATGCTTACTTCCTGCGAAGGAGGTGAAACTTCTAAGCCCTGTCCAGCACTTTGGGCAGTAACGAAACTGTGAAGCGAGATGGTAGCTACTCCGACGAGTATCGTAAGGGGCAGAAATAGTAAAAGGTGTTTATTTTTCATAAAGTATCAAGGGTATCAAAGGTATCAAGTGTATCAAAAGCTTCCCTTTTTCTCTATTAAGCCCTTGATACCCGTGGTACTCTTGATACTTTTGATACTCTTTTTCATTAGTATGTCGGTGTGGCAATAAGGATAGCGGTTCCAGTATAGACACCGGCAGGTTGTATTGCGTTGACTTCTATTTCCCATCCGACTCTGGTTGTCTCCGAACTGACACCAGTTGTGCTACAAACAGCCTCTCCTCCGACTGTTGTTGATCCAGCCCATTTAGCACCACCACTGGTGAATCTCGCCGCAGTACCGGTGCAAAGTGTTGCATCTTCAGTTGAGTAACCGAAGAAGCCGGTGTTGGTGTTGGCAGCTGTACCATTGGGAGAGCTCCAAGTCGTAGGTGTTGTGTTACTGCCGGTGAAAGCGTCAACATTATTCGTGGCTCCTGAGGCCAGAGGTGGGAAACCTGTTATCGCGTTTGCAGAATGAGAAGCTGTGACTGTATAACCACTTCCGGCATTGGTACTGATAGTGACATCATGTGCCGCTATCTTGGGTACTGCTGAGACCAATGTTCCAAAAGGAATTGTAGCAGCTGTTGAGGTGACATTGATGTTCCCTGTACCGCCGTTGAAGTTACCTCCTGATGAAACACCTGCGACCGTGAAAGTGAAATTGGGATCAACTGTCGCTGAGACGGCAATTGAAGTCGTCGTTAATATCGCAAATGCTGCAGCATTTGGACCATCAATAGGAACAGCACTACCGTCTACTGTTGTAATACGTGCATAGTAGGTAGTATTAATAGTACTCGGATTTGTAACGCCTGTTTCAAAAGGAACGATAACGGTTGCCCCCGCGCCTTGAGCAGCGGGAGTAGTAACAGTCAGTGTCAACGTACAATCGGTATTTCCACTTCCGGTGCAGTTAGAACTTGTACTGGTGGGCGTATAACCTGTTCCGCCTATGCCAGCAACGGTACCGAGAGTAGGAGTTGCAGCAAGAATCATTCCAGTTGGTGCGGTACATGAACCTGAAGCAGTTGTACAGTATTGAAATGTAATTGTTTTAATATTGGTCGTAGAGGGTGTGACAAATTGATAACGATGGTACGTGGCAACAGCTGCTCTTGAGTCTCCGATGTTCACTTTATAGCTGGTTAAGTTAGCTGCATGTCCTTTGACGATAAAGATATTGACCAGCGGAGGAATCGTAAATAAAACTACCAGCATAAGGCTGAGAGCTATTTTAAATTTTGTTTTAATAATTCTCCTCGGGGCAGAATACATACTATAATAACGATAATGTATATTACTATCTTATGTCAAGAACGAAAAAGTGCTTTCATTGCTAATTTCAGGCGTTTACGTTTTACGAAGATAAAAAGAAGCAGTAGTATAATTATTCCTATGCCAAGAGCTTTGATAAACGGAAAAACGATAAAGTATCGCTCTTCTGCGATAACTTGTCCGTTACCTGTTGAGACGGACATTGTAGCTTTATAGATATTGGGAGACAGATCTTGTACTGTTGTCTCATCAGTCCAACGGCGGATTTTTCCGGGAAAGATAATTTTTTCTTCAAGATAGATGGGTTGTGTCTCAGATACAGTACTAATAAGTGGTGTAATTGTGACAGCTGGTTTGGCAGTGAAGAAGTTCAGTGAGACATTTTGTACTCGAAGCAAAAAAGGCACAGTGCCTGTTTCGTGAAGAAAGTCTGTTGAAAAGGCGAGTATCTCTGCCTTTTTGGCTTTTGGGTCAGGGACGCCGATATTGGCAAGCATTAAAATACCGACTTTTGTGCTGACCCGGGTAGCTTGGGGAGTCTTATTTTGTAAAACTGGTTCAAAGAATAATACTCCATAGTAACCTCCAAGTGGAATTGATCTGGGTGTCGTGATCGTCAGTTGAATCTTTTTCTTTTCTTTTGGATTAAGTATGAATTCCGTCTCGCTCAATTTGATCCATGAGAGAAGCGGGTTATCTTTTGTATCTTCAAAGATGTACCCTCCTTCTTCACCACTGGTGACAAAGTCATTCAGGGTCGCTCGAAGAGGCAGAGGGGTATTAGTAAGGTTTTCAATCGTTGCTTCCTGACTCGAAACCTTGCCTGGAGAGAGGGAAATATTGATAATAACAGGCGAGATACGAAGTGTCTGCTCAGCAGCATGCGCCGTTGGAGAGGTAAGAGGTAAGAAGTGAAAAGTGAAAAGTAAGACAATTATCGTTAGTATTACTTTTACCCCATTCTTTATGTTCTGATTATTATTGTTATATTTCATATATCGTTAAAATGTGTTTAAATATATCATAATAGGTTAGGTTTATTTTTCACTTTTCACTTAGTTTTTCCACTAGTAGCTCGGTACTACAATATATAGTACTGTATTTGTATAGGTAGCTGCTGGTTGAGTGCTTGCTGTGGTAACTCGATACGAAATGGTAAATTGTTCATTGGAAATGGCAGTTGTGACAGGGCCTGCATGGTCTGCGACAGGGTCACCTGGGGAAGAGGTTGTGAATCCTGCATATTTTGGTCCACCATTGGTGAAACGGTCAATAGTGCCCCCAGTCAGATCGTTGTCATCCGTTGTATACCCGAACCCATTACCTGACCACGTCGTTGGTGCTGAATTTGGACTAGCGTAGTCAGCGATGGTTCCATATCCCGTAGCAGTTAATACTCCAGTTTCTCGAGCATTCACTATATAACCGTTATATGCGTTTGTTGAGGTAGTAAGAATAGTCGATTTGGTGTCGTCAGTGTGAGAGTTGCTGGAATTGAGATTGTTAAAGGTAACAGTGTTTGAATTGACACTAAAGGTCAGAGAAGGAACTGAGGTGGTTGCCTGGGCAGTTGGGCCAAATTCGCTTTCTGTGAAATTCCCTTGCCGAGCTTTTACTTTAATAGTATATGTCGTACCTTGCGTGAGTCCTGTGACATAGCTGCCACTCGCGCCACCCCAATTATTTCCTCCGGTGCTGTAGGGGAGGAAGTCGCCTGGTGTCAGTGTCGTTCCTATGGTTTTATCACTTTTAATATAACGTGTATCTGTGGAGAAGTTGTCAGTACTAATAGCGATTGCGTATGTCGCGTCAGTTGGATTATTGCTTGTATTGATAACAAATTTCAATCGTTCATAGTTGCTTGAGGGATTGGTAAATGTCGGAGCACCCGGAACGTGGGCTTTCATAAGGTAGGTAAGTCCACTGCCCAATTTAAAATTCGTACTGGATTGTCTACCGAATTCTATCTCTCCTGCAATACCATGGAGTCCATAATTGGCTGATGTACTATTTTTCGTCCCCCCA
>JBGTMH010000020.1:0-9412 GCA_041743715.1 Patescibacteria group bacterium | reverse complement strand
TACCTGCTGCTGAAGAAAAAACTCAAAACCCCGCATGTACTTCTTGCAGTAAAGCCAATTAGAAATACTACGGAATCTGCGCTAGCAACAGAGCAATTGTTTACGCAACTGCATTCCCTTATCTCTCAGAAAACATTTATTGAAAGATTTTTATATGCAAAAACCACGTTTAGTGTCGAACTTGTTGCAACGCGGAACGAGGGAATTCGTTATCTTATCCATACAACAGAAGATACAGCACACATTATTAAAAAAGCACTTCTCTCATATTTGCCGGGAGTTGAAGTACAAGTTGTAAAAGATTATCTCGCGGAGGGCATAAAAGAACTTTCCTATAAGGATCAATCTGTTGGATTATTATCATTTCGCTTAACCCGTCATTTCAGTCTTCCACTAGAACAGCATAAAATGCTGTCGCAGCATGATCCGATTGCATATCTGACAGGAAATATGACTAAATTGGATACTGGCGAACTGATTTCCCTACAGCTTGTACTATCCCCGGTTGATAGAGCCAGCAATAGGGTCAAAAATAATGAAGCAGTAAAAATATTAGACCATTTGTGGAATGGTCGGGATATTGCTCCAATTCTGACTCATAACCGGTTGCTTTCTTTTCTCGTATTTCCCTTAAAACTTGCTGGAACACTTATCTACTGGTTTTTTAGGACTATTATTGAATTTATATCATTTTGCTTTTCTATCGCTTACGGTTCCAGTCAGAGAAATGCCTATGATTCCACACAGCCTATCCAGGAGAAACCGACGTTTGTCCCGACTTCTTCCCAACAAGTGATATATACCCAGGTTCAGGATAAATTAGAACAACCTCTTTTTGAAACAAGTATGCGGTTATTGGTCATTGCCAATAACGATGACGAAATAAATACAAGGCTTCGCGGATTTACCGCAACACTTGCAACTTTTGATAATTCCGGATATCAGCAGATTGTTCCGAAACAGCTTCCATTCATATTTCTTATCCCTCAAAAGATAAAAACGTATCTCCTGCAGCTCTTACTATTCTTCTTTAAGAATAGACTGCTTTCATTTTCGCAAGATATGTTTCTTTCGGTAACTGAGCTTGCAAGCATCTATCACTTACCATACACAACAACGACGAAAACAGAAGATTTAACAAAAATATTAAGTCCTGAACTGCCCATTCCCCTTCTTCTTAAGAATACTGAGAATTTTGATGTCGTGTTTGGTAAAAATACCTATGGTAATACCCAAACAAAGATTGGTCTTACTGACGATGAAAGATCACGGCATATGTATTTGATAGGTCAAACCGGATCAGGAAAATCTACAATTCTCTTTCATATGGCAAAAGATGATATCCAAAAAGGGAAAGGTGTAGCAGTTGTTGACCCACATGGAGATTTAATTGAAGACCTGTTACACATAATCCCGGAGAATCGCATGCAAGACGTAGTATATATCAACCCATTTGATATTAAACATCCGGTAAATATTAACCTGTTGGAATTAACACCTGGATTAGACGATGACGAACAAGAGCTTGAAAAAGAACTTGTTGCGGAAAGTGTTATCTCAATATTTAGAAGAATTTTTCAGAAAGGAGAAAATATTGATGCCCATAGAATAGAATATATTTTACGAAATACTATTTATACCGCATTCTATGCCAAAGACCCAACGCTTTTTACAATATTTGACCTGTTAACTGATGAAGATTTTCGAAAGGAAACAATTGCAAAAGTTGATGATTATCATTTGCAAAATTTTTGGAAAAGTGAATTTGATAAAGCTGGAGAGTTTCAAATTGTAAAAATGATCTCCGGAGTAACTGCCAAGGTAGGTCGGTTCTTGTATTCACCTATTTCCAAACGCATCCTTGAGATGCCTACATCAACTATAAATTTTGACAAGCTACTTGACCAAGGGAAAATTATTCTCTGCAATCTAAGTGAAGGTAAATTGGGAGAAGATACCTCTCAACTTCTAGGAACAACCATTATTACCAAAATTCACTTAGCAATTCTAAAAAGAGCGAGAATGGAAAAGGCACTCAGAAAGCCATTCTATTTGTATGTTGATGAGTTCCAAAACTTTGCAACAACATCATTTATCAAGCTTCTTTCCGGTGGAAGAAAATTTGGTCTACGAGTCACTATTGCCGAACAATCGACAACACAACAAGATAATGAAAGAATTACCAATATGATTTTAGCAAATGTAGGAACTGTTATTTGCTTTAGAACAGCAAGCCCAGTTGATGAAGAATTGATGCAATTACAATTTGATCCTCTTGTTAAAAAAGGAGATATTGCAAATTTATCCAGATTCCATTTCTATATCAAACTTGGTGCAATAGAGACTCAGGAGCCATTTTCCGGTGTCACTTTTCCTATAGAAGTAACCAAGGATAAGAAAAAAATAGAAAAGATTGTTATAGCTTCTCAAAAAAACTATGCAAGTGTTTATTCAAAACCAAAACCATTAATAATAAAAAAGAGACAGAAAATGGCTGGGAAAAAGGAGCAAGAAATAGATACTTCTTTAGTTTAAAAACAGTAGTCGCCCGTGACTACTATTTTTGACAAAAAACAAGGCTGTTTGATCTATATTTTTCTCTCCCTCTCTTTATATATTAAGACAAGAAAATAATATGAACAAACAAACCGAACAACCAACAAAAAAACTCAAAACTAAACAAACAGAAATCATCAACCACTTACTTTACTTCCGACATTTACAACAACCGCAAATCCAACAACTCCTTAACCATAAACACAAAGAAAGAATACGCACATGGCTCAATGACCTAACAGATCGAAACTATATCTTCAGAATCTATGAGAAACAAATTGGAGAAAAACCTTCTGAGTATTGTTTGGACAAAGAAAGTATTCCGTACTTAAAAGCAAACGGCACATCTGAAAGACTGCTTAAAAGAGTCTATAAAGAAAAAACAAATTCTCAAGCATTTCGAGAAAGATCTGAACTTTTAGCAACGATATATCTTTCACTTTTGAAATTAACCAAAAAGACAACTGCAAAACTTAATTTTTATACAAAAGACGACTTGTATAACATTAAGTATCTTATCCATCCTCACCCTGATTGCTATTTTGCTATTACTGAAAAGAGTGGAAACGTAAAAAGATATTTTCTTGACGTGTTTGATAACGAGGACTTTATGTTTAAAAGATTTTATCAATATCGAAATTATTTTAGAAAACGTTACTGGCAGAATCATACATCCAAACCCATTCCAACGATTATCTTTATTTGTCCGAGCGAAAAAGCGAAATTGAAAATATATGGATTTATTCAAAAGAAGCTCGAAGATGATTCTCTTGCATTTTATCTGTCAACAAAGAAAGAGGTACAAGAAATTGGCATATGCAGGGAAGTATTGAAAAAAGTAGAGGTATAATATTACTTGGGATAGTGGGGCTTGTGATCTAAGCCCCACTATTTCCCACTATCCCGTTTAACCCATAAGATCATCGTAGATCTCTTGAATGACGTAATCCATTACTATTGCCTGTCCGGTGGTGCATCTACCCCACCAGATGCCATAGTCATTGTCTAAAATTGGCTGTCCCACTAGTAACAGCTTTCTACTAAGCCATGGAGAGACTAACCACCACTCAAATATCTCTTGCGGTTCTTGGTTATCCTCAAAACAAGCCTCACATTCTCCTGTCTCACTATCCAGAAAGGCAAAATCTTCTTGACATTGGTAGCATACAGCAGGTGAAACCAGCTTTCCGTCAAACGGTCTGTACATATTCTCAATGTCGTCAACTAAGAATAGTTGCTTTTTAAAAGCCTCTTCAATGAGTGTTGATTGACAAGCATATATTTCTCTATCAACAAATTTTCCCAGTGCTTCTATTTTTTCTCTTTCTATCATAAAATATTCCTCCTTTCTTTAATATTTAGCTATCCGGCTATCGGTACACGGGGAGCTTTCGCCCCCCCCATGCAATTAGATTTGTGTACCATGCTCCCTATTGTGCTGTTCTTTCACTTTTGAAAGTTTGCACGGAGTAAAATATAAATCCCTTTCTATAGGGAGTGCTTTAATTCCGGTTACTCCTCGTTTTGCTGCGGTTAATTGACTCAGGGTAAAATAACCCAATTCAGCATCAAACCCGACAACATAGCCAAAAAACAGAAAGTCGTCATTGTCTGTTTCTTCGCCCTCAATCGCGTACCAAGTCCAAGAACCTGTTGGATCAAAGAATTTACAAATCACCATAGGATCTTTTTCATTTTCTTGTGTATAGAGAGCCGGAATTTGTTTTTTTATTTCTTCTGTTAGTAATTGCATATCATCACCTCCTCTCTTTTTTGGGTTCATAATTGATATAGTTGGGCGCGCGCGCCCGACTATATGACAGCAGTCCAAGCGGGAAGTGAATTTGCAAGGGCGCCGACCTAAAGGGCGGCGTGCATTTTACCCTTGCAAAGAGAAACCGAAGAGGTTTCTAAAACATGAACATTCGAAGAGGTTGAAATTGATATTTCTAAACTTAACTAAGAACTCTTTTTTAGTATGTTCATACCTAATAATAATGCTTCTTGACATATACCCCTAGGGGGTATATCATATATCCATATGAAATCTCACTACGAAGACGTTAAAGTACACGCTCAAAAGAGAATCAATATTATCAAAGGACAACTTGATGGATTACAGAAGATGATTGAAGATGATGAGTACTGTATTGATCTTCTTAATCAAAGTTTGGCAATTCAGAACTCCTTAAGAAGTCTGGATTCAGTTCTCTTTGAAAGACATTTAAAAACCCACGTCACAGAGCAATTCAAAAATGAAGAAGAGAAAGCAGTACCTGAGTTAGTTAAATTATTTAAAAGAGTGAACAAATAATATATATGTATAAAATGCTTCTTAGTCACCTTGGGCTTGGTCAATCAATGTCTTCTATGGAGAAGGCATCATTTGAAATCGCTCTGAAAGGTAAAAAACAAATAGCTGTAGGAACGTATGCGTTCATTTTTGAAAAGCCAAAGGATTTTCATTTTAATGCTGGTCAGCATGTACGGATGACGTTACTTAATCCTGCGGAAACTGATAGCAAAGGAAATAGCCGATTTATGACTTTGGCAAATACTCCTACGGAAAAAGATCTGGTTATTGCTATGCGAATGACAGATTCGGCATTTAAGAAAGTATTGGGACAAATGCAAGTTGGCGAAAAAGTACTTATTCAGATACTACTCCATAGTCCGCACGGCTCATTTGTAATACATGAGGATGCATCAAAACCTGCTGTTTTTCTCGTTGGAGGGATTGGTGTTGTTCCAGCCTACTCAATGATTAAAGATGCAATAGAAAAAAAGTTGCCACATAAGATTTTTTTATTCTATTCAAACCGCCGACCTGAAGATGCTCCGTATTTAGAGGAACTTCAAGATTTAGCAAAGCAAAACCCTAATTTCAAATTCATTGCAACTATGACGGCTCCTGATAAAGCAGAAAAATCGTGGCAAGGAGAGATAGGTTATATAAATAAAGAATTACTTCAAAAATACTTGGAGAATTTGAATAGCCCCATTTATTATATAGCAGGACTAACAAATATGGTTAACGCAATGAAATCATTACTTAAAGATATAGGAATAAATGGAAATAACATACGTGCTGAAGATTTTTCTCAAATGAAAATGGGTCTTATGAACATGACCAACAATTCAAAGGGTATAAAGAAATACTTTTTATTTGCCGCAGTTGCATTATTAATTATCGTTTTCGTTATGGCGCATGTCGGTGCTGCTGCTTCACTAGCTAATACATTCTCCTTAAAAAACATTTCATATGTAACCGTCGGATTAATCCTAGCAGTTGTTATAATCAAGCTCTTTGTAATCTTCAAGCTCAAGCGTTTCATGAGCTCGAAGAATGGAAAGGGGAAACATTAGGCACAAGAAATTACGAAAGTAAATGTGCCTAAAGAAGAGAGGTTACATAAAATGGAAGCTCAAAAACATCATGCACATCATCAAGCCCAGAACAGAAGTTTACAAAAAGTAGCGTTTATGGCAACCGCTCATTTACAACCACAAACTCACAGATTAAATTATGGAACTAGATAAAATTTTTGTTGCACTATTTACAATTTCTGGAATGGCTTTTACATACTGGTTTTTCTTGATGAAAAAAGAAGATGTGGTTTCAGTGACCGATTCTGTCGACATTACTGTAGAAGGTGGTTACTCCCCTAATACTATTAGTATACCTCTTGGAAAGACAACACGAATTTCGTTTACCAGAAAAGATCCTTCAAGCTGCTTGGAAGAAGTCGTCTTAGATGATTTTAGAATTAAGAAATATTTACCTTTAAATAAAAAAGTAACTGTTGAAGTAACACCACAAAAGAAAGGAGTATTTGGTTTTGCCTGCGGCATGAATATGTTTCATGGGAAAATTATTGTGAAGTAATCTATGACAGAAATAAAAAAATCATTTCCAATAAAAGGTATGCACTGTGCATCATGCGTTCGAGTAACAGAACGAGCATTGAAAAAGACTCCTGGTGTGAAAGATGCCGTTGTTAACCTGGCGACACAAAAAGCATCAGTAACCTATGATGAAGATAGTTGCACACCTGAACAACTTGCAGGATCAATAGCAAAGACTGGGTATACGCTTGATCTTGAAGAAAAGAATGAGGAGTTGCGAGAGCTTGAAAAAAAGAAAGAGTTGGAAAGTCTAAAGAAGAAAGTTTTTGCAAGTTTAACATCTGGCGCGTTATTACTTTGGGGAAGCTTTCCAGGGCTGATGAATACAGCGCCTGCACTCTTGCAAAATCCCATCACACAATTATTGCTTGCTCTTCCTATTCAATTTTGGGCTGGACTAGATTTTTATAGAGCAACAATACCTGCATTAAAAAATCGTACTGCAAACATGGATACCCTTGTCGCACTTGGTACAACGGTTGCCTTTGCGTATTCAGTTTTTGTAACCTTCTTCCCTAAGGTTGTTATGAACTTAGGGATAGATCATATGCCCTACTTTGATGTCGCTGTAATCGTTATAGGTTTAATTCTTTTGGGTAGATATCTTGAGGCACAAGCCAAATCAGGTACTTCTCAAGCAATTAAGAAACTTATAGGGCTTCAAGCAAAAACAGCACGAGTAGTTCGAGATGGGAAAGAAGTAGATATACCAATTGATCAAGTACAATTGGGTGATATTCTTCGAGTGAGACCTGGAGAGAAAATTCCTGTAGATGGAATTGTTATTGAAGGTGAATCAAGCATTGATCAGTCACTTGTTACCGGTGAAAGTATACCTGTAGATATAGAAAAAGATACCAATGTTATTGGCGCAACATTTAATAAATCAGGCACATTTATGTATAAAGCAACAAAAGTAGGTAATGAAACGATGCTTGCTCAAATCATTAAATTGGTTGAGGAAGCGCAAGGTAGTAAAGCACCAATTCAAAAACTAGCGGATGTAGTCTCTTCCTATTTTGTACCAATCGTTATTATGCTTGCTTTCTTTACGTTTGGTGTATGGTACATTTTCGGTCCACAACCTGCGTTTCTTTTTGCTCTTCTGAATACTGTGGCAGTTCTCATTATCGCATGCCCTTGTGCAATGGGGTTGGCTACACCAACTGCAATTATGGTTGGCACAGGCAAAGGAGCAGAACATGGAATACTTTTCAAAGAAGCTTCAAGTCTGGAGATTGCAAATAAAATTAACACAATCGTTTTTGATAAAACAGGAACACTCACAAAAGGGAAACCTGAAGTTACGGATGTTATTCCTCTGCACAAAACTAATAACGACGAAGTATTGAAATTTGCTGCTTCAATTGAGAAAGGATCAGAACATTCGTTAGCTGAAGCAATTGTAAACTATGCTGAACAGCAAAAAATTAAAATTGATACTGTTTCAAAGTTTAGTGCAATAGCTGGACATGGTGTAGAAGGAATGATAGGAAAAGAAAAGATATTCTTTGGAAACAGACGATTGATGGATCGGGAAAAAGTATCGTATAAAGATGTTGACAAACATATTGAAGAACTTGAGAATGAAGGAAAGACTGTTATGCTTCTTGCGTCGGGTGGAAAGCTTATTGGACTTATCGCAGTTGCAGATACTATCAAGGAAACAGCCAGAGAAGGAGTTGCCCGACTTGTAAAACGTGGTTTAGAAGTTATCATGATTACTGGGGATAATGAACGAGCAGCAAGAGCTATTGCCAAACAGCTTGGAATAAAACGAGTATTGGCTGAAGTATTACCTGATCAAAAAGAAGCTGAAGTTAGAAAATTGCAATCTGAAGGGAAAAAGGTTGCAATGGTTGGAGATGGCATCAATGATGCTCCTGCGATTGCTGCTGCTGATATTGGGATTGCAATGGGCACGGGAACAGACATTGCAATTGAAGCGGCTGACATAACGCTTATCAATAAAGACTTGCGAACAGTCGCATCAGCGTTTGAGCTTTCAAAAAAGACTATGCGGACAATAAAGCTCAACCTCTTTTGGGCATTTGGATATAATGTAGTACTTATTCCTGTAGCTATGGGGGTTTTGTATCCATTCGGTGGACCTCTCCTTAACCCTATTTTCGCATCTGTTGCAATGGCTAGTAGTTCAATCTCAGTTGTTACAAACTCACTACTTTTGAAAAGAGTGAAAATATAAATATGAATAGAAAAATATTTAATATAATGCTTGTGGTACTACTCTTTATTGGAATTGGTTTTATCTTGTTTAATACCTCATTGAAAAAATCAAATACTCAAGAGAACGCAAATCAGAATTTAATTCCAGCAGATGCTATAACACATGGTCATGGGTTGAGTGTTGACGTAAATGACCCAAATAAGCTTTATATCGCAACACATCACGGTTTGATGGTGCTTATAAATGATAAGGAACTCTACAGCCTCAGTAATAAAAAAGATGATTATATGGGATTCTCACCGCATCCTAATGATTCTAAAATTCTTTATAGTAGTGGACATCCGGAGTCCGGGGGCAATCTCGGGTTTCAAAAATCTCAAGATGGTGGCTTTACCTGGGAAAAAGTTTCTGATGGGCTAGAAGGGCCAGTAGATTTTCATGCAATGACTGTAAGCCCCGTAAATCCAAACCTTATTTTTGGCTGGTATCACGGTAATTTGCAAAGAAGTATTAACCAAGGAAAAACGTGGAAATCATTTAATCATACCGAACTTAATTCCCTCTAGGGCGTAAGCCCGGGGATGGAGTGATTCCAGGATCTTCGTTGGATGGGATAGAATAGGAAGATGCGGTATAAAAACCCGGCACATTGTGTTTATCACTGTGAATATCATTTAGTGCTGGTAACAAAGTACAGACGAGAGGTGTTCAACGAAGGAGTATTTGCGTACTTTATGCTTAAACTTAAGGAAGTAAACAAGT
>JBGTMH010000019.1:0-13309 GCA_041743715.1 Patescibacteria group bacterium | reverse complement strand
GTTTGTCATTATCTACATATTTGCTCTCGTTCAAGGATATATCTTCATGAAAACAGAATCCCTTTTGTACGTACTTACCGTCCACTTAACATTTGATCTCATCCTACACTTAACCCTTATCTACCTTCATCACCCTGACTGGCTCCCAATCTTTGTTACATAGCTCTTGTATTAGCCTCATATTCGTGCTAATATAGTTATTGACTTGGGGGGATCATCATGAAAATCAAAACGCCTCGCCAGCGGTCTTTGGCTGATCTACAACACTTTCTATCTGGCGCGTCCTTGTCTCCCAACGATCCTCTCGGTGAAGCATTTGAAAAACCTGTTGAACCTTACCTGTATGCTGAAGCAATAGTTGAAGCCATTCATGAACCGATTCTTATTTTTGATAAGTCGCTCAACATACTCTCAGCAAATAAAGCCTTTTTCAAAACTTTTAAGCTAACCAAAAAACGAACACTTGGAAGAAATCTATCCGAGTTAGAGGTTGGTAATTTACAGGTGACTGAATTAATAAAACGGATGCAAGAGCTGAGTCAAAAAAATACCTCTTTTGAAGAATTTGAGATCACTTATACTTTTAAAAAGATTGGTAAAAGAAATTTACTTATTAACGCCAAACGAATTTTTCTCGGCAAATACGCCACGGATTTTATTTTGCTTGGCATTGAAGATATAACCAAACGCAGATTTATTGAACAACAGAAGGATGATTTTGTCGGTTTTGTCACTCATGAATTAAAGACTCCTCTCACGACAGTTATCGCGTTTGTTCAGATTTTACAAAAGTATCAAGCGGACACCACGGACAAAAAATCTGAATTTTTGCTGAATAAAGTTTCCAGTCAACTAGCGAGATTAACAAATCTTCTGAATTCATTTGCCAAAGTGTATAAAGCACAAACCGGTAAACTCGAATTGCAAAAGAAGCGGTTTGATCTCAATAAACTGGTCCATGAAGTTATCGAAGCTTTCCAACTGACAACAACTACCCATAATCTGACCTTGCAAGGGAAAATTTCCAAACCTGTTTTTGCAGACCGTGAAAGGATCCATGAAGTATTGATCAATCTCATTATCAACGCCATTAAATACTCTCCCAATGCTAACAAAGTACTCATACAACTTACCGAAACACCAGATAAAGTCACTATAAGTGTGAAAGATTTTGGTATGGGGATAACGATTGATGAACAGAATAAAGTGTTTGAGAGATTTTTTAGAGTGAAAGGGAAAAAAGAAAACAATATCGAAGGTCTCGGACTGGGACTCTATCTCGTTTCAGAAATTATCAAGCAGCACAAAGGAAAAATCTGGGTCGAAAGCAAAATCGGCGAAGGCTCCACATTCGCGTTCTCACTTCCTATGAAAGCAAAATAGTTAATGAAACGTCCTATAACTTGAACTTCCTATCCATTTTATTTATAATACACTTCTTATGGAAGGTGGTCCAAGATTTGGAGGAGGAGCAGACTGGAGAATACCACCAGTTGAATCACCGGAGCAGATACGGAGAAACGAAATTGGCGAAGTAGTTCGCGGCTTGCAGCATACAGCCGAAAGTGATCTGGCACGAGAAATTCTTGCAAAAGTTGATGAAAAACTCAGGTTAAAAGATGATATAGCGCTGATCAAGCTTCATGCAGATGATATTACTATCCGGCAGCCTTTAAAACGTCTTGGTATGTTTCTGGTAAAAGAAACAACAACCCGAATCAACTATGAAGATCCCCAAACAGGATTCCGAATACAACCTGGAGATGTAGTATTAGACCTTCACTTACCCCCTGTAAGACCAGAAGATAGGACTTTGACAAACGTAACACGTTCACTGCAAATGGTCGCTGAATATATGGATGCTCATAATATAGATCCAAAATATATTATAGGAGTTACATTCGATAAACTCGCCCGCGTCTCAAGTAGACAAGGCTTTACGGTTATTGAAGCGAAAGTACCTGACGATATTAAAGCTGGAGTAGAAAGAGTCTATCATAAATTAACAGAACCAGGCAAAAGAGGAGAACCTATGGGACCTGTCATGGTTTGCTATCAAATAAAAGAAGATTTTATGTCACGATATCTGAAAAAGAAACCTATTTATAAAAAACCAAAATAAAGTTATTACGAGTGATAAACCCCTCCTAAGTTCTCTCTCCCCCACTTGAGCGCTTTTGCCATCCAAATTAATTCTTCATATGCTCTTTCAATGCGTTTGACATATCCTTCGACTTTTATTTCTCCCTTTTCATCAAAGAGATTTTGAACCTGTGGGAAATATACATCAGAAAATGTCGCTATCATTCCCATCTCTCGAACCGTACTTGTAAGCGCCTCTATTACCCGAGCGCCACCGAAAATACCATCTGACACTCCTGCAAAAGCGACAGGTTTGTGAATATAACTCTTGAGTTCAGAGTCAAGCATACGTTTGAGTGTCCCCGGAAAGCTATGATTATACTCAGGAGTAACGATAAAAAAGCCATCTGCTTTTAAAGTAAGTTCTGAATACCTCGGATCTTTGTTCTCAGGATCATTGCCATCAAACGGGAAATGATAATCACCCGGATCAACTAATTGCACTTCAATTTCCGAAAGAGACTTTCCCACTTTCTCAACAAGTTTTGCTGCATGAATTGATCTGCGTTTGGGTCGAGTGGTACCCAGAAGGATAGGAATAAACAATTTTTCCATTGACCAAGCCATTGTATACCAAGTCACATAAATAGTATAGAGGCCGTTACTTGTATTATTTTCTTATTAATGAAATACTTGTATAAGGCCTATGGAATTTTTTAATCAGCTGAATCAGGACAGAAAAAAAACGCTCATCATTGTTGGTGTTGGTCTTTTTGGAGCCATAATATTTATTGCCCTGCTTATCGGTATTTTTTCACCAGTTGCCAAACCCAAAATAACGGCTACAACCAAAGGATCCCCTGCTTCAGCTGCAACTCCAGGTGCAGTCGGATTCCAAACTTCCCCTCTCCCGACCCAGTACGCGCCTATTCAAGAGCCTTCTCCTACCCAAGAACTAATATTTAAAGAAGCCTTGAAAGGAGATTCTGAGAGCACACCTACTCCAACCCCTGCCCGTGGAAATTTTTATATCGCGAATGGAAAACAAAATGATCTAAAATTTGAACTGCGTTACAATGGTGTAGACGAGACATTTTTCGAAGTACAGCTCATAAATACCAAAACAAAAGAGGTCAGAATAATCGGTAATGCGTTCTGGGCATCCCCTGGAGACTCGACGTTTTTCTCCAAAGACTTTTCGCAAGTTATTTTTTTGGGCGGGAGTAAGGAAGACTATTTGAAAATTTCTTTCTATTCTATACCGCTGGAACGGGTTGTAAAAGAAATAACACTTGCAGATATGAAAGCAGCACTTCCGGCTTTGCAACTTGAAGAGACCGCTATTTTAAGTATGATGGTTCCTTCTCCTGATGGGAAAAGGGTCGCAATTAGTTATGGAAACACGTTTGACACAAACGAAGAACTCGTTATATCACCTACCACCCAAATTATGATTATTGATCTGGCCACAAAGAAAATGAAACTTTTACCTGAGAAAGGACTTGTCTATGAATGGAAAGATAATTCGACTCTCAGGTATGAAATCAGTACCCCTGATCCAACAAGCACCGTTTTAGAAGTTACGGTTAATTGAACGCTTGATACCCCTTATTCATACGCTACCCTAACACAACTCTCAAGCTCATGTTACATTTCTACTCTAGTATAAAGCTTCAGAAGGGAGGTGAATACATGACTACTACAAAAAAATTACAGACAACACATTCGACAAAGATGCAGCCCAAAACCATCGTCAAGAAGGCCAAGCAAACAATGAAAAAAGCAGGCCGTAAAGGAGGAGCCGCGATGATGGGAACCGCAGCTGGAGTCGTCGTCGGTGCAGCGGTTGGTGGATTGGCTGGAGCAGCAATGTCTGACAAAAAAACAAGACAAAAGCTGAGCGATTTCGCCAAGACCGCCGCTGACGCAGCAGACCGATTAAGTGATAAAGCAGTTGACATTACTGCCAAAGCGAAAGAATCAGCTGACGAGCTAGCATTGGATACAAAAATACTGCAAAGCAAAACACGGAAAGTAAATTAAGGGTACCACGGGTATCCAGAGTACCATGGGTATCACTGGCTAGTAAAATAGTTAGTCGGTGGTATACGTGGTACTATTTGTGCAGTTATCTCTTTCTTTTGACCTTTTTTGAAGTCTCTGGAAGGATTGAACGCGCCATATCAGCTGCTGTCTTAACTGGTTTTACGACCAGCGCAGTTAGTTCATTGATTCTGGTCTCAATAAAATTATGGATATTTCCCACTTTTTTATGTATATAAAACAACACTATGGCAATTCCCATAAGAATAAGAATACCAAGCGTCATAAACACTATGCCGACGATATAGAACGTATTTTGTATATCCATTTCGCGAATTCTAACAAAGCCCTTCAGAAAAGAGATGATAAGCAAGTAAGAAGTATGAAAGAGCTATCATTCTTTGATACAATAGTCACATGAGCCAGAGAAAAAAAACATTTGGGGTTATCCTTATCGTATTTGTCTTTATTATTATCGCAGTTGCGGGATTTTCTGTTGTATATCTCATTAAAAATGCTGTTACCAAACCTCAAGTCACGACGAGCATTCCGAAACAAACGCAACCGACACCTGTTCCTGGATTTAAAACATATCAAGTGAAAGATAAAAAAATTTCGGTCGACTTCCCCTCGGAATTACAACTCAAAGAATCATCCTTTGGCCTGGGGGTAAGTACAGTAGAATTACGTAGCCCTGATAACACAGATCCAGCGTATGCACCTGATGTGCAAATGCTTGTTGTCCCCAAAACATTAGCTTTGGCAATTGGGCAAGATTTTTCGACGTATTATGAAATGCCAGATAACACAACCAAAACTATTGAGAGTCCATTGGACAAAGAAAAAGCTGCGGAAAACTTAACCAAAATCCGCAACAGAGAAATCAATGGCCATCGCGCGCTTGAATATAGCTCAGTCCCCTCCCCCAACCCTGAAAATCAAACACCAGAAATCGGAGTATTTATCGAAGCCGGAGACGACATGATCATTATCTCCACCAATGGAAATAATAGAGAGCAGCTTGAGAAAATGCTCAGTACCTTTCAGTATCCCCAGTAAGCGGGTATCAAGGGTACCAAAAGTATCAAGTGTATCAAAAGCTTTCAAGCTGGTTGCCCTTGGTACCCTTGATACTTTTAATACCCTTACTATCGTGCTCATTTGTCCCAACAAGAAATGCCCCTGTTAACAGTCCTAACGACCCACCAAGGAGCGTACCTCCAATAACGTCAGTCGTCCAGTGTTCTCCGAGCGTCACCCGCGACACAAGCATCGTTATATCAAATCCCAAAATCAAGCCCACAAGAAGGAGTTTGATCGGGAGAGATAACCGTTTGCTTTGCCAAATCAAAATTACCAAAATAACTGAGATAAAAATTGTCCGTCCGGCGTGACCAGAAGGATACGAGTATTCTGAACGCACATGGAATTGTGGGAAATTCAAAATCTGTTCTGTTCTGAGCATAAATTGTGGTGGCGGCGGATGATTGACAAAATATTTACCAAAAAGTTCAATAAAATGGAATCCAGCAAAGAGAACCAAAGCGATTGCACCTGCTTTGAATTTTCTGAACAGTAAAAAAATGCCAATCAATACAATCACAGTCACTTCAAACTTCCCGATATCACTTAACAAAGAAAATTCATTATCCCAGCGTAAATTGATATTATTCTGCAATCGAACTGTGGTATCAAAATCAAGCTGGGTAAAAAGATTTTCGTGGACGAGGTAAGAGAAAATGACAAATTGAATGAAAAAAAATGCACTTGCTATAAGTAAAATCCACCGTATGGGCATCTACCCATTATACGAAATGCCAGACCTCCCTGCAAACACTTTGCTATACACTACAAAGTGTGTTACAACTAAATATATGGCAGAGTCAGAAAAACAGCCAGTTCTTGAAGACGATATGAAAGAAAACATGTCGCTTCTTATCGAGCACCGATTACCATGGCTTGTCGTGGGATTGATTGGCGGGATTGGTTTGACAATTCTTTCTTCGCAATATCAAAGTTTGTTAACTGAAAACATCGGCTTGGCTTTTTTCATACCAGTTATCGTCTATATGGCAAGTGCCGTAGGAACCCAAACAGATACAGTATATATCCGTAATCTTAACAAAAAACGGACACATTTTTCCATTTATTTAGTCAAAGAATTTATCCTGGGAGTTGTTCTAGGAGCATTATTCGGAGCCCTTGCCGGTATCATCGCTTATCTGATGTTTCAATCCTTACCTATGGCTTTGAGTGTTGGGCTTTCTATGGCAATCACCATGGCCATCGCGCCCATCATAGCGCTCATCGTACCAACGATTCTCAAACGTGAACACAAAGACCCGGCAATTGGCACCGGCCCCTTCGTCACAGTCATCCAAGACTTTATCAGCCTCCTCGTCTACTTCCTCATAGCGACAATGATTTTGCTCCACTGAAAAAAGTAACATGTCATACTGAATTCAGTTCAGGATGACAGTTTTATAAGGTAGTATTTATTAAAGAAGCCACTTAACAGAATTCGCAGGTTTTGGATTTCTTTTTGGTCTTTTTTGCTTTACTGACCTTACTTGCCAAACTTTTGGCAGCTTTTTTCTTTCCTTTTGCGTTTCCGCTTGAGAACAATCCGAATACAGGCATATATTTATATTACAGAACAAATAGATCAGTTGTCAAGTATCCCGTTCTTAGGTATAGTAAATATAGTGTCCGAATTGTTCGATTGCTCTATTGTTACATTGCTGAAGACAAACAATGAAACAATTTAACAATGAAACAATGACAAATTTTACAATGGAACAAAGTAACACTAATCTCTCCTTCTATTCACTGTCTAAGTCTGACCTGCTCGAAAAGTTGCAAACAAAAGACTCCGGTTTATCCGAAAGTGAAGCTGCGAAGCGTTTAGAAACACATGGGGCCAACAAGCTCACCTCCAAAAACAAAATCTCTCCTCTCGCAATGTACGTTCAGCAATTCAAAAATACTCTCACACTTATTCTTATTGCTTCCGCATTGTTGATCTTGTTCATTTATTTCTTTGGCGAAAAAGATCCATCTGATTTGATCGAAGCTGGACTTATTCTGGCTATAGTATTTATGATAACCATTCTTGGATTTATTCAGGAATTTAAGGCTGAAAAAGCTATTGAGTCCCTTAAGAAATTACTTGCTTTTAAAGCCAAAGTACGCCGCGATGGAGTGGAAAAAGAAGTTGATGTGTCTCTGCTTGTCCCGGGTGACATTGTGATTTTAGAGGAAGGATTGAAAGTGCCTGCTGACATCCGTTTGCTTGAAGTCTTCAGTCTGAGTGTCAATGAAGCATCGTTAACTGGTGAATCTGTGCCGGGAAGCAAAAATCCAGCAGAATTATCAGGCAATCAACAACTCGGTGATCAAAAAAATATGGTTTTCTCCTCAACCGCGATCGCTTCAGGACGTGCGATTGGTGTCGTAGTTCGGACAGGTGACAAGACTGAAATCGGTAAAATTGCACAAAGCGTCGCGGATACCGTGGATGACCCAACCCCTATCCAAAAACGCTTGGATACAATCGGCAAACTCATCGGCTATGTCATTTTGGTCATCTGTGCTGTTGTCTTTGTCTTTATCATGTTCTTCGCCAAAGAATTTGCCAGCGAACCACTTCTGCAACGGATTATCCACTCCTTTATCGCATCAGTCGCGCTGGCTGTCGCAGCTATCCCAGAAGGTTTACCAGCAGTGGTTACTATCTCGCTTGCTCTAGGTACCCAACGGATGCTGAAGAAAAATGCGTTGGTCCGCAAACTCAACTCAGTCGAAACACTCGGTTCAACAGACATTATCTGTTCTGATAAAACCGGCACCTTAACGAAAGGAGAAATGACTGTCACGAGTATTTATTATTCAGGTCATCTCTACGAAGTCAGTGGAACTGGTTATGACACAGAAGGTGAATTTACTGATGGCAAACAAAAACTTGAGACACTTCCCTTCCGGATGTTGCTTGAAGCCGGTGTGTATTGCAATAATGCAAAACTCACAAACCAAGGCACAATCATGGGTGACCCCACTGAAGGAGCACTTATCGTTAGTGCTGCTAAGGCAAACATTTTGGCTGAGCGAGGACACGAGTCGAAGCCTCTTCAAGCAGCATACCCTTCGACTCCTCCGCCAGCTGGCGGATCCGCTCAGGGAAAAAATGTTAACCGGGTCAGTGAAATTCCTTTCAGTAGTGAACGCAAGATGATGTCGGTTGTCCTCAAACAAGGAGATAAATATATTGTTTATACCAAAGGCGCGACTGAAGTGGTCCTTGAGCATTGTTATAGACAAAGACACACAGAAAAAGAATTGCCACTTATTGCAAAAGATAAAAAAGAAATTCTACAGATTAATCACACACTGTCCACGAAAGCGTTACGAAACTTAGGTTTTGCCTATAAAGTACTGACCACAGCAGAATTTGAAAAGCAAAAAGGAAAAGAAAAAGAACTTGAAAAAGGCCTCACCTTTCTTGGCATCCAAGGGATGATTGATCCACCACGAATCGAGGTCAAGCCGCTTATCGAACAATGTTTTGAGTCTGGCATCCGGGTCATCATGATTACTGGAGATCACCCGGACACAGCAAAAGCGATTGCTGGAGATATCGGAATCAAGGGAGACGTATTGACTGGCAACGAACTGGATAAAATGGATGAAAAATCACTTGCAAAAGTTGTCGAGTCGATTGGTATCTACGCCCGAGTTAATCCAAATACAAAATTACGAATTGTCGCAGCCCTGCAAAAAAATGGTCACATAGTGGCTATGACTGGGGATGGTGTCAATGACGCACCTGCTTTGAAAAAAGCTGATATCGGTATAGCGATGGGCATCACGGGCACAGATGTCGCCAAGGAAGCCTCAGATATGGTTCTCTTGGATGATAAATTCTCAACCATTATCGCAGCTATTGAAGAAGGCCGTGGTATCTTTCACAATATCCGTAAATTCGTCCTCTATTTGCTCTCCTGCAACCTTGCTGAGGTGATTATCATCTTCGTTGGTGTGATTCTGTTTCAAGATCTCATTCTCACCGCAACGATGCTTCTGTGGATCAATGTCGTCACAGATGGCATCCCTGCCGTCGCACTCGGGCTTGATCCTGCAGAGAAAGGCATCATGCGCTACTCACCGAAAGCATTCCAAACCCAAATCATCGGCCGACGCATGTGGTTTGAGATGGTAATTTTCAGTATTTTCATAAGTGTCTTTGTTTTGGGCGCGTATATGCTCAACCTCCATCAAGGAACACAATCCGCACAGGGTGCAGCGTTTACGTCACTTGTGATTTTCGAACTCATAACGATTTATCTTATCCGGTCAAATTACCGCGTTTCATTCTTTTCAAATAAATGGCTCTTCATATCAATAATCGTCACACTATCCCTACAGCTCGTGTTGATCTATACACCATTCTTAGCCAACCTTTTCGGCCTCGGCCAGATCCATTCACAAGATTGGATTTTTATATTTCTCGCCAGCATCTGGCTCTACATCGCTTTCCAACTCATAAAAGAAGGTCTCAACCTCCTGCCATTTGCGAACGACAAGCACGAAAAAGAACTGCTTGCTTCCCAAACAAAAATACGCTAGTGTAAATATAGGCAGGGAATTTAAAAGCATGGGTCTTGAAGAAACAATTGCCAATACATCAGTCAATATACTCATCGGAGCGACTATCCTCTTAGGTATTTTTGCCGGAATTTCCCTTCACATCAAACATCTCAAGGAAGGCATGAAAAAATTTCTTTTCGGAGGGATTCTGGCAGTCGCCGTGATACCAACGCTTTATATGAGTATCGCAACCATATACCTCAATAGCGTTTCAGCAAGCGGTGGACCGGTTCATTGGCATGCTGATATTGAACTCTGGTCTTGTGGAAAAGAAATCAATTTAAAGGACCCAGTCGGCACCTTTAGCAATAAAATTGGAACGCCCACACTACATGAGCATAACGACAAACGTATTCACCTCGAAGGTGTCGTCGTACATCCTGAGGATGCAAGTCTTGGCAAATTCTTCCGGGTTATCGGTGGCGAGCTTACTCAAACCTCAGTAATCATCCCAACCAACGAAGGCGCAATGAACCTCACCAATGGCAGCATGTGCCCGAACGGACAAGAAGGACAAGTGCAGGTCTTCGTCTACCAAACAGACAAAGAAAATTATTATACCCAAACAAAACTCCCCAACCCGCAGCAACATCTCATCGCTCCACATTCAGGCGTCCCACCTGGTGACTGCATCGTCGTCGAATTCGGCACACCAAAAGAGCGTACAGACAAAATCTGCCGGAGTTTCAAGGTCGCCGAGAAGATAGGAAAACTGAAAGGAGAACGGAAATGAAAAAGTGAAAGGTACGAAGTGAAAAGTGAAAAGTTCATTCATTTTTTCACGTCTCACCTCTCACTTTTCACTTTAAACACTATGGGAATCGATGTACCAACATTATCAATCGTAATATTATCAGCAGCTGTTGATTCTATCAATCCATGCGCTATTGGAGTACTTATCCTTATGGTCTCAGTCATACTGAGCGGCAAGGGATCGATGCACCGCTTATTGCTCTTGGGTAGTTTGTATATAGGCGCAATTTTTCTTACATATCTGATCGCAGGACTTGGGCTGATTTACTTCCTGTCAAATGTGCCACTCTATGTCGCTGAATACTTAGCCCTCCTCGTGGGAACATTTGTGATCGCTGCAGGTCTTTTGGAAATAAAAGATTTCTACTGGTATGGCAAAGGTTTCTCACTCCAAATTCCACCTGTCTTTGCAGAGATGATTCACAAATATTCCAAAAACGTAACTGTCCCAGGAGTTATCTTGCTCGGCGCGTTCATTTCCGCTGTTGAACTGCCTTGTACCGGAGCCCCTTACTTGGCAATCATTACACTTCTTTCTCTCAATTTTGACGCCTATGCCTTTGGGCTGCTTGTTCTCTATAACATCATATTCGTTATGCCACTCATTATCATCCTTCTTCTGGTAGCAGGTGGTATGAAAGTCAGCAAGATTAAAAAATGGAAACAAGCCAATAAAGGCTACATGCGTTTTGCCATCGGTTTTATGCTGATCGGCCTTGGATGGTTACTTATTATGATTGCGAATGGAACGATAAATTTTGGATGATATGAATCACATTGTCAAAAGAAAAGGTCATAACGAACCATTTGATGAAAGAAAATTGTATGCAAGTATCTATGCTGCCTGCTTAAGCCTTCGCGTGTCAGATGAAGAAGCAGAAACAATTGCTCATATGGTAACGGGGGACGTAAAAAATGAAATCAAGGATGAAAAAGAAGTCTCAGCACATATGCTCCATACTGAAGTCGAGAAAAGTTTAAAAAAATACCACCCCGATGCTGCATATTTGTATAAGACACATAAGGATCTTTCTTGAAGGGTATCAAGAGTATCAAAGGTATCAAAAGTATCAAGGGCAATGAACATTAATAGCTTTTGATACTCTTGGTACACTTGATACCCTTGATACTTTTTGAAAACTAATAAGACTTTATTAGTAACTATGCTTTTTCGAAAAAAACACTACGACTATGATCTCCTTATCCTCGGCTCTGGCTCAGGGGGAAGCGTCGCGGCGCATTATGCTGATTCGATTGGAAAAAAGGTCGCGATATTTGAAGGATCGGCAGTTGGTGGAGAGTGTCCGAATTTTGCGTGTGTTCCTACCAAAGCATTGTTGCACGCGGGACAAGTGTATCAGACGACAAAAAACGCCAAACTTTTCGGCACAGAGATTGAAAATGCGAGCATCAACTATCCTGCAGTCAAAAGGTGGAAAGACCTTGTCGTTTCCCGTACAGGCGCCAGTCATGGAGCAGCATCATTCAATAAAGAAGGCATTGATCTTATTCACCACAAAGCACATTTTGTCTCCCCTCATGAAGTGGAAGCCGGAGGGAAAATATATTCAGGAGCAAAAGTCCTTCTTGCTACAGGCTCCAAAACATTTATCCCTCCCACAACTGGGCTTGAAGAAACGGGCTATATTACTTTCAGAGAAGCTATCGACCTCCATCATCCTCCTAAATCATTATTAATCTATGGCGGCGGTGCTATTGGCTGCGAATTTGCGCAAGTCTTCTCAAGCTTCGGTACAAAAGTTACATTGGTAAATCGTTCAGATAGAATCCTCAGTAAAGAAGATCCTGAAGTAAGTGATCTGATAAAGGCTTTATTTGAAAATCAAGGGATAACTGTTCTCACAAATACCTCAGTTGTAAAAGTTGAGAAGAAAGATGATCACAAAATTGTCCACTTTCACAAAGGAGATAAGGAGTACTTTGAAGGATTTGAGGAAATTCTTGTCGCAATCGGAAAAGTACCGGCACTTGATTTTGCTCCTGAAAAAGCAGGACTTAAAATCGTCGATCACAAACTACAGGTCAATAGAGCCCTCCAAACCAATGTCTCCCATATCTATGCTGCCGGCGACCTGGTCGGGCCATTTCTCTTTACTCATACCAGCTCATACCAAAGCTATATAGCCGCTCAAAATCTTTTTTCCCGAGATCAAATAAAACCTGACTATTCTGTAGTCCCCCGTTGCGTTTTTGTTACACCTGAAGTCGCATCAGTCGGGATCAGTGAGGAAGATGCAAAAACAAAAGGAATCAAAATCAAAAAAGGCATCATGCCCATAGGCATGCTGGGCCGCGCCAATACTACCAACGAATTTGATGGTTTCGTCAAAATTATAACTGATAAAAAAGGCGTCATCATCGGCGGCACCATCGTCGCCCCAAGAGCTGGTGAAATGATCCACGAAATCGCCCTCGCGATGCACTGCAGTGTAACCGCCGAAGAACTAGCCGACATGATCCACGCCTATCCCACCTACTCCGAAGGGATAAAAATTGCTTGTAGTATGGTGCAATAGTGGGGGTATCAAGAGTATCAAAAGTACCAAGGGTATCAAGGGCTTATTTTTGATTTGTATTGAAAGAGGAAATATGCTGCAACTCCTCTAATTTTTTCAAACTCACTATACTCAACTTCTTTCCAATAATGTAACATTAAACAAACTTCTGCTTGTGCTTCTAATTCCAATAATGATGTTTCAGCAATTTCCATAAAGTGGAGTTTTTCTTTTATACTTTTCTTGAGGTAACCTTCAACAAAATTTGATAT
>JBGTMH010000018.1:0-13901 GCA_041743715.1 Patescibacteria group bacterium | reverse complement strand
AGTACTACTATTCAGGATAATATTGGTGGAACGTGGGAAGAAGTATTTGTTCCCTATATGTTCTCGTCTGAGAAAGCAAAACAAGCATACCTGAAAAGGCTCCATACAGCTCAATCGGAAAAGTTCATCTTAGAAGAAAGTGTCGAGGCAAAACTAGCACAAGAACGGGCATTTGCTGATAAGGACCAAAATCTTAAGCGGGATGCATTACTTTCATCAATAAAATCTCCAACACTTCTCATCACAGGCGAAAAAGATAAGTTGCTTATACCTGAAAATGCAAAACGGGTAGCGGCACTTATTCCTCAATCACAACTTGTGATTATTCCAGATGCCGGACACGCGGTGTTATTTGAAAAACCAGATGAAGTAGCAAAGTATATAACTGATTTTATACACCAGAAATGATCTTACTTTAATTTCTTGTGGAGTCTCTCAAGGAGTGTTCGTGCCAAGTCCTTACCACCCAGACCAAAAGCTATGCCTCCCGCGAGCGCAATCATGGCGACAAATCCAGTAAAGAGAATCCTGATGAGATCTTGGGCGACGCCTAATTGGTTAAGAACAGCCAACATGACAAATATTGTTATGGCGATTCTGACTGCTGAGGAGACTGTCCGTGAAACACTTGGTGAAAGTTCCCGCGTGGATGCAGCAACGAGGTCCGATGCTAATTGGGCAAAGACGAGTCCGACTAGGCCGATTATTGCTGCAACAAATACATTTGGCAAATAGAGTAAAAAGGTGTTAAAAATTATCGCCACTTGTGGAAGTCCCCAAATTTCAGCTGTTGGGATCAAGAATAAGATGACGATGAACCACCGGGCAATTTCAGCAAGAATATTACTCCAGCTAAAATCTTTTTTTGCTTCAGGAATGCCGTATCTTTTGAGATAGAGTTCTACCTTTAATGCATGCAGAACTTCTATGATGATGCGTTTTACGATTGCCCCGATCACAATTCCGATAAGAAGTATGACGATGCCGGACAGAAGATTTGGAATAAAAGCAGCCGCTGTGAGTAAGCCACGATTAAGAGAATCAAGCAGTGTATTTGCGACGTTAGGTACCATAAAATAACTGGAAAGAGTATTACATGTCAGCCTTTACTTGTCAATAGCCACGGAGGTTGGTATAATCTAGTTTGTAGAACGGGCCGGTAGCTCAGCGGTAGAGCAGGAGCCTTTTAAGCTCTTGGTCGCGGGTTCGAATCCCGCCCGGCTCACTTATGAAAACTGTAATAAGTGACAAAATGGTAGATATTCTTGAAAAAGAGCTTTCTTATGCTGCTTTTGCAGTTGAGTCACTGAAAAGCGAGACAAAGGTTTTTGAGAAGGCATATAAGATGAGTTCTAATGATTTTATGGTAAAATTTGAGAAGGGTAAATTGGGTGATGAGAAAGAGTGGTTTACTTGGTACGGATTAGTTTTAAGCATAAAGGATTGGGATGACACGAAAAAAGAAATTACAAAAACCCTCAGAACTGCTTAGTATTTACAGTCAAGAACTTACTCAAGGAATAGAGCGTAAGTTATCACCTCTCGGTTTTGATTTGCGATTTCATTTCAGAAGTCTACATATAGCACATATTTATGGATAAGTGATATTTAGTACAGGTTGGTTTTTGGAATTTGATGAGATCCTAAAACAAAAAAGAACTGAAGTAGAGAAAGTAAAATATCGCTATCACCTCATGGATAAATCCAAAAAACTAATCTTCCGCTACGACAACGTCCCACATCATCCTGAAATTAAAACCCATCCTCATCACAAACATATAAATAAAGAGATTACTGAATCCTATGGACAGGATTTAATAAAAGTTATAGAAGAAATTGAGAAACTTGTTATTAAAAGTAATTAGATTTATTTTTTGCTTTAATTTAGTAATATGCAAATAAAAGCCAGAGAAGAACAGCAAAGTAATAAAATGCATGCTTCGGAGGTGGATATTGATGTAGCGCTTGTGGAGAAGTTGATAGATGCACAGTTTCCGCAGTGGGCAGATCTTTCCATCGAGCCAGTTCTCTCCGTTGCCACTGATAACACTCTCTATAAACTCGGCGACAGTATGGTCGTACGACTACCTCGTATTCCCAAAGCTGCTGAACATATAGAAAAAGAATATAAGTGGCTACCAAGACTTGCTCCACTTCTTCCACTTGCCATTCCAGTCCCCCTTGCCAAAGGAATACCAGTTGAGGAATATCCCTTTCATTGGTCTGTCTATAAATGGCTTGATGGCGACAGCGCAGCCATTGAGCCGATTTCTGACCTTCATCAGGCTGCTCATGGTTTAGGGCAGTTTGTAAACGCCTTGCATCAAATCGATACGACAGGTGCTCCTTCTTGTCGCCGTGGTTTTCCACTGAGTTCCCGTGACAGTGAAACACGTAAGGCAATTGAAACTTTACAGGACATACTTGATATAAAACTTGCGACAGCGTTATGGGAAACATCGCTCAATACATCAGTGTGGAAAACCGCACCTGTCTGGATTCATGGTGACCTTCATGCCGCAAATATGCTCACACAACAAGGGCGCCTTAGCGCCATTATCGACTTCGGTAGTTCAGGTGTTGGCGATCCCGCTTGTGACATGATGGTTGCGTGGACTGTTTTGTCTGCTGAGACTCGAGGTATATTCCGCGCGGCTGTTCAGGCTGATAATGATACATGGGCACGCGGTCGTGGCTGGGCATTCACTTTTGGAATTGTCGCATTGCCTTACTACAGAGTCAGCAATCCAATACTTGCCACCATCGCCCAACGTGCAATCGATGAAGTCCTTGCCGATTACAAACTCAGGGGATAAATCTGTAGCTCTTGAAATGTGCGATATATTTTGTTTGAGTAAGCCGCGATGTGTTCCAAATCTGGAACAAACGGCTCACACGACTAATCGATTAGTCAAATCCAAGCTCCGAGAGGGCTTTTTTTGTGAATAGACGTCCAGTTGTTATTTGAATTCGATAATTGCTATACTTTTATAGATGGCTGATGTTAAGAAAAAAGAAAACTATTTTTTGTCTATATTTTTCATAGTTTCTGGGATACTTTATATCTTTATTGACTATATTTACAAAACCAATGGATTAGATGGGTTTGCAGTGCTTTTTGCAGGGTTTGCTTTCCTGGCAAATCAAAAGCAATTAAATGATAAGTCGCTAAGTTGGAAAACTGTAGAATTTGCTGCAATAGGGTTACTTTTATCCTTATTTATATATGGAGTTACCAGCGGAAATTGGCATCAGCATTTACAAGCATTTGTTATTATTCCAATTAGTGTATTACTCGTGTATATATTTTATTTAAGAAAGAAATAACTCCTCTATTTTTGTGGAAATAAAACCAGCAGGAGTACAAGAAGAATGCTACAACGTTTTACGTAACTAAATGTATCTTCTCAAAAGTCTGACAAATTCTCTTTGCATAAGCCAATGTGTCCAAATCTGGGACAAGCGGTTCACAAATTTAAAGCTTTGAAAGGGGCTTTTTTGTACTATATCTTGTTGTGGTTTTCAGAAGATAAATTTATAATTCTTTGATTTTTTCAATTATAATTGCGTATGCCTTTTGAGTTTTATCCTTGAACAAAGGCTTGCAAACATCACGTATGCATTGAGTTGTTGTTGTAATTGAGTCGGTGTTGTTTTTATTCATAAGAAAATTGGCTTTAATCCTCAATTTTTTGCCTAGATACTTATCTAAATCTTCATTGCTTTTCGCAATATATAATGTTGCATTTTCCATTATAGTATTATTTTTCTCACAGGTAACGAAATATGTACCAAAATCATTTTTTACCATATGACAGATTGCTTTATCACCTATTGGCGGATTCGGTGGGCCACTAGGAGAATTAATCGCTTGATAGAAGAACCACCCCAAAACTGAGATAATCACAGCTAAAGGCCAACAATTCCTACAAATTTCTTCATATTCTTTTTGACTTGCTGCAAAATTGTTACGGTACCAATTTCAAATTATTAACACCTCTAGTTACCATTAATTTTTTCCCTGTCCTTATTAATGTATCATTCTCCAGTTCCCAAAATTCAATCCATCCCTGTGTTGGGTTGTCTTCATCTTGTTTTTGAAATACTGCTACTGCTACAGAATTACTTTCCTCATCAAATATTGCGTCCTCAGGTAATGCTCCTTCAAAGCCATATTCTTTACCATCATTTGTAAGCTTACCTGTCTTCTGATTAATATTAACCAGCGATAAAGAAGCATTTTTACGTGCAGGCAGGAACCAGAAATCTTTGGGTGCATACGTTCTTCTCATGTTTGCAACGACCGCATACTTGCCATCAGGGCTTATATCAAAGCCTTCGGGACTTAACCCTACTTTTACTGATGAAACAATCTTGTGTTGACCGGATTTATTAAAAGCCACAGAAACAAGGCTGCCGTTACCGTTAAACATTGCTCCTGCGTCTCCCTTGCCCCAGTTCACATCGCTGATAATAAAATATTTTCCATTCGGTGTCCAATTGCCAGTGCCCCAGCATTTACCAACCTCAAGTGAGTTACCTATTTTCGTGAGGTGCACTTTCTTATCTTTCACCGTTATTTCAAAAAACACAACTCGTTTATCATCAAAATTGGCAGCTATGATATTTTTGGTAGGGTGAAATTCAATTGTTTTTACACCAACAGTCCAGTCAAAATCCCGGGCATCAGGTGTCTTAACTTCATTGTCAGTAAAATAAAAAGGCTGAATAATAAGCCCGTTACTGTCTAAAGTAGCAATAATAATTTCTTTTCCTTTATCTCCTGAACCCGCAGCAAGGAGCGTATTATCATAATTTATGCTTGCACCTTCAATGTTTACACCAACTGCTTTTTCCTGAATAATGCTTGCAGTATTGGGCTTGCTAATATCGAGGACTGTAATTTTTGAACCTTTTGGTAAGTCTTTCCAAACATCATTTATTGTCTGTGTGGTTCCCGTATAAGCTGCTCTTGTCTCAGCCACGTAGGCTACTTTTTTGTTTTTTGAAGTAGCTATTTGTGCGGGCCATGATAGCACAGAACTACTTACATGTTGACTGGCCAATACAACTGGTTTACCCTGCTTGTTTACTTCGACGACAGTTAATGTATCTTCTATGCCAGCAACTTTGTTGAGTTTGCCGTCAGCATACGATGTCGCAAGATTATCTGCATCCGATACAGCCACTATTTTACCCTTAAAAGAAGAGGGCTTGCCAGAATCTTGCGCTATAGGAGGCGAAGGCGTGAGGAGATTCCAAGTTAACAGAGTAACAAAAAGTACAGAAAGCGCAGTTATAAAGAGTATGATTAAGCGTTTGAAATTTTTTTTGGTTGCGAATGTTGTCATTTATTGAGTCATCTGTTCAATGACCGCTTGGATATCCAAGTAATTATAGCAACTGAAAACGATATTTTATATAGCTACCTCATCAAACGTCTGGTATGCCTTCAGCTTTAAGAAAGTTGAGCAAGAGTATTACCTGTATGTTAGAAAACTACAATCTGTTCTTGATGTTTTGGCTTTTTTTCAGCTAAAGTATACCTATGAAATTGGTATTCTGGATGATTTTCCCAGGGTGTAGTGGGAAATCCATGAAACACCTCTTCTCCTTCAATAGTATTAATAGTGAATTCCGCTTGGCGAACTAATCCCAATAGGTCTCCATCAGGGATTTTGAAATCTATATGATTCTTAAATTCTGGAGAATTCCAACCAAGCAGTAATTTTCCTCCTGGCCTAAGCAGGCTATGGCTGTTTTCTAATCTCCTTTAGGGGTCAGTTCCCCGCAGCTTGCTGCGAGCTTTTGGTACAATAGGGAAGTGAGCGTATATTTGCACAAAAGCCATAATGTAACGGTGTTGTTGTATCATTTGGTATGTCCAGCAAAGTATCGAAAGGTGGTGTTCAGTAAAGAGGTAGACGAGGAGTTAAAAAGAATCTGTTTGGAGATAGGAAAGCGGTACGAGATACATTTTGTCGAGATAGGGACAGATGGGGATCACGTACACTTTTTAATACAATCAATACCAATGTATCAACCGACAAAGATAGCAAGGATCGTCAAGAGTATTACAGCAAGGGAGATGTTTGTAAGGAGACCAGAAGTGAAGAAGCAATTGTGGGGAGGGGAGTTTTGGAGCGATGGATATTTCATGAGTACGGTAGGGAAACATGGGAGTGAGGAAGCAATAACAAAGTATGTCAAAAACCAAGGAAAGCAACGAGATTACGTTATATTACATAAAGATCAAATGAGGTTAGATTTAGGGTGATACCCCGTCAGCTTGCTGCGGGGTAGTTCATTGCTTGCTTAATTTCATCTATTGAATTTATACCCCATCCTATTATTCCATTAAGAACAATTGAATCAAAATGTGGAAATTCTTTTCTTTTTTTTCGTAAGGAGCTCCGGATTTGATCCGGAAAGTTTGGATCAGTGACGTTCAATCGAAGTATCGGTATCCCTTTTTCATCGAGATCCACACCTGCATCTGTCGTTACGTACTGAATACCTGGACGAGCCTTTCCAACGATTCTTCTGTAACATTTAGTATAATTTGCAACTCCAACGGAAAGCATACATGGTCCCTCTTGTGCTAATTGTGGAAGTAAGACATCTTCCAAATAGGATCTGTCTGGTGGAGGTCCATCAGGTCCCCAATCAAATTCTGTGCTGGGTAGGCTATTTGCTAACCGAGGATAGCGAAGCATATACCTCGTGTTTGCAAGTCTGTCACCAATTCTACCAATACCTAATAGTTTTCCGTTTTCTGACATAAGTGGATTTATAATGTTAGATCTTATTTCTCTCTTTAATATTAAAGCTGAGAACTTACTGCAGTTTCTTAAACATATCTAAATGGTTGTACTCCTCTAGTGAAAATGGATAAAAAAATATTATAGTGATGAAGCTATGGGGTGTCAATATTTATTTTCATGTACCTATATCAACTTTTGACAATTTTCTCAAATTAACAAACCGTTCATTTATAATAATTGTTGATATGGAATCATTTGGGTCATGCAACACGATAGCTCATTATAGTAAAAAATTAGTTTTAAAGTAATTAACACACCAAAGTAATTCGGAATTTAAAAAAACTGCTATAATTTTTGTGATTGAAAAAACGGCATTTTATATAGCTTATCTCATCAAAAGTCTGGTACACGTTCTTTACTTAATCCAAAAAATATTCCAAATCTGGGACAAATGGCTTATTAACTAGGAGTAAGTGGTTTAACGTTAAGAAATAGTTGTGCCTTCATAAAACTTCTAAGTCTGTCTCCAGTAATTGCAACCATTAATTGCTGATCACCTTTTTGTTTAATCTGGAAGCCTGCTTCTCGCATAGCGCGCGAATCAAAGAGTGCTATGCCTGATCTTCCTGGTTTGAGTCCATCAAAGCCTGCATACCCAAGAGGATTATATTCAGGATCGTGATCTAAAATCCCAGCAAGTTTTGTAAAAAAATAAAGCGGAATAGAAGGCTGTTGTAATTGCTTCTGTAACCGGGCACTATTTGCTCTATGGGCTGCGATTTGATCACTTTTGTCTCTTTGTAGTCTAGTAGTAAGTATGCTTTGTGAATCTAAATCCAGTAGTTCATGGGCTAATCTTTCGATGCTCGCTCTTACCACTGCGATATCTCTATGAACAAGTTGTGCAGTATTTGTATCAGCGATAGTATTTCCCACGTTCGAACGTTCTTTTAGTTTGAACTCATCACCTGTGCTCGGGTTATCGGGATCATATGTAAATCCGGCAACAAGAACATCATTTGGTTCTAAGCCTTCTTGTTCAACGACACCTTGTACCTGATGAAAGATATTTACTAAAATAGCAGGAGGATATATTCGGGCAAAATCTTCATAACTATCCACTTCTATATCTGCACTACCTCCTTGTATTTCTTGTAACAAGGTAGCGCTTATTGCATTAGTTTCTTTCATGGTATGAGGATACTAGAATATTCTTCTACTTGCAACTTACGCATAATGCAATTTACTTAATGAAAATAGCTCCGGTAGAATGCAGCTAGACAGCAGTAAGCCTTTATGGTATCTTATAGCGATTATGGGTGGAGTGTTTCGTGTTTTTCTCCTCGTACTTATAACTGCGTTTTACTTATTTCCTGGAACAACATTTGTTTGGGCTATCCAATCCAACTCTAACCAGAGGGAAAATCCAGGATCCTTGCAGAAAGCATTTAAAGCAGCAGCAAAGGAATTTGGTGTTCCTGAAAATGTATTACTTTCAGTGTCTTATAACCTGTCACGTTGGGAAGGTCACAACGGAGAACCGAGCATGCTAGGTGGTTATGGACCGATGCACTTAACTGATATGGATCATGCTTCTTTCTTTGGTGGAAAAGGGGAAGGCATCGAGAAGCGTCCCGCTTCCAGCGATCCATCGTTTCATACACTTGATACTGCAGCTAAAGAAATGCAAATAAATCCTGATACCCTAAAACAAGATCCTATCCAAAATATCCGGGGTGGGGCTTTTTTACTTGCCAAGTATGCTAAAGAATCTCTTGGGAAGAAACCTTCAAATGAAGCCGACTGGTATGCTGCAGTAGCAAAATATAGTGGTTCACAACAAGAGCAGGTTGCGGGTGATTTTGCAGACAATGTCTATGCTACGGTTAAAGAAGGGAAATCCCGAGTAACAGCAGACGGTCAGAAAATAATACTCACTGGTCAGGACATCAAACCTAACAAAGACTTGATAAAACTGCTTCATTTAAAAAAGCTTCTCAAATCTGAAGCAGAATGTCCGATTTATCTTGCTTGTAAGTGGGTTCCTGCAGCGTATCAAAAGAACAACCCAGATGATTTGGCTGACTATGGCAATTATGATTTGGCGGATCGTGAACGAGATGGGTTGGATATTCAATACATAGTCATTCATGATACAGAGACTCCGTATGCACCTACCATAAACTACTTCCAGAATCCGACAGCATATACGAGTTCCCATTATGTACTCCGCTCATCAGACGGAGAAATTACACAAATGGTAAAAAATAAGAATGTGGCTTGGCATGCAGGCAACTGGTACATCAATATGCATTCTATCGGATTTGAACATGAAGGTTATGCAATTGAAGGAGCGAGCTGGTACACAGAATTTATGTATCGTTCTTCAGCCAGGCTTGCGCAATGGCTTGCTCGTAAATATGACATTCCACTTGACCGCGCGCATATAATTGGACATGATGATATTCCTGGACCAACTGCCGCCACTCAGTCAGATTTGCATTGGGATCCGGGTCCGTATTGGGATTGGTCGCATTACATGCAGTTGATGGGAGCACCAATACCGCAGCTTGGTTTTGCTACGCTTCCGAATAAGGTACAAGGCGTTGTGACGATCAATCCGACCTTTGTGAAAAACATACAAAGTGTCAAAACATGTGATGACACAAATAGCGATGTCCCGTCACAACCCACAAATTTTGTTCACCTCTACAGTGCTCCGAGTTTTGATTCACTATTAATTGATAATGAGGTAATACCAGGACCCGGGACAACGCGGGCATGCGACTGGGGTGATAAAGCAGCGACAGGTCAACAGTTTTACCGGGTAGAGCGGCAAGGGGAATGGGATGCTATTTATTACAGTGGACAGAAAGCCTGGTTCTATAATCCAAACAACAATCCAACAGCAAATCCCACTCTGAAGAATAGCCTACTGGTGACACCGAAAACAGGTAAGGAATCTATCCCAGTCTATGGCCGCGCGTATCCTGAAGCATCAGCATATCTATCTTCTGACAGTGTCCAACCAATCATACCGCTTCAGTACACTATCCCAGCCGGACAAATTTATATCGCGACAGACAAAATAAAAGCAGATTATTACAAAACATCATTCCTGGGCTACAATCCAAGTGCGACTGATGACTATGTCGTTGAAGGAGAAGATGAGTACTACTTGATTTTCTTTAACCACAGATTTGCATTCGTCAAAGCAACAGATGTGGATATCAAAGGCAACGAATAAAGAATGCGATTGCGAAATAGTCACGCTTACTGCTGTTTTTATTAGGTATGGAAAGGAGAACATTTTTACAATTAGCAAGTCTCTCATTGATTCTTCCCGGATGTAGTACTGGAGAACGTACGAGAACCACGCCGCGACCTATTGAAGTATTTACGCCTGAACAAGAAAGACTTGAAAGGCATGCAAGGCATCATTATCCAGTAGTTGAAGGGAAAGAAGTCCCTGCTATTCCTTATTTAACACTTCCTTTCCTGGCATCAGATGTTGGTGGGCAATATGATATTACGGAAGGCTGGAGGTACTCACTAGGAGAAAACGCAATTCATGGATTAGTAGATCATAATGGTGTAGATTTTGCACTCCCTTATGGCACACCAGTAGTTGCTCCAGCAGATGGATACGCAATGTCGTCTTATCATACAAACTGGCATCGGGATGATAATGGCACAGTGAGAACCTATCAAGGGATACCATTACGATTTGGTCTTGGTAATTTTGTGCAAATGTACATTCCATCTGTAAACCGTTTTATTCAAATGGCACATCTTTCGGATATTGATCCTGCAGTTCCATTTAGTCTGCCTGAAGCAAGTGAAGGAGATTGGGTACCGACGAATCACACACTCAAAATTCCTGATTTGGAAGCTAGTCCACATGTCGTACAAGTGAAAAAGGGACAAGTGCTTGGAAGAGTAGGATTCTCGGGGCTTGCCTGGGGATATGAAGATTACGAGGCGGGCGCAACGAGGCCAGTGCTGATAGATCCTAGAATTCATAGTAGTTGGGATGAGCCCCACATCCATTTTGAAGATTTTTGGCGTGATCAAACAACAGGAAAAAAGACAGCAAATAGAGATCCCTATGGCATCTATGGATCAACATATGATTACCCGACACTTATGCGGAGAGGTATTAAAGGTAAAGATTCGCTTTTTTTACCAGGCAGCAACTTGTTACCAGCATATGCGGGTTAACTTCTTAATATCCAAGCTTGGTTTTACAATCATAATACTTTGTTTGGGAATTTAAGGATAACTCCGATGCGCAAATCTATCCACTCCTAAAACGGTTCGAAATAAGATCCATCGGGTCGCTAAAAAGCGGGATTAGAATTTCAAAGATAATATATCGTCTATGTCAATCCTTGGTTGTGGGGAGCACCATATTTATTCTTCCCTGAAAAAAATGAGATATATTCATATACTCTATTGTGACATCAGATATCTATTCTTGTCAAAAAACAAGCTTAAAATCACTACTCGCTCTGATATAATCTACGTATTCTATGGATCTACTACCTAAAAGGGAAAATAATTCAGCAAATGTGGTTGATGCTCATTTATTTAGTTCTTTACAAAGACATGCGCAAACTGAAGGATTAACTCGAACAGAGTTCGTTGCAAAATTAAAACGAGATGACCAAAAAGAATTACGAGATCTAACAAATGGTGCTCAGGCGAGGGTTAGTATTATTTCTTTAAAAGAAACAGGACAAAACTACGTAGTAAAAATTATAGGTTCTGAAAAACAGTTGTCAGAAACAGAAGCAAAAATGCTTATAGAAGAGACGAGAACATATCAAGAAGAATTAAAAATGGCAGGAATAAATGTGCCGCGCATGTATTTAGGAATTCCACTAAAGCCTGAAAGTGATACCGAAGGATGGCAAATAGGTATGGTAGAAGAACTCGTAGGCGATGGGAAAAATGTTAAAGATATTTTTCAGAACCCAAAAGTACCCCCCATAGATAAAGTAAAAACATTAAAAGATTTAGCTGAAGTATTAATCGCACTCCCTTCGCATAAGAGTTCATCAGCAAAGACTGGTGTCGGTGGAGACTTTCGGCCTGTAAATTTTGTTAAAAAAGGTGATAAATACATCTTAATTGATACTTTTTCGCCGAAACGATTACAAGAAGATGGTCAAATTGGTCCATATATCGCTCAGTTGGAGCAACCACTAACGGCGCAGGCAATGACTTTTTTATGTGGAGATAGAAGAGGAATGCTATCAGCACTCTTTTATTTTTCCTTAAGACATGTTCAAAATGATCAAGCGCTAACACAAGAGTTTAGGAGAGCCATTGCCGATATTATTACCTCAGTACCCGATGCTTCAGCAAGAGACTATTTGGAGCAAGAGCACAGCGGTAGCTATGAACTAACCGCACAAATTTATCAGACAGCAGATATAGCACATCTTTCTGATGAGATTCAAGAGACAACGAACCCCAAGCCTACGCCTGCATAATATGAGAATAAAGCATGGTTCAGTATAAATCTTTGATCAGCGTATGTCCCAAGATAAAATCACGATTTCTACTCATGACATATGGGTAAACTTAGAAAATTATTTCATAGCATTACCTAAGTATTTATTGAGAGAAATAAAAAAGAGTCAGTGAATGTAACGCATACTGCTTTATGTTTTTATTTATTTCTATCATTTTCAAATTATTCCTCCTAGTATATTCCAATTACATTTGTATCCAGTTTATGTCTCTAGCAAGGGAGATGTCAGAACAAGAGCTTTTTACCAAAGATCCAAAAATTCAGGTATATTTTGTGAATCATCTGCTTGGCAAAGGGAGCCAATGAAAATGCAAATGGCTTGATAAAGTAATACTTTCCTATGGGGGCTGAATCTGCTACAATACCGCGATAGGAAATCAAAGCTGTTCAAGACTAACTTAATAAGAGGCTAAGAAAAATATTCAACTGGCGTGCGTCTTTGGCAACATTTAACAATTTGTTGTACTTGTAACCTGAATCAAACTGCATTTTCGCAGTTCTGAATAGTTACAATTTTTTTATAAAATGATAGCGTCATTATTCAATGATTACTCATTCTTATGCCAGAACAAAGACCACATACAGATTTAATACGATTTTCATCGACGGTGCCAAGCGCTGACTATGCGGTTTTAACTCCTCCGCAAATCTATGTTGCTGAGCCAGTCTCTCAAAGATTAGTAAGTAATGTAAGAGCTACGAGATGGACTGACGGAAATCCTAATTTAGATAATGATCCGCACATAGCGTCGTTATATCTATACACATCAAGCCGGTTACTCCCTCCTCGTGGTGATCCTAATCTCGCTTATAGTAAGTTGGTCTCTCACTTTGATAATTTTGATGAGACATATTATGTTCCTGATGAAGAGGCTCGTACAGTTTCACGATACATTACTGACAAAATGATAGCTCAGCCTGGGTGGATGTCTGGTGTACTAGATGGCATTTATGAAACGTGTGACAATTTAGAGCGGTTCGCAGTTTCTTTTGAAGAAGCACCTGATTTTTCGATTTTTGGTGATCGAGAATTGAAAGCCATCTATGATATGCATACTACGATACATCTGGCCGTGTATGATTATGCACGTATTCCTGAGGCATTAGATCGAGGGGGCGACTATTTTACCAATTACTTGAGAGATCATGTTAAGGAAAGATTAACGTCTAAAAGAGGAGAAGCACCTGATGCTGCAGCGTTGAATACTACCTTTTCTCGATTAGTGGCTCCAGAGAAAGCATCTGAGTTAGAAAACGCTGATATCGACCTGCTGAAAATTGCTGTAGCTATAAAAAATGATGCCACAGAAGATGGTGCTCAAAGAGATTTATTAGGGGGTTCAAGAAAGGATGTACAACTACACTTAGATCCTAAATACAGAAGAATGATCAGAAAGCATAGACGAAATTATGGCTTTATGGAATACCATGGCTATGGGAATAGATCACTGCCTCAGGATACAACGATTATTGATAAAGTTGCACAGTTATTGAAGGGAGATCCCGAAGCTGCACTTCATAAAAAAGAAGAGCGATTAGAAAGAAACAAATTAGCAAAGGATGAGTTATTTGTGGAGCTGGGTATTGATCCTGCTATG
>JBGTMH010000017.1:0-13920 GCA_041743715.1 Patescibacteria group bacterium | reverse complement strand
CTAATAGTTGGGAAAAAGCATTTCGGGCCTTGCGCTTGCGACGTTCTCCTCATCCGGCAATATTTAAAGCTTTCGTCTATTTGGCACTTATCATTGTATTAATAAGATATTCGAAGTTTTGTAACAGGTAAGGAGGGTGGCAGAAATATTTTTACCTTATTAACTTGAAATGCTAGTGGTATAATAAGCACATCATCAATTTGAACCTCTATGAATGTTCAACAAAAAATAAAAATTCTTAAGTATCATCCGCTTTTTCCAGGCTTAGATGAGCGTGACCTTAAAACGATAGCCGAAAAGACTCATGAAAAAATATTTCCTCCTAAGACAATTATTCTCCGTCAAAGCGAAAAAGCAAATACGGTCTATCTTATCTTTCAAGGTTTAGTGAAAATTTATATTGCAAATAGTGAAGGAAAACATATACCACTTGGCACAGGGGGAGTGGAGAAAGCAATTATAGGTGAAATAGGAATTATTGATGAAGAACCTATTCCTGCCACCTATGAAGCAGTGCAAGAAACACATATGTTAGGGATTAGAAAAGAAAATTTTAAAGAAGTAATCATTCATTACCCGAGCATTGCAATAAATACAATGAAATTTTTGACTAAAAAAATACGATTGGCCGATAAACAAAGAGAGAGCAATTTTTCATTGCACTTAAAGGACCGCACGTGGGATATTCTTCAAACACTTGCCACTAGCTTCCCAAATAATGATATAACTCTATCGCAAGAGGACCTTGCTCTTATTATTGGTGCACACCGTACCCGAGTAACTGAAATATTAAATGAACTTGAGAGTCAAAATTTAATCCTCCTTTCAAATCGAAAAATCCACCTCTTGTAGTTGTCCCTCAAAGGACAGAATTATCAGCTCAAATTGATTATATTAATTCATAAAAGAGTTTAGAATAATTCCAATTTTCTCTCCACGAACCAAAATTCTGGAAATTATTAGTATGAAATATGTTCCTTTTTACGATCCAAGAAAATCTTACGAGGAGAATTTTAAATATGGACCCTTTGGGGCTTTTAGTATACAAAAAAAGGAACCACAATATGAATTCCTTGGTCAAAAAGTTTATTTGCCGTTTGGCATTGCAAATGGTCCTCTTATTAATGGTAATTTTGTAAAAGCTGCACTAGATAACGGTTTTGATTTAGTTGAATATAAAGATGTCAGAAGCAAAAAATTTACGTGTAAACCGTTTCCCAATGTTATTCCGGTTGCAGCCAAAAGTGATATATCTTTACGTGCTGCAAAAAAAGGTTTGATACAAGCAAAAGATTTTAAGAACGTTGTAACGATCGCCGATTCTTTTGGAATACCATCCATGGATCCTGATTTTTGGCAAAAGGACATAACTGCCGCCGTGAAATATGCAAAAAAAGGACAAGTCGTCATCGGAGGAATTCAGGGAACTATTCAGAAATCAGGTGGGTTTGATGCATACGTACAAGATTTTATAATAGTAGCTCGGCTTTTGAAAGAAACAGGTGTTAAAATTATAGAGCTAAACCTTAGCTGCCCTAACGAAGGAGTCACCAATTTACTTTGTTTTGATTATAAGCGCTCAGTAATCGTTGCAGAAAAAGTAAAAAACGAAATCGGAAATATTCCACTCCTTATTAAAATTGCTTACTTTTTTGATAATACGGCTCTCACAAAACTTGTGCAAGGAATTGGGAATATCGTCCAGGGGATATCAGCTATTAATACAATTCCTTCTAAAGTCTTCAAAAATAAAAAACATTCACTCCGGGCATTTCCAGATAAAGGAAGATTGTGGAGTGGCACTAGTGGACACGGCATTAAATGGGCTGGAGTAGAAATGGTAGAGAAACTTAAAAAGCTTCGAGAAAAAAATAATCTCCATTTTTCCATAGTAGGCATTGGTGGGGTTATGACAACCGAGGATTACCGAGAATATAAAGAAGTTGGAGCAGATGCCGTTATGTCAGCAACAGGTGCCATTTGGAATCCGTTCCTTGCTCAAGAAATCAAAAATGCGCTATAAGCATTGCATTGAAATCTTGAGCTGTCTTACCTTTAAGCACTTTAGTTTTGGTAATACTTCTCCATACAATTAGTAACCCACATTAAAAACGGTTCGAAATAAGATTCGCCCGGCTCATGAAAAGCTTCGTAAGAGTTTTTTTTGTGACTAATTAAATCCGGAGAAGAAATGGAATCTGCATTGTCGGACATACCTTATTCCTTATAGAGAACACTTTCTTTTCCTTCCCATGTCTTTTTTAGAAAGGCGTCGCGACCTGAGGCGATGCGGTATGAGCTATATCTCGATGAGTTATTCTTTGCATAATTCTGATGATACTCCTCAGCAGGCCAGAAATTTAACTTGGGGAGAACTTCTGTCACAACTGGCTTTTCAAATATATTTTCTGTATCAATGGTTGTAATAATGTATTCTGCCACTTTCTTTTCTTCCCTATTCGCATAGTATATTGCCGATGTGTAATTCGCTCCACGATCGTAGAAAGAACCACCTGCATCAGTTGGATCTATATGCCGAAAGAAATATTCCGTGAGTGCTCCGTATGAGATCTTCGCTGGATCATACGTCACCCGTACCACTTCCTTGTGTCCCCCATCTATGTAGTTTTCATATATTGGGTTCTCACTCTTTCCCCCCGAGTAGCCTGATACGACATCAACAATGCCGTCTGGAATTTTTTCGAAATAGGATTCTAGGCTCCAAAAACAACCTCCTGCAAATAATGCAACGCTATATGATCCCCCGGGCGGATTGTTCTCTGTAGTCACCTTACTAGATGCACTGTTAGATTTCAGTAGTGGCTTCCCGATTACTGCATAAATAGATCCGAGAACGATTAAGCCTGCTATTCCTAAAAGTATGTATTTCTTCATGTAGAATAAGTATAGTACAAAGGTAAAAGGAACTTTATATTAAATTAAAGTTGACCAGTAGTGCCAAAAATGAATCAGGATAGCTCCAATTATTGCCAAATACCATAGGACTAAGATACTCGCGTGATAGCGTTGTGCTATATCTACCAAACCATCTAAGGCTCGTGGTGGAGTTATATGACCTTCTTTTAGATTATAAAGGGTGGTATATAAAAAGATGGGTATAGTAACTAACCATACAACCATACAATACGGACACAGTGCACCAATGACATAGACACTTTGGAAGAAAAGCCAATGAACGAATACTATTCCGAAAACGGTTCCGCTTTGTAATCCAAGCCAGAACCAGCTTTTGAAATTAGCACCAGCCAATAAAGCCATACCCACTGTGAGAACTATCCCAAAACCCGCTATACCAATAAGAGAATTAGGAAAACCAAATATTTCCGCTTGTGGCGTTTTCATAACTGAAGTACAACTGATAAGAGGATTTATATTACAAGGTGCCTGGTAAGCGGGATTTTTGATTAACTCAATCTTTTCAAGAGTAAGCACAAAAGAGGCTATAAAACCAATGGCACTTAATACCGTTACGAGCAAGGGGAAAATTTTTTTATTTGTTTTTATCTTTCTCATTTGTTGATTATATCAATTATGATTTCCAACCCCTGGGGTTGGTTAGCTTCCAACCCCGGAAAATTTCTTGTAAAATTTTAGCACTATCTCTGTGAATTTCCAACATCCTCGGTTGGAGGACGCATTAACTTCCTTGCAATTGGCCGAAGCCTCGAAGCAGGAGGTTGTAGTCTTTTACGTCGGTTACCCCGTCATCGTTGAGATCAAGCATATCTTTTGTGTCACATCGTTTGTTCTGGAAACAAGTAAGACCTGTGTTGTAATCACTAATGTTGAGAATGTTGTCATGTTCTAAATCTCCTTGGTAAAGTGTCACTAACGGAATTTCATTGGTTTGGTTTATTTTCAGGTTTTGAAATTCAGGCTTAGCAAGAACTTGCAAAGTATTATCTGCGACAAGTTTTACATAATAGACACCTTGGTTCATCCTTCCGAGATGAATAATACCGGAGAAGTAGTTCGTACCGTCATAGGAAAGGAATGCTGTCCCATTTGCTACCGGATCTTTTCCTGAACCGTAGATAGCTGCCTGAATGCGTCGTGACTGACTTACAGGATTGGAATTGCCGTCACTTCCTATACCTGCTATTTTGACTTTGACAGAGATTTGCATATCAACAGTAACAGGACCCAACGTCGGTGTCGGTTCCTCAGAATTTTGAGCAGGAGCAGTTGGCTGCGTGGCTTCTGTTGGATTGGCGGTGGGCTTAACTGTAGTAGTTGGTGATATAGACATTGTCGGTGACATTGTTCCTGTTGGTTGGCCGGACACCAGCTGGCATGCGCCGCCATTACATGTACAGGTAGTCGTATTGCATTGGAGTGTACAAGAAGTTGCTGTACTGGGACATGTGTAACAGACACCATTTGTGCAGGCAGTCGTACTACCTTGTCCGGGTTGTCCAGGTGATCCTGGCTGCCCAGGTGAGCCTGGTTGTCCAGGGGACCCTGTGCCAAGTGTTGGGGTAAGACTTCCCACGAAAGTACCTGAGGCAGCGAAGGTCCAATATGAAACTCCTGCTGTTGAAATGTATACAGAAACAGCGCCATCAGTAAGGTTTGGCTCTTGCATGGTTTTACTTTGTTCAGCGTTAAGTTTCCAAGCATTGAAAACATCCGTTGCATTTTGCCCTTTTGCAACATTTTCTCCATAATTATTCGTCTGAGCAACCCCACAATCAAAAAATCGTAAATCAAATGACCTTCCGAGTGAGTCTACGTGACCGGAGTCTCCACGAACTGAGGTATCCTTACTCATCCAAACAGCCGCTCTTTGGAGAAAGAAGCCCCATCGAAGAGTATTGCGTCCTTTCTCAGTTCGGTATTGGTTGATAAGATCAAACAGTTGTTGCTCTTGGGGTCTTATATTCATACTCGCAGGATCTATCGTACAGTCACGTCCTGTTACTGCGTGTGATCGTTCATTCTGGCGCGTTTTTACTTGTTGGAGTGAAACGACAATTCCTATCACGAGTAACAAAATAATGACCAAAGGAAAACCTTTCCGCTGTTTCGAGATTGAGGCTATTTTTTTATGCATGCGCTGTTTTACCATTACTACTTATTTTCATAGTATATGCTTTAGAGAAGAGAATCAACGACAAAATCACACAGGCTTTTGCATTTTGAATTTAATGTATTAATTTGGGGTCCGAATCCCCAAGGGCTCACCTAATAATTTAGCTTTAAATTGCTGTATCAAACTATACTACCTTGCTGTTACTTTGAACCATCCTGAAATTATTTTTTTATAAATCCTTTAATTTGTTCAAAAAATATGGTAAGATTCAATTAATATGAATAAGAAACATATAATCACTCAAGATCCAGATATTCTAGGCGGCAAACTAATTATTGCCGGTACTAGAATGTCTGTGGAAAGCATTTTAGAGTTACTTTCATCTGGCGTGGAAATAAAAGACATATTGATAGAATATCCTTTTTTAGAAAAAGAGCAAATTCTAGCAGCAATTGACTATGCAAAAAATCTTGTTGGCAAAGAAGAAAGTTATATTTTTGATAAATCTGGTAGTATCCACTAATGAAATTTTTAGTTGATATTAATATTCCCCAATCTGTAATCAATTCTTTAATAGAAGAAGAACATGATGTGCTTGACATAAAAAAGAAACAGCTTAATTTAAATGACACTGAATTAATCCAAATTGCAAAACGAGAAAAAAGAATAATTCTTACCAAAGATAAAGATTTTCTTATTTTAACTCAATTTCCTAAATACCAGGTTCCTATCATTGTTATACGATTAAAAAATCAACTACCAAGTTCTATAAAAGAACATCTTTTGCAACTGCTGAACAATCAAGATGAAACTATTCTTAATAAATCGTTGACAATTATTCGAGATGAAAATGCAAAGTCGTATCCATTTAGCTAATACTTTCTTCTTGAAAATCCTCATATGCTAGCCTCAATCGCTCGAGCCAAGCTAAGCTCGGTTCAAATAGTGATACCTTAGGGTCACCATGACGGGATATATTATTGTTGGATTTCGAATAAAAATATATAGAAGTTATTTGTCTTCCGGGAGCGCATCAAACTCTTTACGCTTTTCTTCCATCCATTCCTGCATAGATTTAGGATCATTCTTCTTTCCTTGCATCTTCTCCAATGCTTTCAGATGGGCCTCATATCCTTTTTGAAACATCTCTGTACCATGTTGCTTGCTAAGACCAGCCATTTCCTCAAAAGTTTCAGCATGAAATTCAATATCACAAGCTCCAGCAAGTTGTTTACATGTCATTGTCTTCATAAAATCACCTCTCGCAAATGTTATTATACATTAAAATCTCTTTAGCCTGCTTTAGCTAACATTGCTTACACCCACGCAGGATACATGAGATGAGATGAGATGAGATGTATTATACTATACTCATGCTTATATTCCTTTTATTTATTCTTGGCTTAGCAATCTTATTACTTGGCAGTAATGGTGTGATTAAATATGCTCTTATTATTTCAAGACTTACTAAAATCTCCCCACTCATTATCGGTATAACAATTGTCGCTATCGGGACATCACTTCCCGAAATAACCGTTTCCTTTTTTGGAGGAGTTGAGAAAGCACCTGATCTTGCGCTGGGAAATATCATAGGTTCAAATATTGCAAATATTGGTTTTATACTGGGAGTTTCACTTTTAGTAAAACCAATTGCTATAGATAAGCTCAAGACACAAAATAATATGCTGGTTACGCTTTTGGTTAGTCTTTTTCTTTTCTTTACACTTATATTTGATGGGTTAACTGTAATTCATGGACTACTCTTTATCGTGTTAGGATTTGGTTATGTCTTCTTTTTAATTGCACAAGATAGAAGAAGCATAGTACCAGAAGAAGTAACGAGCAAAAGTATCAACAATAGCTTACTCTTTACAGTTACGCTTTTTATCCTTTCAATAGTTGCTCTCGTTATCGGTGGAAAACTGCTTGTTGATAGTGGCATTGCATTTGCCAACCTTTTTAAGATTCCTGAGGCAATTATCGGGATTACTGCACTGGCTATCGGAACATCACTTCCGGAGCTCGCAGTTTCCATAATTGGACTAACACGAAATAAAGATAGTCAGGAAGAAAAATTAGTGATCGGTAATATATTGGGAAGTAATATTTTTAATATTCTCTTTGGAGCAGGAATTCTTGGCATTTTTGGGGTACAGCATTTCAATAGCCAGCTTTCACTCTATGCTTTTCTCTTTTTCACACTGATTCTTGCATTTTTGATCTATATATTTCGAGGCAACGAAATTCCGAAATATTTTGGCTTCATACTGCTCATCTGCTATAGTTCTTATCTTTTTCTTCTTTTTTCTGGAGTTTAGTATCTACAGTATAAGTAAATATTTTATTTCATTACTTACTTTATCAAAGGTAATTTTTGAAGTTGGTTTTGAATCTGTTGATTATTTTCATTACCGTATGTGACAAGTAATTGATCTCCGTTATTGATTTGTTTATCCAGGGCAGCTGGATTTTCAATAGTGTTTAAATAAAACCGCAGCTTGTCATTGCTATTAGCGCAGAAGGATTCCCCAGTTCCTGTTATGAGACATTCTTTTGTTAGCTTAAAAGGCAGTGTTTTGAAAAAATCGCTCCAAGTAGTATCACTTTTTCTAACAGTAACTATATTTGGATTGTCTGCCTGTATAAAAACATCCTTTGATTGATTGTGATACATCGCTCCTGTAAAAACGCGGAATGTGCCATGTGTAAAAATTGCAAAAGAGGCTTTGTAAGGAGTCGCTTCGACTTTTTCTGTTGTTGGGAGAGCTGTCGTAGATGGTTGAATAGTAGTGCCTTGAAACTCCTCTGGCTTTTCTTGATTAAATAATAGAAAGCAACCAAGAGTCAAAACAATAATAACAACACCGATAAAATACTTTGTCATACTCTCTTTTCAAGCGCTCGACTTAATTCTTTGTAAAATCGTACTCGTGCCTGTCTTTTTGCCATTCAAGCCGCCTATTGTCCCTGAAATAATACTGATAATAAGTGAAATTGGCACAGAGGAAAAAACTGACTGTACGTTTTTGTCAATGATGAATTGATGTATATTTTGCTGACCGCTTTTTTGAAAATCTTGAACTAGAACTGGATTGTTGCTTACGATATCTATAAAGAGAGATGTCATAATGAAGAGGGAGGTAAATCCTATTGAGAGCCCTACGATGACTGTCAGGATACTAGACTTTATTGCAAATTGCATTTTTTTGTTAACTTGTGTGCTGCTATATCCAGCAAACCCCGTAAATAGTATGATAAGCGGAACAGTAGTATAGCTGACAACGCTGTTCCAGACTGGATTAAGATAGATAAAAGTTAGTACTATATTTATCAGGAAAATAAGTAATCCTAATATTATTCCATAGCGCAGCCCTACGCTTCTCCAATTTTTAACATGTAACATATGCTAAGTATAGCAAATAATAAAGTTGGTTCAAACTGTTAGTCCGACGGTTCACTCAAAAACTCCGTAAGGAGTATATGTGAGAAAATATTAAGAAATTAGTCCACCTTATAGTTGGTGATCAATGTAGAGAATAAATTTTTTAAAACCCTGGGAAGTAGTCTGAGATGAGGTTTTTTCTTGAGATTCCCATGTCTGTTAATAATTTTTTATACGAGTCTACCATTGCATTTGGGCCTGATAAATAAAATAAACGGTCTTTGTAATCGGAAACTTCATCCTTAATCATTTGTTCTGATATACGCCCTGTTTTGCCCGGCCATCCTTTTGGTACATTTTCTGGTCTTGTAATTATATATATTATTTTTATAGCAAGATTTTGTTGTGCTTTCTCAAAAATCTCTTTATATGCAAATTCTTGGGGACTCGGTGCTGTATAGAAAAGTGTAATATCGCGTTTTTGGTTTGTATCTAAGAGATATTGGAGTATACTCCGAAAGGGCGTAATACCTATGCCCCCGGCGATAAAGACAAGCTTTTTACTTGTATCTTTAGGTAATGTAAAATCACCAGCAAGCTGTGATGCGGTAAGCGAATCGCCTTTCTTCAGAGAAAGTAGTTTCCTTTTAAAACTGCTCGATTCCTTTTCAAGTATTCTCACGCCTAGCTTAATATCTGATTCCGTTGGAGAGGAAGCTATGGTAAAATACCGTCTATTCCCTCTACTATCTGAAGACGCATGGGGTAAAGTCCATTCTAAATATTGACCAGGAATATAACTCATTTTTGGGGTTGCATGAAATATAAATTCGTACATCCCGTCTGCTAATTGGCGTTTCTCCGAAAGTAAAAGTTGTAGCCGCTGTTTGGGGCTGACTATATATGAATAAATGTTACCTAAGACGAGCGCGAGTTCAGGAGTTGAGAAAAGAGGTCCGAACTGGAATTGCGCACCAAACAATATACCGACGAGCGAAGCGTACATGATGCGCAGTTTATTTCTCGGCGGCGTCGTCAGCGGTTCCGTCAGCATAACAGTTGCAAAGAAAATAAGCGGCCAAGAAGTAAACGCCTGCGTGACTGCTTCAAGCGGTGGAACGTTATTTATCAACACACCGACAAGCGTGATTGAGATAACCGCCACTACGAGAAACGATAAAACCATTTTGAATCTTCTGATCTTTCGCACGATAAGAAAACCGATAATCGCAGCCACTGGAAGAAGTACGTCACTGCCGATCCACCAAAGCGCATCACCGTTGCCAAGCATTCCGAGTATGACGGCAGAGACTGCAGCTGGGTTAAAGATATGCTTTTTGTTTATCGCGAGGACATATTTTGAGGCCATGGCGATAAGTCCTGCAAGAACGAGCGTTGAGGCCTGACTATTATTTGAAAGTGGGTCAAAGATAAAAAAGAGGATAAGTGCTGTTATAAGTGATGATTCGACATTAGTCGGCGCTTTGAGAAGTTTTGCAAATACTATATTACTGAAATAACAAGTTACAGTAAGGATGAGTAATGATCCGAGGAGGTTAAGCGGTTTGTAATAAAGAACACCAGTGATGCTGAAAAGTAACGAAACCGCAGTCAACATAAGGAGCCCATAGAGGACTATCCTATACATTGTATATCCGTTAAGAAAATTATCGATCAATTTCATTCATTATTAATTATAAAAGAATTCTCCGGGAAAGTCCTGAGATTTTTTTAGAGTATAATCTGCATTCAGAATGACGTAGTCAAAATCAAAATACTTTTGCAATTTTTCAGGATTTGTAAAAAACAAACACGTCGTGAGCGCATCCGCAAGTAATGCCGTCTTCGCTGTTACCCAAATAGCTGCAATATTTGTGGGAGACGTCAGTGTGTGAGGATTGATAATATGATGAAATCCATTCCACTTCCTCCTGTTGCCTGCCGATCCACAGAGGCTACCTCCTGTAATTTGCGCCACTGCGATAGCCTGCTTGGGATTTTCAGGATGTTCAAGGCCTATCCGTAGTGGTGTATGTGCTTTATTCTTGTATAAGATATCCCCACTTGCATCAATACAAAAATTTTGTACGCCATGCTTTTGCATCAGTTCACCGATAATGTCTGTTAAGTATCCTTTACCGGCTGCGCCAAAATCCAACAGTGCATGTTTTTTTATCCTAAGGGTGGGTGTCGTGTACGCAAGCACTGCTTCCCAACGGTCCGGGTGATGTAACGTGCGTGGAGTGAGTGAATATTCGGCATCGTACCCTGCTTGAGATAATACATCACCAATTAACGGCGTCACTGCTCCGTCTGTGAGCTGATAGAGTTGCTGATAAAGTGTTAAAAGCGGCATTGCGTCAGGAGGCAATTGATAATTGCCTTTTTTCTGTGACATCTCCATGACAAGAGAATCCTTCCTGAACCGTGAATATGTTTGATCAAACACTTCAATCCGCTTTCCAATCTTTCTCAAGAGTTCTTGTTCACTTTTTTTGGAAAGAGAATCAAGTACATCAATACTCCATGACGTTCCGATGGCTTCAAAATTAAATGTAATCATGACGCGTTAAGTCTGTTGCGCTTGTGCTTTTATCTTTTCAACTGCGTCATTAAACCCTTTCGGTGAAAGAGATGATCCCGAGACCTTTGTCAGAGTCAGTTCATCAATGTTTTTACCGACGACTTGGGATTCATAGTTCTCTGCAAAATCAGTCTGGCGGGTTTTTGAGATTGGCCTGGTTGCTTTTACTTCGACTTCAGAAACAGTGACAACTCCTTCTGCGATAGTAAGTGTCACCCCGAGTTCTTCAGCTCCTCCAGGAGATGTATAATTTCCGAGTGCTGTGTATGTGCCATCTTTATATCCAGCTGCTTGGGTTGCTCCACCAGTTGTTGGTTGAGTCGCTGTTTCCTGGCTAGGTTGTGTCGGTTGCTGTGTTTGTTCGGTTACTGCCGGAGTGTTCTGTGTTTGTTGCTTGTTCATATTTTGATATGCAAATACACCGACTACCACAATAACGATAAGTCCTACAATGGCAACCATAGGTCCTGATTTGCTTTTTGATACTTGAGTAGTACTCTGTTGTTGTTCTTCCATTTATTTATCACCTCCTTTTACTATAACTTACGTGAAAAATCTTAAGAATTGCTTAATAGTAGCTGATTTGATACAACTAAAACAATACTTGTATCGGGCTGCTCTTATAAATCCTTTTTACTTCACCATTATATACTGAAAGAGCTACGTTCTACAATTTCTTAGATTTTCAATTACGTATAAGGTATACGTATGGGAGTGCCCACATACTGGACAGACGGGGAGAAGAGTAATTTTGAGACATTACCTCATGACAGTCTGATTACTGATATTGAAGGCTTTGTGGTGCTGGTCGAAAAACTGGAAGAAGTACAACCATATTATGAAAAGTTATTTGGGCAACCAAAGAGCAGCTGACCCAAAGAACTTTTTTATGAGCTTGAAACGAATTATCTAAAAGTAATCGAACCTCAACTAGATACCCCCTACGCAAAAATACTTAAAAAGAGAGATGAAGGGATACAAATAGTAGTTGCGACCCCCCAGGCATGCAGCAAAAAAAAAGAATAATGAAGTCTTCAGACAAAAAGGTTTTGAGGAAGTTAATTTATCTCCATACTCTAGTTATTTACAAATAATAACATGCCTTTTGAAATTGAAATAAATATATAAGCAGCAAAAACCATTTAAAACGTCGTTAAATTAGACATACTATCTACTTAACCACAGAAATTATGTAATTTCTCTGTTGCATTTCCTAAGCCACATTGGAATAGTTGGAATTATTCCGTAATTTAGCGTAAACTTCCCCATTACTTGGGAGTATCTTACTTGTATATTCACCTCTAGCAGCAAAACCTGCTCCTGTGACTGCTCCTACTTTTCCTCTATGCTGTGACGCTATTCGCATTGTTTCGACTGTTGCTTGATCTCCTCTTAATAACGCAAGAACAGGCGAATAATGACCAAATTCTCTTAAATCTAATTCAGCAGTTTGTGCTATATTAAATGTTCTTAATCTCATATCTAAATTCGTCGGATCAAGAGGATTGATGCCATCTGCGAGAACTCCTGCCTCGTACGCTCGTTCCAAATGTTCAGCATCTCCTACAACTTCGCCGAGTCCCATCGTCGTCTGCAACCAACCGAGAAAGAAAAGTCCATCTGGCCTGCCACCTTCTCTTTTTTGTTGGGCATTATTTCTATTTAAAGGAAAAATGTATTGGAAACGGTCTGGAAAGCTATCACTACAGTCACAACCTTTCCTTCCACTAAGCATGCATGTGCAGAGAGATTCAAACGCTACAGTTTTATCCTCATGAGGGTTAGCAATCATTTCTTCCAGAGGCCTGTTTGTGAGTACTTCAACATAATCAAAAATTTCCCCATTTTCATCTTTGAAATAAATAGGATAGAGATAATTTTGCTCTTCTGTCCAAGGGGTTTTAATTTCTCTTCCTTCATAAATTGTAAAACCATCTCCTTCCAGTAATACTTTCTTTGATTCAGCAGGAGTTGGCTCTTGTTCATAGTGTGGTTCAGCTAAATTGTGATCATTTAAGAATCCAGTTACAGTTTGTGCAAAGACTTCTCCGCCTGGATCATCATGTGGAGTTATAAAATCATTTTTATGGGAAGTAAAACGTACAGCAGTACGTCTTGCAATAATCCTCGCTTTTGGATGATTGAGCATTGATTCAAAGCGTTCACGGTTTTCTGCTGCACAAAGTCTGTCCCTTTCTGTATCCGCAAAGACAAATGTTGGAACATCCGGATCATCTATTTTTGCTCCACCAGTAAGAATAAGATCAAAATATACCGGGTTTGGTCCTGCATTCCACTCTTTTGCTGAATTTTGTGTTTCTAGAGTTTTTAAGGGAGTAAATGCTCCAACAATCATTCTCATACCTTGAGCTCTTCCTTCTCCTGGAAATGTAGGGCTAGGTAATGCAATTATCCAGTTTCGTGAAGTATCATTGCGGAGTAAATATTCAGGTGTATGAACTTTATCTAACTCTTGAGGCTTAGGTGGATTCATGATGTTCCGCACCTCGTTTACAGAAGGAACACGATCATAAACTGCATGCATTGCCGCCGCTCGTGCGCCGTGTAATCGTCCTGCTTCAATTCCCATAATAAAATAAATGCATTCTACTTTTTTGTACTAACGTAGTGGAAGAAATGATAGTATTAACTTTCTGGGAGGATTTGGAGAGATCAGCAAAAGCTCTTTGCGGAAAGAGAATATTTGCTCTTTGCTTTCCAGAAGTTTTCGCCATAAATTAAGGGTAATTTGTTAAGCTCTTCTGGAATATAAGTATACTAGAAGTCTGTTATGTTGTCAAAACATTGTCCTGGTTGCCTAGATGCCGTACAGATCTCCTTTCTGTTTTTCCAGTAAGAGCTTAACATAATCAGCAGGCTTTTTGTAGCCAAGAGATTGAT
>JBGTMH010000016.1:0-4102 GCA_041743715.1 Patescibacteria group bacterium | reverse complement strand
GATAAAACTCTTTGACACGCCTGAACGGCTACTTATAGTAATGTTGTTTGTTTATTAAAAAACTATTACAATACGTAGGCGTATGTTCATGGTATTAGCATATTTGTTATTTATTTTAGATAATATTATCAGAGAAAGTTTGCGCACGAAGCATAAGGCAAAGCGTTTTTATGATAATCGTGAAGATAAAAATAGTAGTTTATTAGCTATAGCTTTTCTCTTAGTGGTTCCCTTAATGCCCTTGTTCACTTCTGTAATAGGTGGTAACTATAAAAATTCTTTTATTCAATTGATGGGAATATGCATTATGTTAATTGGAATTATTATTAGAATAATCGCCATGCGGACATTGGGACGTTTTTATACCGGAACACTCCATATAACTGAAGAACACCATATAATTACAAACGGGATATACCAATATATAAGACATCCAGGTTATTTTTCAGTATTACTGATAAGTTTTGGATTTGGGCTAGCCGTAGGTAACTGGATAGTGATAGGGTTAATAATAATTTTGTTTTTTTTGGTTTATTCATATAGAATTTCTGTTGAGGAAAAAATGTTGTCGGTGAAGTTTGCTGAATATAAAAACTATATGAAAAAGACCTCAGGACTTATTCCTTTTCTTTATTGATGGTATAATATCAGGGTAAATGGGAACTCTTTATCTTATACCTACTCCAATTGGCAATCTGGCTGATATTACTTTAAGATCGCTTCGGAAGTTGTTTGAAGTCTCGGTTATTGCCTGTGAGGATACGAGACGGACCGGTAGCTTACTTGAAAAATTACTCATTGAATTCTCTCCAAATCCCGAAGACAAACACAAACCACGTTTACTTTCATACTATGATCAAAATGAATTGCAACGGATTCCTGAGATTATAAGTATATTACAGGCAGGATATGATGTTGCATTAGTTTCTGATGCTGGGACACCCGCTATTTCTGATCCCGGATTTAAGCTAGTCCGAGAATGTATTAAGGAAAAATTAAAAGTTGTATCTTTACCAGGAGCGTCTTCTGTTCTGACAGCACTCACTGTTTCAGGTTTACCAACCGATAAATTTCTTTTCGTAGGTTATCCACCACATAAGCCAGGACACAGAAAAGATTTTTTTGAAAATATCAAAATTTCTTTGGAATCAGTTAAATCCACAGTAATCCTATTCGAAGCTCCTCATAAAGTAGTAAAAACATTGCAGGACATGCAGGTAGTGTATGGAGATAGAGAGGTCGTTTTTGCCCGGGAATTAACAAAAATCTATGAAGAGGTAAAGCACAAAAAAATCTCAGATGCCCTCATACATTTTAAGAAAACCCCACCCAAGGGAGAATTCGTCCTGCTCTTTCATTTATAAAATTGTTGATGTGAATCTATAAATTTATTTCAAGAAATTATCCTTGACATAATATAGGTTACGAGAGATAATCTTCTCAATGTATGGGTATTGTAAGTGAAACAGATCATAGACATAGTAGTACCCGTGTTCGTGAGAGACATGAGGACGAACCAAGGATTGTTATAGTTCCTGAAGTTAATCCGAGTGGAAATGTTACTGCACGTACATTTTTTCGTAATCTGGCAGAATATAATGGGTATCCGACGAATGGTATAGGAGGATTTTCTTATCATTTTACTGTACAACCTAGCGGCTCATTTTCTATGGTGGAAATTATAGGATCTGGTAGAATTGATCCGGCCGGTCCATATAGCTTACCTTATGATCTTGATCCTAACGCACGAGTACATAGCTCAGAAGTGCATGAGGTTTATACGAGAGCGCGGCAAGTTGCAGATTTGAGAATAGTTACAACTGTCTTTACAAGGTTTGGAAATCCCCCAACAACAGAAGTTTTTCATAATGGAAAATTACTTAAACATGAGAGGTTTGGTGGAGGTAGAGGAGAGTATCAAGCGGGGGTAGGTAAAATATTAAGTGATTTTAGAGTAAAAATATTGAATGGGCGGATACGCAATAACGTTTAATTTTCGAAATTTGTGTCAATTTTTAGAAAATGTTTTGACCGAAGAGTTGATTCTGAGCGGTATGATCTGCGCTAAGTCTTATTATTAGCAATTATCTATGGAGCAATCGTGCCGATTGAGCGGACCTCTTTTGAAATGACTTTGCCTTCTTCATTAATCTGAAAAACAAAAGGTTCTCCAAGGGGCATTTCTAATTCTGCAATTTCATCATCAGGAATATTTTCTAAAAATTTCACTAGTGACCGTAGGCTGTTTCCATGTGCGGCGATGATGATGTTTTTTCCTTCTTTTAACTTGGGTAGAATTTCTGTTTCATAATATGGTATGACCCGATTATAGACATCTTTGAGAGATTCTCCATTTGGAGGTGGTGTGTCCCAACCTCTCCGCCATTTTTGGAATTGTTCTTCACCAAATTCTTTTTTGACATCCCATTTATTTTTACCAGTCAGGTCGCCATAGTCCCGTTCATTGAGGGCTTTATCTGCTGTGGGTTGGAGTTGTGTTTGGAGAATTCCTTGGATTTCTTCAAGCGTTTGTTGTGCGCGTTTGAGAGCAGAAGTATAAGCGAGGTCAAAATGAATGTCTTTGAGTAAGTCGCCTGCCTTTCTTGCTTCTATGCGGCCGTTCTCACTGAGATTGACATCTGTCCATCCAGTCCAAAGACCTTTTGCATTCCATTCAGATTCTCCATGCCGGACGAGTACAAGATGTGCCATATATTAGTATCTAGTATAAAGTATTTTGTATTTAGTATACAAGGTGTGTTTGTTTTGCTAAAGTGTGTAACTATGTGACTTGTGTGGTGTGGTAGCGAGAAAACCTCCTTTGTAGATTTCTCCTTTTCCTCCATGGATAGTGATGAGATGGCCGTTTTTGAAGTGTTTGGTGGCTTGAGGAACTCCCAAAATGGTTGGGATGCCGTGCTGGCGGATATTGACTGTGATATCAGAATGTTTTTGAATTTTTTCTGTGATAATGCCACGGATTTTTTTGAGATGCGGCAAATGAGTTTTCGTTATATGTTCAAGAACGAGGATATCGTGTGGTTGAACATATTTTAAGTCGCGCGCGTGTTCAATTATTTTTACGGTTCCTGAACCTATTGTTGGTGTGAGTGATATACCACGTGCGATGGGGAGGCGGCGTTTAGGCTCAGGACGTGTCTGAGGTAAAGTAGATATGGGACGTATACTGAGAATATAAATTTGATTATCGATAATACCCCACTCTATTTCTTGTGGGAAATAGAGATGTTTTTCCAATTCTTTCCCGAGCCTGGCAATCTGTAGGAGCTCAGTGTGCGTGAGTTTGGGTGATAGGGAGTGATGTTTGAGCTCTCGGTCTAGAATCGTAAGTGTCTTTTTGGAGAGTTCGTATCGATCTGAATTATGATAAATGATTACTTTATTTTTAGTATGACTCTGTGGATCAACCGTCATAACGATACCTCTTTTTTGAGGTTCAAGTATTGATTGTATAATGAGAGTCGACCCAGTCCGTAAATGATCCAAGTCATGTTCATTTCGGTGAGCGAGTAAGTCGGCCGAAAAATGACTTGCCCAGGAATCTTTTATTTTTAGAGCGAATTCTTTGAAGTTGGTCGATGTCAGTGTCACGTGTTTGGGAGAATTTTTAATGAGAGAATATGCTTGCAATGAAAGATGGTTCGTATTGAGTTTTTTATAATAAAGGATCAGGTCATCCATGAGATCCACCGAAAATGGCGTTTTATAAAAGTGTCGTTTTATATGATTTGAAATTTGCCCGATCGTTTCTGGTAGTTCGAAATTAGTCGTTGAGAGGAGGGATTTTATTTTGTGCTCGAGCTTATTTTGTCTTAGAAATTGAAAGTATGCCCCTGATGTGATGATAAAACCAGGAGGAATTGGAAATCCTGCTTGCGCCATTTTTCCAAGTTTCTGTCCAGCTGAACCTATCTGTGTATCGTCATCAGTATCAGCATCTGCAAACCATACAAGTGCAGGAGTATTTTTTCGCATAATAATAGTATAAGACACTTGCGTTGACAAGACAACTATTTCCAAGTATAGTGAGTGAAATCATGTCTTTATTACCAGAAGATAAAATTAAATACAAAGCATTATA
>JBGTMH010000015.1:0-8152 GCA_041743715.1 Patescibacteria group bacterium | reverse complement strand
TATTTAGGATTTATCCGGAGATAGGTATTGCAAAGATGTATAGAAGAAATAAACAGTTAGTTAATTTTTACTTTTTGGATAACCTTTTGTCTGAAATCGCAAATCGTTTTGAGTTAACAGAAGCACAGGTAAGGGCTGCGGTGCCTCTTGAGTTAAGTACTTTACTCGATCCATCAGACCCGGATACGCAAAATGGTATGCGTGATACGCTCAAACAACGTGAAACCAGAAACATAGTATATATGATAGAAGGAGTGGATCATTACCTTCTTGATCGGGAACAAAGTACTGCAGTACATTCCGCACTTTTAGAGAGTCGTGAAGGCGAGTCGGATGATGAAAATCTTACTGGTTTATCAGTTTGCGTTGGTATGGCAGTCGGGACTGTTTTCGTTGCTAAGAGGCCGGAAGATTTTGATGCAGCGAAGTTACCAAAAGGAGCTGCCATTATTATCGTCAGTAATGCCACTGATCCTGATTTAATGAAAAGAATCGCAGTAGGGATGGATCGTGGAGAGTTCGATGTGTTAGCTTTATTAACTCGGACAGGTGGGGTCACTTGTCATGCTTCAATTACCGCAGGGGAAATGGAAATACCGACAGTGGTGGGTATTAGATCTCTTTTAGACAGAGTAGGCACCGGTGATGTGCTTAGTGTTGACGCCTGGGAAGGGAAAGTTGAAATACTTTCTAAATATGAAGAAGAGCAGCAGCAAGAACTCCTTTTTCCATCGACGCGAGATCTCAAAGAAGTAAAAGCAGATAGTATAGGCAATAAGGCTTATAAGCTTGCGCTACTTTCAGAACAAAATTTTAGGGTGCCTGAAGCATTTTTTTTGCCGCGGGATGTGGTTCAGCGGGAAATATCCAGAGCAAAAGAATATATGTCTGTAAAAGACTATCACATGGAAGCTGAAGTTACAGAAAGGATTATTCACGATATCAGAGCGATGGGTTGGGATGAGAATAAAAACTTAATTATTCGCAGCAGCACAACATATGAAGATTCAGGAACAACAGCTGGCGCGGGATATTACGATAGCGAGCTTGATATTCCTGTGCGGCAATTGATTGCTGAGATAGAGAAATATATTTTTATTAATTCACTTCAGGGAGATGCTTCACATATTCCTTATAATGGAGGAATTATTGTCCAGGAGATGCTAAGTCCAGATTTTTCCGGAGTAATGTTTACGAGAAATCCAAATCCTGGTCAGCCAGATAATCAAATGATTGTTGAACTAACGACAGGCCATAATGCTCAAGTAACCGGAGGGGATATAACACCAGCCGTTATGATTATTGAAAGAGATGCCGCTTTTTCTGGGGGAATGAGGAGTTTTGATGATAGAGGTAGTGAGGACAGTATGGAATTATCACAAATGGTAAATGCGTCTGTTGTTCGTGAGCTTGCTATGACAGGACTTCGCATCGAAGAAAGTGAACTGTTTTCAAGGGAACCTGTAGATATTGAATGGGCTTATGTAAATGGAGAATTATATATTTTACAAGCACGAGAGTTGGTGTCAGCTGCATCAAAAAGTATAGTCTTTAATCCAAAAAAATTATGATTCATACAGAAGGAAATCCATCTCGATATATTCTCAGCGCAAGTCATCCTGCGGCGCCAGCAGGAGCCGCACTTATTCAAGACGGCATGGTTGTAGGTGGTATACGTGAAGAGTACCTTTCAAGACACAAAGGTGAACGAAGAGTTTTTCCAGACAAGTCGGCAGCATATGTGTTAGGTATGAACGGCATCCAAATGGGGCAAGTGGATCATATCGCTATTGGATCTGAAAGCACACAAGATCAAAAGCTTGAATCGTTAGAGTTGCCGGTATATAGTTTTATTAGTCGTCATAAGGCTGAAGCACAGCTTACACTGCATACAAGTAAATTCGCAGATAAACCCACTCTTATAGCGGTGCTTGGTTTGGAGGCAGAAGCGGGGATTACGAGTACATTATGGCAATCCATACTAGGAGAAGAGATACGGCCAATTGCTAGATTTAGTGCGCCCTATTCAGTTGAACATTTTTATTCATCCGCGTTGGGAGTGATAAGGAAAGAATACGGCGAATTTGGCGATTTCGCAAAAAAAATAAAAGCTGCGGCGCCTATAAACACACAAGAAATGGATATAGTACACAGCATTCGAAATAAGTTTGATGAGGTTTTTCATTTCGATGAAGAGGCAGAAAATTTTTCTGGAACAGGTAATCTTACTCAAGAAATAGAAGCGTTATTGGAGACATATTCTTCTGATGAATCTGCAGTAGTAACGAGGATGTACGAATATGCAGTATATACCAAAGTTGTTGATTCGATTCACAAGGTAATAAGTACATATCGTCAAAGGCATGGTTTGGATTATGTTTGCATGGGCGGAGATTTTGCTACAAGTTCCCACCTTAACACTTCGCTTTATCAATCAGGAACTGTTGATAGAGATAAATTATCTGTAACACCTTTTCCCGGTGGCGAGGCAAGTTATATTGGTGCCGGTATTGTTGTCGCAAAGGAGGTCTATCAGAGAGAAATTCCGAGGTTGACTACTGTATTTTTAGGTAAACATTACACCGATGAGAGAGTCAGAGAAGATCTTGAGGCAGGAGAGTTCCCCTATATACATTATGAGGATTTTGCTAATTTATCTAGCGATGTTGCTGATCTTATTGCTGCTGGAAATACTGTCGCGTGGTTCCAGGGAGCAGCTGAGTTAGGCCCTCGAGCTTTGGGAAATAGAAATATTTTATCAAATTTAGCAGATCCTGAAGGTGCGACAAGGCTTAACACAGGTAAAAAGACAAAACCTGATAAGCCCGTAGCTATTGCATTGACTGAAGCAGCAGCAGCTCAGATACTTGTCGATCCTTTTCCTTCTCCATATATGTCATACAATTTTACGCCCACAGAAGATGCTCTAACAAGATGGCCCCATTTAGCACGGGATATTAGGCCGCATATTGTATCTTGGGAACAAAATCCGCGTTATTGGCAACTTCTTAACGATTTGAAACGACGAACCGGCATCGCTGGCGCATACAAATCGTCTTTTAATGTTAGTGGACATGTACCAGCAGAAAGCCCCAGTGATGCATTGGCAATTTTTAAGAACTTAGAAGGAATAGAGTATCTCGTTATCGGAAACTTCCTTATTTCTAGAAATCACGAAATAGTATGAGCTCTGAACAAACACCAAGAAGAATATTAGTTGGGAGACCCGAACTATTCAGGAGGGGATCTGACTTGAACGCTTCCCTACTTTCACCGCTTCCTCATGCAGCAATGCATAAACCAGGTGAAGTATCGCAGTTCGTAGAAGGCTACTTGACGAAGTTAGGTGAGTCACCTCGAGAAATAAAATTACAAGTTGTTGGGATAAAAGCCCTACAGAATCCTGGGCTTATTCGTCGTTTTTTACATGATTTTGTGAAGTCGAAAGAAGCTAGTAGTTATCGAGGCAAACTTGGCGTGTTCCTGATAGATGATTCTTGGGATGATACCGTTGCTGAACAGATTAGAGCTGTAGCAGAAGAACATGAAGTTGGTTATTATCGCGTGAGAGATAATGCTGGTTTTGCGCGAAAGTTTACTGACAAATTTGCCGAAGCACTGAAGAAAAATCTTGACTTGACGGAAGAGAAAAGAACGTATTTATTTTGGCTGGGACGAGCATTATTAAAAGATGGGCTTAAAGTGCCTTTAGCCAATATTGATGCATTTACATTCACAGATCCTTTGACAGAGCTAGGTGGGATTGCTGGAACGCAAAATTTTGGTTATCTCGTTGCTGCATATGAAGCCGGAAAGCAAGGAGTTCAGTTACACGAGACAACTATTACCATAAATGAAGATGATCAACGATATCGTACCTTGTCTCAAAAGGAGGGTGGATTGGTTGATGTTGAGACACATGATATTTTTGCAGAACGTGAAGCTTGGTTCAAAGATCCACAAACAGCGGCAACTGTGGGTAGATATACGGGTCACACTGGTAATCCAGTTTCTTTGGTTCGAGATACCTTAGCAATTAGCTCACAGATTCTCACGGAAAGAAGTAGGGGGCAATCAAGCACCTATCAATTATTTGACCCTGAAACTACTACATTTCGAGAAGTTACCACAGAAGAAGCATATCAACATCTTCCACAGATACTGGTAGCTGCTGCACAAAGACAGCCTATTATTGGTTTATGGATGAAACAGCTACATTATACATATAGTGGAGAAACTATGAATTGGCAAGCAGCAAGCCATTTGGATCTTGGGAACGTGACTCTCACAGGAGAAAGTGTCAAAACGACACTTACTCCACTATGTGGTGTACTCGATTACAATTTTAGTGGATTATTGCGGGCTCGGGCCGTGATGGCAGCTGATCCAAATCGTGTGATTCGTCGGGAGGAACCACTCATGCACCATCGTGCTCCACGAGTAGGTGGAGGTGACGCATTGGGAGTACAAATGGTTGGTGCGTTTAATAATAGGTTTGCTAAGGAACAGATGGAAATTTCTGAAGTAATTAGTACTGATGATCCTCTTCGGGCAAGAATGATTGAGGCATTTGGCTTATCCCCCGGTGAGGAAGTGTTTAGTCAAGTATTTCGTACGTTTGAAGACGATAAAAAATTGCAAGAAATTAAAGACCTCCGTCAGTTGCTTGCCACTCAAGTAAGTTTGACTAGGCAATCTGATACAGACACTCAGGATCCAGTTACCCAATCCCTCGAAGATTTTCTCGAACACTTTCCCGAAGAAGCTATTGCGGCAATAGAATCGGATTTATATTCGCCTGCGTCACCTAAAGAAATTACAGATACGCGTCAAGGCGTACGTAGGTTTATTGAAATGTATAAAATATGGCCTGATCTTATTGAAATTGCATATGAAATGGGAAGGGAAGAACAGAAAAAAGAGATGAAAGAATCCCCTACGAGCGAAGAACCGATTGAAGTTGGTTATTTACCTGGAATATCTGCTCATACTGCCCGGCCGTTAGAAGTTGCACTCGAATTATCGAATAGAGGAATCGCGGCAAGAATGCGTGGATCTCGCAAAGGAAGACATGTATTCCCTCTTGGTGAAGATTTTACCACAGACATTGGAACAGTCTCAGTTGGTAATTCTGATGAGTACTATTTTCATCCGGGAGAATTAATACGGGGAGAGTCTTCTGTTGCGGAGATGTCTGACAACGTACATGGAATTGTTGAGCGTTTGCGTACTTCTCCTCCCCCCTTTGTGCTTGTCGATCATAACGTACCGCTGCTTATGGCAGCCAAATTAGCAGGTGTACCAACGGTAACCATTACGAATATGAGCAATGTCGGATTTACTTCTCAGGAGTTTATTGATGTACTCGGCTCTGGAGCGCAAAAAGTTGCGGAAGGATATTATCGGTCACTGGATCCTAAGCTCCGTGAAGTATATCGACAAACATATCTACGAGATAGAGGCAAAGAGCCTATTCAAGATATGGGTTGGTTTCAGTTAATGGAAAAAGGGGATTTAACACTCATTGCGGATAATGAAGCATTTGTGAAGGATGGTCTTGACGAAAGATTTAATCTTGATCCACGATTGAGGCAGCTAGTAGGTTCCGGAGAATATGTGTATGTCGGTTCTATCCAACCAAATACATTTATCGAGCAACATGTTGATCAAAAAGCTACGCAACAAGCAGTATCTACCATGGAAGCAGCTCGTGAAGCAGGAAAAAAAGTAATACTTGGCAGCTTTGGAAGTACAAACAAACAGGCATTGTATTCTGCATTAATCGATATCGGTATGTATAGACCTGATCTCATGGTTCTATTTACTACAGCAGATACTGATCCTCCTGGAGAATTACCAAGCAACTTGGTATCAGTCCCATTTGCGAATCTTCCTGAGCTAGCAAAGCATGCAGACGTACTTTTGTCTCATGGAGGAAGTGGTACTCTTTATCCTTTTATTAAAGAGGGGAGAGGTGGTATCGTGACAATTACAACGAATGCCGATCATTTATATAATGCAAAGTTAATCGAACAACATGGTCTAGGAAAGGCTTTACCAATCGCAGATCTGAATGGAAATATCTTGAAAACAGAAATTGAACAAATGTTAGTTAGTCAAGATATGTACGCTGCCCGTTTAGCTGAGCTTGCACCCAAAATTAGCTTACGTGGTGCAGAGACTGCCGCTGAAGTGATTATAAGAAAATTCAACCTGTAACCATATTGCTATGGTCTGCTCGCTATATAAAATAAAGGATTCAAAATGCCATCAAAATTTGAAATTGGAAGAAGAAATGTACAGAATTTAGGTGCCGAACTTTTTCAATACCCAAGTAACAATGAATTAGCAAGATTCCAGCAAATCGCGGGCATTGTCGACACACTTCCTCTGAGAAAAACTAAGGACGGTGAGATGTCACTCACTGCCTACTTCTCACATAATGGTCAGGAAACAAGTTTGACTGTTAAAACTTCTTCTTTACAACAAGGAAGAGAAAATCAACCCCGTATAATTTATTTACCAAGGTACGGTGAAGAAAGTCATCGTACAAGAAAGCTTTTAGATATCCCTTCAAGTGCTGATTTGCATATTGAAGGGATAGATACGTTTCATTCAGTTACAAACATCGAAACATTGCTTTCAAGCGCTACTGCGTCACAATTTGGTTATGCGCTGGGTTTACGTATGATCCGTGAACGCATACAAGATGCACGTGATCATAACCAACGTGTCGCACTCATAGGATTTTCATATGGCGCAAATTTGATTAGCGCATATCTCAGTCAATCACCCGACGAATTACCAGACGCTATTGTTGAAGTATTAGGGGGAGATATAAGAGCATCTACATTAATTTCACCATATCGTGATGCATACGATGTCAGGACTCTTGAAGCTATTAGGATGAATCCAGACGTGTTTCCATTACAACGTCCTCTTTCTGGTGCAGTGAGATTTAGGACTGCTGCAGTAATCAATATTATAGACGACCAAGTTCCGGATCAATATGTAATTTGGGGAAATGCAGCGTATAGAAAGTACATACATGGTGGTCATTTCTCATCTCTCTTTAGGAATAGAGAATCGATTAGTAAATTTGTAGATGAACATTTACGAGCATTATTGTTTGAGAAGTAAATGTGTTAATTCGCATTTTCAAACGTTTTCCATCAAACTAGGTGAATCCTAACTTCTTGTGTTTTTTAGGATTTTCAAAATAGAAGAAATCTGATATAACCAAGAATAGAATGAGAAGCAAAACAATGAATGGAACAGTGAAAACAAAAACAGATAAAGGATTTGGGTTCATAAGTCGCGAAGGCGAAACAAAGGATCTATTTTTTCATTCCAGTGATTTAAAAGAAAGTAACCTTTGATGAGATTCGAGTAGGTGACGTGGTAACGTTTGAAATAGTCAATGGTGATAAAGGGCCAAGTGCAAAAAATGTAGCACGGGCATAGTCACAAAAAGACTTACACAGAAAAAGTTCATTGAAAAATGAGCTTTTTTGTGTGAAAAGCACTTAAAGAAATGTTTCAAAGCTAGTTAGCGCGAGGGGTGGTGAATGCAATCGGCGGAACGAAGACATTTTTGTTTTAGAAAAAGGTGAAATTTTCTCAATTGTAATGTGCGCAAAGGATATAATGTCATGGTTGACGTAATATTATAACCGAATAGGCGGGGCATCACTTCCTTGATATACATCAAAAGGAAAATAAGCTGAATCACTTTGTGTGTAGAGTTGTCCTGCTTTAACTTGGGGAGAATTTATTGCAGTAAATCCTCTCTCTCTGAGGTTATTTAATCCAGTCTGAATAACTGCAAGTCGAGACTCCGGGCGCGTTATTAATGCATAGTCTGGCCTGTCCGTTAGAGTACCAAACCCAAACACGGCAGTACCTAACTCAGGATCTAACATCTCTCCAACAATTTTTAGTAAAGTATCATTATACTCAGCTGTAAAAGGGAAAGTATCAACCATAAATAGTAAATGGATTGGTGATCCCTTTGTCAAGCACCCATTTTCTCCGACAAGTTTCTAAGAGAATTAGCATAAACGGTAGGTGGCATTTTTAAAGCAGTGTGAATTCTTTCTGTATTGTAATAGTGAATATGCTGATAAATTTCCTCAATAAGTTCTCCAACGGT
>JBGTMH010000014.1:0-26832 GCA_041743715.1 Patescibacteria group bacterium | reverse complement strand
ACGATGTATGGCATTTAATACCAAATACAATTATCACCGATACCATCAATCTCTTGGCTACAAAAAGCCTGCTGATTATGTTAAGCTCTTACTGGAAAAACAGAAAGGAGATCTGTACGGCATCTAGGCAACCAGGACAAGATATTGACAACAAGGCTAAATTGATGTAAACTATCCCTGTAAGGAATAGTATTTACGAGAAGAATAAATGGTTGTAAAAACAAGGATTGGACAGTAAGACCTTTAACCTCAAGCTTATCTCCACACGAAAGAGTACGTTTTCTCGCCAACCTCATTATTGATAGAATCTTAGAGGACCAAAGAAACGGAAAAGTACTCTTGCATAAAATAAACAAAAAATAATATATGGACTTTAAACCTAAAATCGAAAATGCTGTTGCGGCAATACGAGTTTCTTCAACCAAACAAGGGACTGACGGAGATTCTCCCGAAGCTCAAAAGGAACAAATTGAACGATTTGCACAAACTCACAATATCAACATAAAAAAGTTTTTTGTCTTTATGGAATCCGCATCCAAAGAACAGCAGCCAATGCAGGAAGCTATTGATTACTGTAAAAATCCCAAAAATGATATACAACTCTTTGTCATAAAATCAATAGATAGATTTACCCGAGGCGGTTCATATTCTTATGACCACTTAAAAATGCAACTTGAACAGTATGGAGTCAAACTGATAGATATTTATGGGGTTATTAGTTCCCAGAAAGTGAATACCTTAGAGCATTTAGGTGTTTCGTTTAATTGGAGTGTCTATTCACCTACCAAAAAAGCTGAAATTCTTGAAGCCGAACGCGCGAAAGATGAAATGAGGGATATTATGTCCCGGATGATAGGAGCCGAAATTCGTTATGCTCGAATGGGGTATTGGGTACGAGAAGCTCCAATCGGATACATTCTTGAAAAAATCGAAACTCCTAATGGAAAACGGTGTATTTTAAAGCCACATCCTACCGAGTCGCATTGGATTATTAAAATGTTTGAACTTCGATGTCGGGGAACACTTGATGATCACCAAATTGTTGAAGAGGTTAACAAATTAGGATTTAAAACACGAATTGATTATGTCAGAGACCCGAAAGACCGAACAAAAATAATTAAAGAACATGGAGGAAATCCTCTAAACATAAAAGGGCTTTGGCGGTATATTCAAAACCCAATTTACGCAGGGGTAAATACAGAAAAATGGAATAATGGCGTAGCTGTAAAATGTAAATTTCCAGGAATTGTATCAATAGAAACGTTTAATCAAGCGAATAAAGGAAAAAACTTTATAACTGAAGAGAACGGTGAGGTAAAAATATATAAGAAAGCACCTCCTGAATACCTTTTAAAAAAGGGGGTAAGAAATCCAGACTTCCCATACAGAAAAATAGTTATGTGTCCTCATTGTGAGAGACCGTTGATTGGTAGCGCGACAAAAGGAAGACTGGGGAAATATTATCCGGCATATCATTGTGACAAACGGGGCCATTATTTCAGAGTAACTAAAGATGACTTTGAAAAAACTATTACAAAATTCATAGGAACTATTGATCTCGCACCTGGATATTCTGATGCTCTGGTTACTGCAGTTATAAATGAATGGGGAAAAAGAGAACAAGAAATTAGCAAAGATAAAGTCAATATTGATAGCAAAATAGCAGAGTTGAAAACACAAGCCAAAATGACCGTTGATAAGATCAGGATACTGAATTCTGAAATAGCTATAAAGTATATGGAAGAGGATTTGGTAAAAATTGATCAACAGGTTGCCGATTTGCTTGTCGAAAAAGAAAAAACTAGAGAAGATACACCAACAGATATGAACGTGGTAATGGCATATATAAAATATTACCTTGATAATATGAATCTCCTGCTTCTCAATCACAAAGATCCAGTTACGAAAGCGAACTCATTTAATGTGCTTTTTGATGAGGCTCCTACATATCAAGAAATAGAAAACGGAACCCAGGATTTAGCTTGCTTTATCAAGCTAAATGAGGTTTTTATTCGTAATAAGGGTAAGCTAGCTGAGCGGTACGGTCTAGAACCTTCTTATCCTTATAACGACTGTCTCACGCCAAGGCTAAACGAGACAAATGAGACAGTATAAAAAGGGGTGTCTTAAAGTATTGATACAGTTTGATGTACTTATTTCTTTGATCCTATTTTTTGTCTGATACTTTATATACTTCACCTTTTGAGTCGTATGTTGTCCACTGTCCAACTGGCACACCCTCATTAAAAGTACCAGATCGTTTTATAGTTCCATCAAGTCTATACCATTCCCAGTATCCATCAGGCATCCCTTCCTTCATTTTTCCTTTTGACCATCTAGTTTTACCATTTGCATGGTATTTTATTGTAAAACCATCAATCACTTCAGATTTTTTAGGAATTATTTTCATATCCTGAGTATAGCAAATTAGAGTGTTCAAAAAATCAAAATTCAATTATAATACTTCAGTAAGGAGGTGAATATTTATGAGAACAATGACATGTAATCAACTAGCTGGAGCTTGCTATATGGAATTCCATGCTGAAACATTTGATGAAATAGCGAAACTCAGCCAACAACATGGTATGGAGATGTTTCAAAAAGGAGATGAGGCACATCTTAAAGCTATGGAACAAATGAAAGAAAAAATGAATCACCCTAAAGCTATGCAGGAGTGGATGGATAAAAAGCGTGAAGAGTTTAATTCGTTACCAGTGGACAAATAAGTTTCAGACCTTATATGTGATCTTCGGTATCACTAAGCGCATCTTGCTTTGTCTTATGAACCGTCTTATCTTTATGATGCGCTGGACTGTAAATAGTGTAGAGCTTCAGTTTTTTATCTGAAGATGTATTAATAATATTATGCTCAATACATGCGGCAATAACGATAGCATCTCCATCCCTAAGTACGTATTCTTCTCCATTTAGGATTGCCTTTGCTTCTCCTTGTTCAACTCTGATGAATTGATCAACAATCTCATGTACTTCCATTCCAATTTCTTCATCGGGTAAAAGGCTCATCACTACAAGTTGATTATGTTGTGACGTATGTAAAACTTCACGAAAGTTTTCATTTTGGAGAGTTTTTTCCTCTATATTTATTTTATATCCTTGCATAGGTACCTCTCTATTAAAGATTAAACGCTTGTATGTCGTGATTCAGATTCTGATATACCACTTCTTCTTTCTTGTTTCTCAATCTGTGCGATTGCTGAATGAACTCCATCAATAAATGATCTACTCTTCGTTTTTGCAATTATTTTTGCTCCAGCAACAGGGCTTACAATAAGTGATGTATTGAATAAAATACTGCCTCCAGTTGGTGTTTTTGGTTCTTCGAATGTTACTTCAATTTTATCAATTGCGATTCTCTTATTCATCTTTTGACCAAATTTAGTTAGGCTCTCTTCTACTTTTTTTACATCATCTTCAGAAGCATTGCTGGTAGGCTTTGTCATAATCAGATTTATTGTCTCCTGAGGTCGTAAAGATTGTAACCCAACTAAAATATCATGCATGGATAAAAATCCAACTGGGTTTTTGTACTTATCTAGAAGAACAATACTGTTATGCTCTGATGCAATTAGCATCTTAACCAACTCTTCCTCTCTGGTATCAATGGGTAACGTATATACATTTTCTGTAGCATAGTTTTTTATCGGATTATTTCTTCTATATTCTTTTTCCTTATCAAATGCTCTATCAGTTGGTTGCATACCATTTTTCCCAAATCGTTGCTTTTCAGTAGGTTGCATAAGCGCATTATGAAGATCTTTCCTAGAAACTATGCCTGATAAGACTCCGTTATCATCTACTAATACCACGCGTGATACCTGCTTATCCTTCATTATCTGGAAGATATCACCAACAGTAGCATTACTATGTGCAGTGACAGGTGCGTGAGCTTTTAACGTAGAACTTATGACTATTAGTAAATCTTGATCTTTGATGAGATTTTGGAATATGTCTTTACTATGAATAACCCCTATAATCTGTTTATCTTCATCAAATAAAGGAAGAACATATACTCGACTTTCAAGCATATATGATGCCACATCGTACAACGGTGTATCTTTTGTCATATATGGAGGCGTTGATGCAATTGAGGAAACTTTTGTTGTGTAGGGATATCTATGCGTATAAAGTGCTTGGTATGGCGAAACAAGGCCAGCAAATTCTTTTTCTTTTGTAAATACAAAGAGAGGTGAATGGCTTGACTGAACAAGAGGCAGGACTGACCCCAAGGTTTCATCAGCATCAGTTCTTATAACGGTATCAAGGGACGAGATATAGGTACTTATATCAAAACGCTTCTTTAATGACTCATTGTCTAGATTCTTATTTTTTTGTATATTCATAATCTTTTGCTTTAACCTGTCTTTCGAGATTTCTCTGCGTCATCTATATCTTTTGCAATATTTAGCTCTGTAGAGTGTTCAAAATCAGCGTTAGGTGCAATACCCATTTGATGAGCATTTTGAAGAACGTCGTCATCTGATTCTAAAGCTGGTGTTGAACCGCTTATGGAATTACTTCCTCTTTCACTTGGAGATTCCAGGGATGAATTAGCTTTCTCTTTTAGTTCCTCCATATCCTGTTTGAAGGTACCGTTGTCTACAGGCTTATCGTAAGTCTCGACTATTGGTTTTTTTGTTTTATCATGTATATCTGTCATATAGTATGTGAGTAATCTAAGATAAAACTTTAGAATCGAGGAGTTGAAAGAGCTTTATTTTATTTAATCTACTGAATTCAGTATAGCACTTAATCAAGATCGGAGTGTAGTAATTGAGTAAGTACCCGATAGTCATTTATACAAAATTGTACATATTTAAAAGTTTTTTTATTAAACTTCCGAAACAAACTTACGGTTTTATATGCATCGATGCTGAAACTACCAAAAATATACCTATCCCATTGAGAATAAAAGAGATAAGTAAAAACTTGTACGTTTTTATCTTAGAAATACCCATGAGAATTACGCCGATCTCATCAGGTAAAGGGGAAGCAATTATTGCAGCTCCAAGAACTGGTAATGTCTAACTAAAATATTTTGTATGGAAAACTCTTTGTTATCAGCCAAAAGATAATTAGTGCTGAGCTATTTGAAGGCTTTACTTGGCTCTCATTCTATTATTCCGTGAATTATGTTCAAGTTCAGCTAATCCTAATACTTCAAGTAGTGGTGGCATATAAACGCCAAATCTTCCACGAAGCCCTTTTTTCAATCCGTACCAACCACCTTTGGGGTTCATAGAGGAGCGACCCCAGTCTTCAACAGTGTCTTCTTTTGTGCGCTTTTGTTCGTCTGCGCCACCCAAATCCATCCAATCTCCATGAGATTTGAGCATTTGGTATAAATCGGCAATTGCATCATAGTCATAAAGTAAAGTAGTTTTGCCAACTGCACATACAATAACTTTGGAACCATCTTTATCATCTATATACATTTCGTATTCTGAAGAAAGTGGTGGAGTTTTCAATTTCCAAGGATTTTCTTTTGTTCTGTCTTCTATTTTCATATCTTTGAGTATTATACCAAATCACATACATCAGTTTTTTTTAAATCATTTATACAAAAATATCCCGATCTTACGAACGGGATATATTTGTAATGAAATGCTTATATTAAATTACATTCCAGGAAGTGGAAGTGATTCATGTACTTCAACTTCACAGCCATCTACCCAATCAAGATGAGGATGTCCCTTTACCATTTCGACTGCTTCCTCCATACTGTTGGCTTGAAGGATAGTATAGCCTACTACATTCTTATCACTTGGATGTGTCCCAGATTTAGTTACCTTCATGCCATTTCCAAGAGGAGTGCCTAGGTCTACCATGCCATCTCCAACTTTTGCTGCCCATGTCATCCATGGTTCCATGCCTTTCTTCGCGTCTTCTGGACTAACATTAGCCATTTTTTCCATTGCACCCTTAGGCGCATGGTATAAAACTATAAATTTCTTCATAATAATTTTTCACCCCCTCTCAAAAAATGATCTAGCTTATTAAATGTAGAATTCCATCCACTAGAATGTTCCTGGCGCATATTCTCGTCTGCAAAACCAGAATGTACGAGAGTCATTTCAGTTTGTATATCACCTAACTCTTTTAGGAGGATAGTAATCCTTGTTGTATGTGTCTCTGCTGGAGCATTTTCCCACAGCCATGTATATACAAGTTTATTAGGTTTCTCAATCTCTAGATATGTACCCCCAACTGCCATTCTGCCATTATGAGCAGGATCTGGCATATTGTGTCCTTCCATAACAATTCGATAAATTCCTCCGACCCTAAATTCATTAGTTACTTCAGGATTTGTCATGCCCTCTGGTGAAAGCCATTGTTTAATACTGTCAGGATTTGTCAAGGCATCCCAGACTTTATCAATAGATGCAGCAAGTATTTTTGTTATTTTAACTATGTTTTTATCCATATAATTATTTTTTTGCTAGAAATTTCTCCAGATTATTAATTTGAGTTGTCCAGAACTTTTTATAGAAAGACACATATTCTGATATAGTTTTCATGGATTGAGGTTCAAAATAGACTTTGTATTCCCTACCAACTTTATTTTTCCTGATGAGTTGCGCTCGTTCGAGAACAGACAAATGCTTAGAGATTGTAGGGAGGGCATAATCGTAGGCTTTAGCAATTTCTGACACCGTCAGATTGTTTTCAGTAAGTCTTTCAAGAATATTGCGACGAGTAGGATCAGCAAGCGCTCCAAAGAGCGAATCCATCTGTTTAGAAGAATATGAAGATAAATAGTTAGCCATTTGGCTAAGTATACATAGTTTTAAGTTTTTTTACAATACTTATTGATTGTGAGTTGTGAATAGTATTTAATAAATATACGTGAATAAAAAACTTGGACTTATCTTTTTTGTCTTCTTCATCATCATAGCTGCTGGATTTTTCTTACTACAAGCTAATAATTCAACTACATCGAATGAAAGCTTTGGGACGAAAAATAGTATGCAGGGTAGTCCTGAATCAGATGCTATGAAAAAAGTTGTCGATGAAAATATTATGATGGAAATGAAAAAGATGACCTATATGTACGAAGGCGTACTTACAGATGTCACAAAAGGAGAAGTCAGAGGAATTAATACAAATACACAAACATCTGGCACTGCAAAGGCAGATTTTACTGATGGAAAATATATGATGCTTGCAACATTTAGTAACCTTCCCGACCCTATAAACAATGATTTTTATGAAGGTTGGATTGTGCAAAAAAGTCCATTCAAGTTTATCAGCACTGGTAAGCTTGAGAAGGTAGACGGGGTTTATACAAATGTATATAGCTCAAGCGACGACCTCACTCCATACTCGCGCTACGTTTTAACTATTGAACCAAATGATGGTGATTCTTCGCCTGCTGACCATATCGTAGAAGGCGATATGTTAAAACAATAACTGCCTTCTCTGTTAATACCTATAGCCACGAGTAATAATCCACAAATGATACAATAGAATTATTGTGAATAAAAAACTGTGGTACATTCAGCAACTAGATTTGTTCAAGGGTTTAGCAAAAGATAAACTTCAAGGAATCGAGTCCCTTTTTGCAATGAAGGAATATTGCAAAAGAGAAGTTATCTTTGAGCCCGGAGACAAGGATAAAGTATTTATTGTCAAAACAGGTCAGGTTGAACTCTATCAAATTACACCAACTGGAAAAAAAACCATTATCGAGCGTCTTCTTCCGGGAAGTTTTTTTGGAGACTTAGGTACTGATGGTGACTCAGAATTATTTGTTGAGGCAACTACTGATTCCTACGTGTGTTCTCTAAATAAAGATAAATTCTTTTCTATGGTCAGTCAGTATCCAGAACTATCAGAAAAACTCATGAAACAATTATTTAACAGGCTTACACAAGTTGAGAAGAGAATGTCTTCTGTTGCTTCAGATAGTGCATTTCAGAGAATTATCAAATTACTTTTAAACTTAGGAAAAAAGAAAGCAGATGATTCTATGGTTGTTTCAGAAAAATTAACCCATGAAGAACTTTCCCAAATGCTCGGTATCTCACGCCAAACAGTAACAACGCTTATCAACCAACTCGAGAAAAAGGGTCTGATTACAAGGTCAGGAAAATCAATTCAATTCGATCCTACTAAACTCAGCCAGTTTTCAACTTCTTAAATTGTCCTACAGCTGACAGAATTTCTTTTAAGTTCTCAATATCATTTAATCTATGAAAGGTATTACAGTTTGTTGTGATGGCGAAACATCACTTGAAAAAGCCCTCATTAAGTTAAAGTCTAAGAAATTAAAATCATCTAAGAAAGTCTCCGTTCTTTCATTAGTTTCTAAATTATTTACAGTGAGACAGGAATTAAAACTATCAAACGAAAGGGGGTGAATGTATGAAAACATCTTATATAGTAATTGGTATTGTGCTACTGGTATTAGTTGGCGGAGGGTTTTTGATGCTCAATAATTCAAACTCCTCTACAACTGAAAATCAGGTAGTAGCACAACCAAGTGCAATTCAAAATGAAACTAGTGACTCGCAATCTGATGTTCAAACGGATAACGCGTCACTAGCTCAACGATACGTTGATTATTCTGAGGCGAATCTTGCAAAAGCAACTGAAAATGATGGTAAAGCAGTACTTTTTTTTGCGGCACTTGCTTGGTGCCCCTCGTGTCAGGCAGCAGATAAAGACATACAGGCAAATTTTGATAAAGTCCCATCCGATGTCACAATCTTAAAAGTTGATTATGATACGGCAAAAGACTTAAAACAAAAATATGCAATAACCATGCAGGACACATTTGTCCAAGTAGATGGTCAGGGTGAAGAAGTAACCCGATGGAACAGTGGTGGTCAGGGAGTGCAAGCTCTCCTTGCCAACGCAAAATAACTAGAGTGCTTAGGAGTAAGGTCTACTCTTTGCTCCTAAGTATCTAGGATTTAGATTACAACAATGAAATATACAAAAACAATTTTTCTAGCAATTATTATATTGATTGGCGCATTCTATTTAAAAAATGCATTAAACACTCATCAAGAACTTGCCAATGCATCAAGCGATAAACCAGCAATTCTATATGACCGTGCAAATTATCTGGATTATTCTGAACAGAATTTAGCTCAAGCAAAAAAGCATGGTAAAACACTGTTATTTTTTGCGGCCACGACATGGTGCTCAAACTGTCGCGCAATTGAAGAAGAAATTTTGAAAAGAAACAGCGAAGTACCACGAGATCTTACTATCCTCAAGGTTGATTATGATCGAGAAAGATTGATGAAAACAAAGTACGGGGTAACTATGCAAACAACCCTTATTCTTTTAGACGAGGATGGGAACGAAACTAAAAGATGGATCGGAACTGATTTTGATAATTTATTAACAAATATTTAAAAATATGTTTTTACTTATACCAATAGCATTTTTATCAGGAGTACTCACAGTTTTCTCGCCATGTGTATTGCCGATATTACCAATAATTTTGGCTAGTGGAATTGATGGCAAAATATGGAGAATTAGAGGTTTGATTGTAGGGCTTGTTGTAAGCTTTACTATTGCCTCCCTGCTTCTTGCCACAGTTGTTAGAGCTTTTGGCATTCCAGTGGACTATATTCGCAACTTTGCTGTAATCCTTCTAGTAGTGTTTGGTTTAAGCATGTTGTTTCCTATTATCTGGGAAAAGGTGCAAGTTTTTATTGAACGACATTGGAAAGTACAACCTTTACAGAATCAAAGCAACGGATTTGGTGGAGGTTTTATAACAGGCGTAAGTTTGGGAATTGTCTGGACTCCATGCATTGGCCCAGTTGTCGCTGCGGTAGCAACACTTGCTGCCGTGAATTCATTTTCCATTATGACTGTATTTATAGCCTTTGCGTATGCATTAGGAACGGGAATTCCGCTGTACTTTATTGCCAAAGGCGGAAGTAAAGCATCCGCAAAACTTGGCATTGTAAAGAGAAATAATGTACAAATACGGCAAATATTTGGAGTAATAATACTTGCAACAGCACTCTTTATCTTCACAGGTCTTGACCGCGCTCTTCAAGCATGGACACTAAACCATCTCCCTTCATCATGGACTCAACTTGCCTCAACGTTTGAGAGCCAACTAAATGTTGATGAATCTTTGAAAAAGCTTAAAGATGATAAATCAGTCGAGAAAGCACAACCTGGGACAACTGTCATAAATGAAGTATCTTTGCAGTCCGACTTCACTGGAGCTAAAGTGAAGCAAGAAGATTTGTTACAGGGATGTCACGGGAAAGATTGTATACCCGCTATCTCAAACCCTACGTTTGATAAAGTAAGCGAGACGACTTGGCTAGCTGATGAAGACATGGTTCTCACAATATCATATAAAGGAGTAGATCGAGCCTATCCACAAAAAATAATGAATTGGCATGAAATCATCAATGACACTATTTCTGGTGATCCAATCGCAATAACCTTCTGCCCTCTATGTGGATCAGCGGTGGCATTTGAGCGAAAAGTTGACGGTGTTATAACTGAACTTGGTATATCAGGCAAACTGCATAATAGCGACCTTGTGATGTATGACAGGTATGAAGGAAATCTTTGGCAACAAATAACAGGAGAGGCAATTGTTGGACCTGCTGCAAGAAGAAATGAGAAGTTAAAGCCAGTACTGCTTGGTACAACGACTTGGGCAGATTGGAAAGCTGATCACCCAAATGGCGAGGTTCTTTCAAGAGACACAGGACATAATAGAGATTATGATCAATACCCATATGGAACCTATGAGGAAAACGATGAGCTCTATTTTGGTGTTAAGGGTTTGAATAAACAGCTTCGAATAAAAACAGTTGTTTATGGAATTGAAATTGGGGATGATGCAAAAGCATATCCTGAAGACATTATTAACGACAGGCAAACAATTGAAGATACGCTTGGCTCCACCCCTATCTTAATCGAGAAAACAGCATCAGGAGAAGTGAAAGTAACAAATACCCAAACCGGTAAAGAGATTGTACCACTCCGTTTATTTTGGTTTGCTTGGGCAGCGTTCCATCCTAATACACAGTTGTTTAATCAGTAATTATGTCGTGTACCTGACCGATAAAAACAAAGTGTTTGTGTAAACTAACTATATGAAGAAATTAATTGAACTATGGAAAACGAACTGTGAACACTGTGAGGCTGTTAAACCTATTGTTGCAGAACTTGAAAAAGAAGAAGTTACATTTGATAAACATAATATCGAAGAACAAGATGGAGAAACTCTTTGGCATGAATATGCAAAAGAAATTGATGAAAATAATAAGAAGATGGAGTATGAATTGGGATATATTTATACTCCAACATTTATTAATCCTCAAACCAGAGCCATCCTTTCCTTTAGCGATCGAGAACCTACAAAAGCTGAGTTAATACAACTTGCGAAAGGAGGAGAAACAATATGATGGGACATGGAAAACACGATAATTGCATGATGTGCAAAATGGGTAAAGCAATTGGCATGATTGAAAAATGTACTGATAAAAATTGTTCAGATCCAAGCCACAAAAAAGAAAATGATAGCCATGAAGATCCCGATCACAGCTAATTTTTTTGGCGGGCTGATTGATTTAAGACCTAATTCATACATAGATCACAGGAATGTCGAGTATGATGACATCATATAGATTTATAAGATCGTAACGAAAATAATTGTTATTAGAAGTAATTTATGAATAAAAAAATATTTATACCAATACTAGTTGGAACAACCAGACCTCAAAGACAGTCGATTCATGTTGCGCGATTAGTTGAGGAAGTTGGTAAAACAATTCCTGATATCGAAGTTCAAGTGGTTGATCCTCTTGACTATAATTTCCCTTATGATGGAAATGATCCTGAGAATAAAGACCCTCGATATACAAGTCTCACTCAAAAGGCAGATGCCTTTTTTATAGTTACACCGGAATATAATCACGGATATCCCGGTAGCTTAAAGCGCATGTTAGATTCAGAGCTTAAAAACTATATCCATAAACCCGTTGCCTTTGCAAGTTTATCAAATGGACAATGGGGTGGAGTCAGGGCAATTGAGGCGCTTATAAATTCAGTTAGGGAAATGGGACTTGTTGCAACATTTACAGATGTACAATTTCCAAAAGTACAGGAAGTTTTTAATGAAAAGAGCGAGCTTTTGGATCAGGCATATATTAAACGGATTAAAAGAAGTTATGAAGAACTTATTTGGCTGGCCAAAGCTTTGAAATATGGAAGAGATAACATTGACAGTCAATACCATCAAAAGAGTGAGATGAAAAAAAATGTCTGATTGTAGACATTGTTAAAAACAGCTTACTGATGAAAAGAATAGAAGAATACGAAGGAAAATAATAAGAATAAATAAATGAGTAATAAAAAGAATATTATTTTTTATGGTGCTACGTGGTGTGCAGATTGCAGAAGAGCCAAACAATTCTTGGATGATAACAAGGCTGAATACGAATATATCAATCTTGATGAAAATCCAGATGCAGCTGAGGAAGTAGTTAGGATAAATAATGGATATCAATCTATACCAACAATTGTATTCCCCGATGGAAAAGTTCTTGTTGAGCCGTCAAATGACGAACTTAAAAAAGCGATGTCAGATATGAAGGACTGTATTGTCTGTCACAAAACAGATAAAAAAAGTTCATAATAGAAAAGGAGGTGAATTAAAAATGGATAACAAAACAAATACATGTTCAATGTGTGGAACAGCGTTTAACGCTCAAGACGAGATGATGAAACACGCTCAAACTACTCATCCAACATCTAATACTGCACCAGCAGGTCAACAGCCAGCACAAGCTCAGGAAGCAATTAAATGCAGTACGTGTGGAGCAAGTTTTTCAACAAAAGCTGAGTTAGAGAATCACGCAAAGGAGCATCAGACAGCATAAGATATATGAAAAAATTTGATGTAATAGTCATTGGAAGTGGCGCTGGACTTGAAGTGGCCTCATGGGCTGCCGGAAGAGGTTTGTCGGTTGCGATTGTTGAGGAAGGGCCTCTTGGTGGAACGTGTCTCAATCGTGGCTGTATTCCCTCTAAAATGCTTATTCACTCAGCTGATGTTGCTGAGACAATCAAAAACAGTGCAAAGTTTGGTATTAAAAGTAGTATTGAGAGCATCGATTTCGCCTCGATTATAAAAAGAGTTTCAGAAATTGTTGACACTGACTCAAGTGGAATTGAACAATCTATAAAAGATGGAGACAACCCAACGCTTTATAAATCGAGGGGTAAATTTATCGGACCAAAACAACTTCAGGTCGGAGACGCGCAAATAGAAGGAGAAAAGATTTTTATCGTTGCAGGGACAAGGCCGACTACCCCGCCACTTCCAGGATTAAAAGACATTCCATTTCTAGATAGTACGAGTGCTTTGAGGCTTGAAAAACAACCAAAACACCTCGTGGTCATTGGTGGTGGGTATATTGCCGCAGAACTTGCCCATTTTTATGGCTCACTTGGTACCAAAGTCACTATTTTAGTTCGAGGCAAACTCATGCTAAGCAATGAAGACGAAGAAATAGCCAAGTGGTTTACCGATGAGTTCGCAAAAAAACACGAGATTCTTTTTGATACTGAAGCCGAGTCAATCTCTTATCAAGATAATCTGTATTCTATAAAACTAAAAGATAAAGACAAAACACTTGAAGCAGATCAATTACTCGTTGTGACTGGACGAGAACCTAATAGTGATATTTTAGATGTTAAGGCAACAGGTGTTGAGGTTAACGATCATGGATATATAAAAGTAAATGAATATCTTGAGACTAACATACCAGGCATTTACGCCTTCGGTGATATCGTTGGAATTCTCCCATTCAGGCATACCGCCAATGATCAGGTTGGATATGCCATAAGGAATGCGTTTACAGATCATAAAACACCTATGGATTACTTTGCCATCGGACATGCGGTATTTTCGTCGCCTCAAATTGGCGGTGTTGGTAAAACGGAACAAGAGCTTAAAAAAGACGGTGTTCAATATAAAGTTGGACGAGCTGAGTTAAAAGATACGGGTATGGGAGGAGCCTTACAGGCAAATGGGCTCGCGAAGGTGTTAGTAGATGAAAAAGGAGAGAAAATTCTTGGAGTACATATTGTCGGGCCAGACGCATCCACTCTTATTCACGAAGCTATTGTGGCAATGAAAGCAAATGGTACAGTAAAAGCCATAACAGATACAGTTTACATTCATCCTGCTCTTTCTGAATGGCTGCAAAGAGCATTCTTTGCTATTGAATAACCATGAAAAAACTACAAGGGAAAAATGTATTGATTACAGGATCAGCAACCGGGATCGGAGAAGCAACAGCGATACGATTTGCAGAAGAAGGAGCAAATGTTGCAATAAATTACCGGAGTAGTAAAGAAGAAGCAGAAGAAACGCAAAAAGCAGTAAAACGATCGTGCAGTGTTCTAGATAAAGCAGGGTGTAAAAGACTTCTTATACAAGCTGATATTTCAAAATACGATGATGTGAAGAAAATGTTTGAGCAAATCCTTAAAGAATGGAAGAAACTCGATATTGTTATTAACAATGCCGGTATTCAAAAAAAAGCTCCTTCTCATGAAGTGAGCATTGATGATTTTCTCAAAGTTATCAATACAGATTTAATAGGAACGTATTATTGTTGCCGAGAAGCGATCACCCATTTTCTTTCTCGAAATGATGAAGGGATAATTTTAAATAATTCCAGCGTTCATGAAGTCATTCCAAAGCCGGAGTATATTAGTTATTCCATTGCCAAAGGAGGTCTTGGGAATTTAACGAAAACCTTAGCACTTGAATATGCAGATAAAAAAATTCGAGTTAACGCTGTTGGGCCAGGAGCAATACTAACTCCAATCAACCCTTGGAAAAATGATATAAAGAAAAAAGAACAAATTGAAAGTCACATCCCGATGGGGCGCGCAGGAAATCCTGAAGAAATTGCCTCAGTTTTCGCTTTTCTCGCTTCAGATGACGCTTCATATATTACAGGACAAACAATATATGTAGATGGAGGATTAACGCTTTATCCTGCATTTAAAGATAACTGGTCGTCATAATATTTTCTATGTATGAAATCAAAGATTATTTTATTATCGGAGATCTTCATTCTGCTGCATTAGTTTCAAAAGATGCATCAATTGATTGGCTATGCCTTCCTCATTTTGATTCGCCGAGTATTTTTGCCAAGCTGCTTGACTCCAAAGGTGGTAATTTTTCTCTAAACACTAAAGAGTATACAACTCAAGCGCACTATGTGAAGGATACAGCAATTGTTGAGTATACTTTCACCAAGCCTGACTTTGCTTTTATTCTGCATGATTTTATGGTGCCACAACCAGTAAATACATGCGATACACATTTTCTTGTCCGCAAATTTAAAGGCACACTAGGAACTTCTGATGTCATTCTCTATTTTTCGCCAAAGGCAAATTATGCAAAAGATACGTTTCAAGAGGATAAATCACTTGAGAAATTAATTCAGAAAGTTCCGGATATTTTTGGCGTAGCACCTGCAGTCGTATTAAAAACTGAAAAAGACATACTAATTCTTTATCTTCCGAAAGATGCCTCTGTCAAATACAAAAATGAGTGTTATGAAATACACCTAACGCTAAATGAAGGAGAGACGCAGTCAGTGGTTATGGAATATGCGTCAAGTGTGCAAAGCAAGAACTTCCAGAAAAGAGAATTCGAAGTTGAGACAAAGTCATTTTGGGAAAATTGGGTTGCAAAAGGAACGTTTATTGATTTTTGTCGTGACAAGTTAGTTAGATCTGCAATAACACTTAAGCTGATGCAGTTCTATCCCACAGGTGCACTTGTTGCTGCTCCTACGACATCGCTACCTGAAGAAATAGGAGGTGTACGTAACTGGGATTATCGGTATGTGTGGATTCGGGATGCAACATTTGCGCTGTATTCATTTTATGTACTTGGATACGTGGAGGAGGCTGAAAAGTTTTTTGAGTTTATCCATGAGATTTTAAAACAATGTGCAAAGGACGAATTCGACGTTTCGCTCTTCTACACGATTGAGGGAAAACCCGTACCACAGGAGAAAGTGCTTGACCATTTAAAAGGCTATAAAGATTCAAAACCTGTTCGAATAGGAAATGGTGCAAATGAACAGTTTCAGCTAGACGTGTATGGCGCCCTCATTGACGCTCACTATTTTGTATCAAAACGAAGTATGGAAAATAAAAAACTGCATAAAGATCTTATTATGCAATTAGTGAATAAAATAAAAGACTCCTGGATGAAAAAAGATAATGGAATCTGGGAGGTGCGTTCAAATCAACAACACTTCACATATTCCAAAGTAATGGCTTGGGTTGGTGCGGATCGAGCGGCACGTATGGCGGACGAGCTAAATTTAACAAAACAGGAGAGGGATGCTTGCGAACAGCTTGCAAGTGACATTAAGGAATGGATCTGGTCAAATTGTTATGATTCAGAGAATAAAACATTCCTTCAGTACCCTGCTTCTTCTAAGCAAGATGCCACAAATTTCCTTTTTGTTCTACTCCAGTTCTTAGATAAGCATGATCCGAAAACAAAAGTAGCTATTGAAAAGACGTGTGAGGAACTTTGTGTAAAGAATATATTTATATATCGTTATCTTGAAAATGATGGACTTCCTCGCGGAGAAGGGGCTTTTTTACTTTGCACTTTCTGGCTCATATCAGCACTTGCGATTATTGAAGAAGTTGAAAAAGCAGAGCAATTATTCAACCTTTTTGAAAAAAATATGGCAGACCACTATCTCTTATCAGAAGAAATGGACATACATACGCATGAATATTTAGGTAATTATCCTCAAGCCTTTTCTCACCAAGGGTATATTATGAGTGCCTATTATATTCACAAATATAAGAATAAAGCTAAGAAGTAGAAATTTTCTCTTTCACCAACTGCATGAGCTGTTCAAGACTTTTCTGTTTATTGATTTCATCAGTAGAAATAAATTCTCTAAGTACCCTACCTGTTTTCTTGAATGCCATAGGATATGTTACCGTTGTATATTGTGGATAAAGTTTTGTAAATTCATCTTTATGGAAAAACGTTACTTTTACAGGAAGACTTTTAATAAATTCCTTCCAATCTTGTTTCATGGATACACCACCATAGGTTAACCCACACAAATTACAGCCATAAGTCTTCGGAGATACTGATTTATGAACAAGATCCTTAATCCCTGCAAATACTCCAGAATCAGCATTATAAACAAAGATTATTGCATTTTTATCATTCATTGATTAATTGTAGATTACTTATCAGTAAATATCTGTCACAAAGGTGACAATTTCTACACTAAAATCTCCAGCAATAAAGTAATTTAAACATCTTCTGAATGATTTCCTGTTTCATCTCATACATTTTTTCATCTAATAACAAAACGGTGTTGACCAAGCGTAAGAGTTATGTTTCTTAGTTTTTCTTCATCTGAAAGATCTTTGAGTTCGTCGCTTGCTAAACTTTTTTGATAAACTTCCTGGAACATTTTTACCGTATCGAGGTATTCTTCTATGGTGTGAAGGTCGTATCGTTCTCTATAGTTTTGTTCATCTTTTAAATAATCTGCCATACCTCCATATTATTGACTAGCTAATACTTCTAAGTTTATTGCGTGTGTTTCTTTAAGATAATTTTCTGTTACGGCGAGTAGTTCTAGTTGACTATTACTTGCTTGGTTTTTAGATAAACCTGGCTGAACAACTGCGATTGTAAATTCAGGAATAAGATAAGGTACTTTATTTCTTATTTCTTCGAGCTTTTCTAAATCACCTTTTTCAAATCTTGAAACCAATCCTTTCTTTTGTCGACTCACCTCACGTAAAATTAAGTGATCGATAAGTTTTTGTATATCATCTCTCCAATGAACACTTTTTTGTGCTTGACCGCAAACTGCATATAGATCTTCGACTCTTGCTCCGGGAGTGGCAGATTGGGAGAATTTACAATGGTATAAATCAACTATTAATTTCTCATCTGTCATTTTAATTCCTATCACGTCCGCAGCTTCATAGGAATCGTCATCGTCAAAAACGACATCATATTGTGGGTCGTGGGTTTCCTTTAGTGCCTCTTGTATGACACGATATTGTATTGAGTCAGTATCTTTATTTACTGTCTGCGATTCTTTACTCAAATCAATACCATTCCAGTCCCACATTTGAATCTTGTTCTTATCAAAAGGTGCAGGCGGATCAGCAGGATTTTCAAAAAGAACGTTGTATTGTAGGTATGAATCGTTTTCAAAACGAACAATAGGAGAATTCTCTTTTAACCAATCAGAAAGGGATTGTGGTTTTCTCGCAATTATAATTTGTGCAGTGTCTTGCCCAATCGGTAAATACTCAACATTGTTATTATTAAATACAATTTTATATTCAACACTTTTGTTATCACTAAAAACCCGGAACTTTATTGGACTTGTTTTATTAAAGTCCGTTAACTCAATACCTGCTTCATACAAGGGAATCGTCTCTCCCGCGATATTTAGTTCAACAGTTTCCTCGCTTTTCAAGAGTAAATCTTCTGGCCACTCTATTGTTAGTGGTACAAGGTTTGGCCGTTGTGTTATTAAAGTCGGGCGTAATACATATTTAAGAATATCTGTCGCAGAAAAAGTATCATCAAGTAATTTTGTGCCTGTTTTTCGGCACCATTCAATCCATTCCGAGATATCATCCGCTATTTTATAAGACCAAATCCTACCCTTGTAAGATGATCCGATGCTTGTTTTACTACCATTCTCAAAACCTCTCCCAAAAAGATTGGATTTAATCCTATTTTGTTGCTGAGCGTCCGAGATTGCTGATAGTATGTCTGATCCAACATACATTGTGAATCGCATTGCTCGATTTAAGGAGTGTGTTAAGCCAAGATTCATCAGACTTAATCTATTGATCCCAGATAGGGTACGAAACACTTGTTCTCCACGAACTATTTCAACATCATCGCCACAAATAGTTTTTGCTAATTCCCCATGGAAGGAACTGTTGTTTGAGCTATTGATAAATAATAATTTTTGAGCTTCATCCCAATGAATCAAATACAGATCCCAAATCGTATTATGGATATCCTTAAAATTGCCCCAAGGAATTGGTTCTTTCTCACAGGTAACAAAGAACACGACTTTTTCTCCTTGATTTACAGTAGGGTCGATAAAAAGCCTAGATTCTTTTACTACTTTTGGTATGTTTTCGGGAGTCCACCGTGTATTATTTGTTTTATAAACAACAGTACTCATTTTAGGCAAAATATTTTGAGGTAAGAATTCTGGAGGCAAATCCACAAATCCTTCAAAAAACTGAGATAGCTTTTCCTGTTTGGTAGTCGCTCGTTCACTTAAGTTTCGTAGTAATTTATCCCAATCAGCATCTTCTGCATACAAATCTTTTAATGCTTCTTCAACACCGGGATTGGCGATGTTTGCCACAATCGTTGCAGAGCCGATGTTTGACTTCGTTCTCGTGAATCTTCCTGTAAACTGCAATGTGATAGCAAGACCTTTATGAACATCATGGAGAGCTGCAATTTTTAGTTCAGGTAAGTCAAAACCTTCTCCAAACATATCAACGCATACAATGACTCTTGATGTTCTTTCATTTATTTCCTTAAGAGATTGGCTTTTTTCAGACACTTTTTTCTTACTATGAAAAAGTTGAGGATTATGATTTGCGCCGTGTTGTTGGTAAATAGCAAATATATCTCGCGCACGAGTTATACTATCTGCTCGCGCCAAGATAATATGGTCTAGATTTTGTGCAAGGTCTTCTTCCAGCTTTTTGATAGCTCTTTTGGCAATAGTCTCATCGGCACGTTGTTTATTGTAATCTCTTACACCAATAAAACTGATTTGCTTGAAATAACCTTCGCTTTGCGCTTTTCGTAATGGATAATTAAAAATTACCTTTCCATCAATATGTCTTCCATCTCCCCTAAAAGGTGTGGCGGTAAATTGTAATATGGTTTTTTCTTTGAAGAACTTTCTAAATTTTTGCCAAGTGGGCGCTGAAATATGATGCGCCTCATCTATAAAAAGGTGAGTAGCCGTTTCAGCCATTGCCTTTTGAATTTCTTCTGAGCATCCACCTACTATTGCCATTGTCGTTATCACAACATTGCATGAGCCGAAAAATTTATTTACCTCATCTATTGTTTTGAGTCGATGCTCTAGGGTCCCTACGATAGGATTTTCTGCTTTCCTTCCAACTGCTCCAATTTTTCTTAATAATCCGAGGCCTAGAAATTTATTCGTGATCTGATCTCTTAACGCATCTGTTGGTACAACTACTAGGATTTTATCTATTCGCTCGCAAACCATAAGTGCAAGCATTGTTTCCGTTTTTCCTGTTCCAGTAGGCATAACAATGGTGGCTGATGCGTTTGTTACTTTCCAATGAGCGAGCGCAGCATGGAGTGCGCCGATTTGGGGAGGACGTAATCCTTCTTCAAGAATTTGATCATTTTCTCGTTTTTCTTCGACGAAAGAGAATTGCTTATGCCAGGAATTTATTACTTTTTCGCATGATCTGGGAAGTTTAGCAATTCTTCTATTGCTAAGTGCTACCGCTCTAGGTTTATCCCCGGAAAAAGTAGCAGATTTATTAACCTGTCTAACAGGATTACCTAATATTTTTGTATTGATTGTAAATTGATCATTATTCACGGTGTTTTGAAGCTGTTCCTTTTATTAGCTGAATTATATACAATACGAAGGTATAAAGCTAGAATTATGGGCTATGAAAAAAGACTATTTTGCTGAAAAAACGAAGCGACTGAAACAGGAAATAAAAGTGCTTGTTAGTAGGCCTGCGTTTCAGAAAGAGATCGCTGACCTCAGGAAAAAATGGAATATACCTTCTGACGGCATAAAAACTGAGGAGGATAACCTGAACTGGGAAAGTCACCTTGATGTTGCTACTGACGAGTATTACAAAACAGAATGGCCAAAATGCCGAGTAGAAATCGATAAGTTGAATAAAGAGAAAAAGTTCCGAGAAGCAGAGGATAAGAGGAAAGAAGGCAATGCTAAAGCACCCATGAATGCATTTAGGGACGACATATGGAGTGTCGTTAGAAAATATCGTCTTTCTCCTCGGTGGCACACTGGTATTCGTCGATATCTTTTATTTAATGACCCCGATAATCTAAATTTGACCGCAGGTGTAACGATGGTTACAACTTGGGAGAACGGTATGAAAAGACTTTCGCTTGAAATTGATGGCGATACGACCCTCAATGATATCAGGCAGATCTGGCCTTGGGTGAAACGAATGCAAGAAGACTTAATGTACAGAAAGGCTGATAAGTTCCAACCTATTAAGAATTTTGACCGAGATCAAAGAATTTACGAGCTTGAACAAGAAGGAAAATCAGAAAAAGATATTGGGGATACCATACAGCAAGAATTTGGTGACTCACTTGATTACAATGAAATAAATATCGCCATCAAACGCTACAAAAAACGCCTCAACATCAATTGAGCTTAATTGATGTTTATACAAATACTCACGCGCTCCTTATTATGGAGATATGCCAAACATATCTAAAAACCAAAATCCATTTACTATTGTTTATGTCCCGATAAGTGAACTTCATGCGGCAGAATATAATCCACGTACTAATACTGATGAACAAGCCATGCAACTAAAAAAGAGTCTTACTACATTTGATATGGTTGAGCCAATCATCACTAACTCCGCTCCGAGTAGAAAAAATATTATTATTGGAGGACATTTCCGCTGGAGAGTAGCAAGAGAATTGGGCTATAAAGACATACCAGTTATCTATGTTAACATTCCCGATATTGAAAAAGAGAAAGAATTAAACTTACGTCTAAATCGCAACACAGGCGATTGGGATTTCGAGCTTTTAAAGTCGTTTGATATAGAACTATTACTTGATGTTGGGTTTGATGATACGGATCTTTCACACATCTGGGATGAGAACTTGGATATTGAAGACGACGTGTTTGATGTTGAAAAAGAAATTGAAAAGATTAAGAAACCTAAGACAAAAACAGGAGAGATTATAAGTTTTGATAACGGTTTTCATAAATTAATCTGTGGAGATAGTACTGACCCCTCAACTGTTGCCCGACTTGTTGGAAACGAAAAAGTGTCGATGTTGAATTTCGATTACCCATATAACATTGGCCTTGATTACAACAAAGGTGTTGGTTTAAATGGAACCTATGGAAGTCAAAAAGTAAATGATAAGAAAGAAGATAATGAGTATCAAGAGTTTTTAGAAAAAGCACTTAAGCATGGACTAAATCATGTATTGCCCGACTGCCATGTATTCTGCTGGTGTGATCAGAAATATATTGGCCTTCTTCAGTCACTCTATACAACTCAAGGTATCGAAAACAGGCGAGTTTGTCTCTGGATTAAAAACTCACAAAATCCAACGCCACAAATTGCTTTCAATAAAGCATACGAGCCTTGTGTATACGGCACAATCGGTAGTCCATATATCTCACCGAATGTAAAAAATCTTAATGAAGTGTTAAACAAAGAAATTGGGACGGGAAACAGACTCGCAGATGATGTATTAGATCTTTTTGACATATGGCTGGTGAAACGGATGAATGGGCTAGAGTATGAACACCCTACACAAAAACCTCCGACATTATATGAAAAAGCCTTAAGGCGATGTTCCAAGCCAGGAGATATTGTACTTGACCTCTTTGGTGGTTCTGGTTCTAGTCTTATCGCATGTGAGCAAATGAAGCGTCGTGCATTTCTTTCAGAAATAGATCCTGTTTTTTGTGACGTAATTGTAAGCAGATACCAAAAGCTAACTGGAAAGGAGGTAGTATATGAAAATTCAGGAAAATGATATTTTCAAACTTGGACCTCATTACTTAGCTTGTGGAGATTCATTAAATCCAGAGTTGGTAAATCGGCTTCTTAATGAGCAAAAGGTTTCTCTTATTCTGACTGACATGCCCTACGGAGTAAAGTATGTTGAGAACAAGTTTAGATTTCATGGCATCAGCAAAAATAAAACTATTGTTAATGATCATGAGCAAACTGATAGAGAATACCGAAACTTTACCTCTGGATGGATTGAGTTGATAAAGCCATATTTGTCTGATAAGAACAGCTACTACCTCTTTAATTCTGACAAGATGCTTTTTGCAATGAGAGAAGGATTGCTTGACTCGGGATTTAAATTCTCCCAACTTCTTATCTGGGTAAAAAACCATGTTGTACTTGGAAGGCTCAACTTCTTACCACAACATGAGTTAATTGCATATGGCTGGTATGGAACTCATAAATTCCATAAGTCACAAGATAAAAGCGTTTTATTTTACCCGAAACCAAATAAAAGCCCGTTGCATCCAACCATGAAACCTGTTGGATTATTGCGGAACCTAATCCTTAACAGTTCAAAAATTGATGACTATGTCTACGATCCGTTCGGCGGATCAGGATCAACATTGATTGCATGCGAGCAAACGAAACGGAAATGCCTCATGGTTGAAATCGATCCCGAGTATTGCCAAGTAATTATTGATCGATCCCAAAAAGTTACTGGTCAAAAAGCAGAAAGGATAAAAGATGGAAAATAATCAAACTACTATTCAAAAACGGATTGATAAGAATCAAGAGCTACTCCTTGAGCAACTGAAGAAAACGCCAATTGTCCAAGTGGCGTGTGAGAAAGTTGGGGTTGGTCGAGCAACGTACTATAGATGGCGAAAGGAAAATGAAGTCTTTGCAGAACAAGCAGACATTTCCATAGCTGAGGGTTCACTACTTGTGAATGATATGGCTGAGTCCCAACTCATGGCTGCCATCCGAGACAAAAACCTCACAGCTATTATTTTCTGGCTGAAACACCACCATCCTCATTACGCAACTAAAGTTGAAGTAACAGCTAGGCTTAAAACAGATAATGAGGCTCTTACTCCAGAGCAAGAAGAATTAGTTACCAGAGCATTAAAACTTGCGGCATTACTGCCGAATACACACGAGGAGGAAAATAAATGACAGCACAAGTGATTTCGGATAAAGAGCTTGAGGCAATAAAGAAGAAAAGATCGGTAAGACGAATGCTTGCTAAAAACAGCCATAAATGGTTCTTCTCCATTTATCTATCTCACTACATTGGCTATCCTTTTGCTTCTTTCCACACAGAAATGTTTCAAATAACAGAAGACGTGGATAATAAATTTGTAGTTCTTGTTGCATTTAGAGGTTCTGGTAAATCTACTCTTGTTACTCTTTCATATGTTATCTGGTCAATTATTGGTGAGCAACAGAAAAAGTTTGTTTTAATCTTAAGTCAAACTCAAAGCCAGGCAAAACAACTTATGACAAATATTAGAAACGAACTTGAAGGAAATGAATTGTTAAAGAATGACATTGGACCATTTCAAGAAACTGGGGATGAGAAAGGACTTGCTACTTTTGAACTATCAAACTTTGGAGCAAGAATTACTGTTGCATCATCTGAACAAAGCATAAGAGGATTAAGACATAAACAACATAGACCAGACTTAGTCATTTGCGATGATGTGGAGGATCTAAATAGCGTTAAGACTCGTGAAGGAAGAGACAAAACACATCAATGGTTAACAGGAGAGGTTTTACCAATCGGAGATCGTGATACGAAATACATGATTATTGGAAATCTTTTACATGAGGATAGTCTTCTAATGAGACTGAGACAGAATATTGAAAACCAAGTGATAAAAGGTAAATTTTATTCTTATCCACTTATTAGTTCTGAAGGTCGGGTTGCCTGGCCTGAGAAATTCCAAAGTGAAGAAGCAATAAGTGAACTAAAATCAAAGATAGGAAGCGACTCCGCTTGGTATAGAGAATTTTTACTTAAGATAATTTCAGATGCTGACCGCCTTGTTCACCCCGAGTGGATTCAATATTACGATGTGCTCCCATCCGAAGACAACAGAGAGTTTTTGTATACAGCAACTGGAATTGACCTTGCGATTTCCCAAAAGGAATCAGCTGACTATACTGCTATGGTCTCGGCAAAAGTGTTTGGATATAACGACAAACTTGCTGTATATATCCTGCCTTTTCCTGTTAACAAAAGGCTAAGTTTTCCAGAAACATACGAACTTGCAAAAGATTTATCAAGAGAGCTGGGAAGCGGGCAATACACAAAACTTTTTATTGAAGAGGTTGGATATCAAGCAGCTCTTATTCATCATTTGGAAAATAATAACGTTCCTGCAGAAGGAGTGAAAGTATCAGGACAAGATAAAAGATCAAGACTCGCGCTTGTCACTCATCTAATAAAACTTGGTAAAGTACGCTTCCCAAGAAAAGGAGCCGAAGAACTACTTATGCAACTAACTGGTTTTGGAATAGAAAAACATGACGATCTTGCTGATGCTTTTTCGCTTTTAATCCTAAAAATTTTAGAAGAAGACCAAGGAGAACCTAGTGTTATAATTATTGATATGGGGAGTAGTATGTATGATAGGTATTCACCGCTTGGAAATCTGAACGAGGACCGTTTAACATTTGATACAAAATTCTAGTTAAACATTCGAAGGATACAGCGTTTTAAAAAAGATCTGACATTCTAATTCTGAGGACTTTAGCAATTTTTTCAAGGACTTCAAGTGAGGGCGAATATCTTCCCTGCTCGATAAACCCCATATATGCTCTACTTATTCCAATCTTTTCTGATAATTCCTCTTGGGTTAGTTCAGTATTCTTCCTGAACTTCTGAATCCTCTTTCCAAGAGCTTTGGGTAATTTTGCATTCTTTCTCATGTTCAAATTATCCTTTGCACCCATTCGTTAATCCACTAAGCTATACTTAGCATTTAGCTTCATTTGCTGCTTGCATTTACTCTTAGTTTCACTTATCATTTGGCTATAGATGAGAACTGAGAGGAGGTGAGTTAATATGAAGAAAATACTTAAATGGGGAGGAATTGCACTATTGGTTATCATTGTAATAGGCATCTTCAGCAGTATGGGTAGTGATAGTGAGAAAGTTGGATCAAATTCTGATACTACACAAACTTCAAATACTGATACTCAGCAAGCTCAAGAAACATACAAGGTTGGCGACAAGGTACAGATGGGAGATGTTATTCTAACTGTTAACAATGTCGAGACATCAGAAGGTGGTCAATATACTAATCCATCTGAAGGAAATCATTGGATTGATGTAAATATGACCATTGAAAATACTGGATCAGACCAAGAGTTCATTACGACAATGGGTCAGATGTTTGTTATCGATGATGAAAACAATCAATACCAAGTGGCTGTTACTGGAAAAAGGCTCGAAAACGCTGGTTCTTTAGGAATGGATGGAGCATTAATTGCAAAAGCCAAAAAAACTGACTGGGTAGGATTTGAAGTACCAAAGACTGCAAAAGATCTCAAACTTCAATACAACGCTAGTTTTTATAGTAATAAGAAAATATTGGTCGATCTTGGGATGTAATTATTACTATCTAAAGACGAAAAGTGCCTGAATAACATCGGGCATTTTTTGTGATGTTTTATAGTATTTTGAGGCTGGACTTCTCGAGAGATTCCCGGTACCTTGACCACTGAAATGGCCAAAATACCCACCCCGGCAAACCAAATAATGCCTCCAATATTAAGTGTGGAATATTGCTTATACGCAAGGAAATCAAGCGAGGATGATGAACGGCAGGCAATGTCGATTGACTCTCAAATTAAAGAAATGACCGATCTTGCAAACAGAGAAGGATTCATTGTCAAAGAAATTCGAAGAGAAAGCCATTCGGCCAAAGAATCAGGACAACGACCTGTTTTTAAAAAACTTCTAGAAGATATTCGAGAAGGAATGTTTACTGGCATCCTTTC
>JBGTMH010000013.1:0-4972 GCA_041743715.1 Patescibacteria group bacterium | reverse complement strand
TATCATTGCGCCATACTTGGAGCATTTAGGACTGACTTTTACTTTACCAAAAGGCGGTCTCTATATATGGGCAAAAATTCCGGTAAGTGCAAAGAACTCTGAAGATTTCTGCATGAATCTTTTACGTGAAAAACAAGTACTCCTGACTCCTGGTGCTGCTTTTGGACAAAATGGAGAAGGATATGTCAGAGTAAGTATTTGTGCAAGTATGGATAAAATAAAAGAGTATTTTTTAATATAATCCCTAGGTGTCCTAGCTATTTAACCTCCCAGGTTAAAGATATAAATTATGAAAAAGGTAACTATTATTGGTTTTGGAAGATTTGGAAAAACGTTGTATCGTCTTTTAAAAGATGATTTTGATGTGACTATTTTTAGTCGGCAGAAACTCATTGATAATAAAATTCCAGTAACCAATGATCTGGAAAAAGCCTATGGTAGTGAAACTGTTTTTTATGCTGTCCCTATAGAATCATTTGATTCAGTAATTGCTGCGCAAAAAAAATACTTTAAACCAACACATGTATTGATAGATGTTCTCTCTGTCAAAATGCACCCTAAGGAAGTTTTGGAAAAACAATTAAAAGGAACGAAAACTCAAGCACTTCTAACTCACCCGATGTTCGGTCCTGACAGTAGTGTAAATGGATTTGAAGGACTTCCAATTGTGATTGATAAATTTAAGACAAATGAAAACACATACAAATTTTGGAAAGATTATTTTATACAGAAACACCTGCATGTGATAGAAATGGCAGCAAAAGAACATGATCAACTTGCAGCGAGCTCACAAGGATTAACACATTTTATAGGAAGACTGCTCGATGTATTTGGAATGCAACAAACATCTATTGATACAAAAGGCGCAAAAAAGTTACTGGAAGTGCGCGACCAAACATGTCACGATACATGGGAGCTTTTTACAAATCTACAGCATTATAATCCCTTCACAATACCCATGCGTTTGCGTTTGGGAGAATCATATGACAAATTGTACAATAAACTACTCCCAAAACAAGTAAATAAAGATTTAATAACCATCGGGATTCAAGGCGGAAAAGGTAGTTTTAATGAAGAAGCAATACAGTATTATCTTACGCGAAATAACATTAGTAAATACAGCATTGTTTATTTACATACATCAGAAAATGTTTTGCGTGAACTCCATGAAGGGGCAATCGATCAGGGTCAATTTGCTATTCATAATTCAATTGGTGGAATAGTTTACGAAAGTATAGAAGCAATGGCAAATTATAAGTTTGCAATCATTGAAGAATTCGCAATAAAAATAACGCATGCTTTGATGACCCGAAAAGACATGAAATTGCAAGATATTACAACAATCATGACACACCCGCAAGTACTCGCCCAATGTAAATCAATGCTTGCCCAAAAATATCCGGGATTACAACAAACTTCAGGCGACGGTGAATTGATTGATCACGCACTTGTTGCAAAGCGGCTATCTGAAAATAAAATACCCAAAAACATCGCCACTATGGGGAACAAGATGCTTGCTGAAATCTATGATTTAAAAATCATTGAAGATAATTTACAAGATCTTCAAGAAAATTACACAAGCTTTTTATTGGTTAAAAGGATATAAAATTGATAGTCGCTCGCATTAACTGATAAAAAATATGATAAAATGAAGCTATGGAGAATAAATTATTACAGATAAAAAATACAGCACTCTCGCTTATCATCGATGCCAAATCTCTGTCAGAACTTGAAGAACTCAGACTACAATTTTTAGGACGAAGTGGTTCACTCACTGAGATCTTAAAGGAAATGAAAAAACTACCTCCAGAAAAACGCCCCGAGGTTGGGAGAATTGTTAATGAAACAAAAACTATCATAGAAGACACATTAAAAAATAAACAAAAAGAACTCAAAAATATAACAGTCAGTAATCGCCCCACTCTCGATGTTACAGAACCAGGACTGAGACCGCCATTGGGACATCTGCATCTTATCACCCAAGCAATTAGAGAAATTACAAAAATATTTGAAAATATTGGTTTTACTAGAGAACGATATCCAGAAATTAGTTGGGATTGGTACAACTTTACTGCACTAAACTTTCCAGAAAATCATCCGGCTCGGGATGATCTTGAAACGTTCTACATTGAAGGCACACCTCATAAAAATAAAGGACGAATGATGCTAAATGTTCATACTTCAACAGGCCAAGTACAACATATGGAACGGATGAAACCTCCTTTTAAAATGTTAAACATTGCCAAAGTATATCGAAGACAAATAGATATTTCACATACTCCAGTCTTTCACCAATTCGAGACATTGGTAGTTGGTGAAAAAATTTCTATCTCACATTTGAAAGGTGTTCTTGATTACTTCGTAAAAGCATACTTCGGAGAAAACAGAAAATCCAGAATTCGTCCCTACAATTTCCGCTTTACAGAACCCTCTTTTGAAACAGATGTTTCATGTGATGTCTGCAAAGGCACTGGAAAAGTAAACAGAGAAAAATGTAGACTCTGCAAAGAAGGCTGGCTAGAACTAGGCGGTGCTGGAATGGTCCATCCAAATGTACTCCGTGCAGGCGGCATAGACCCCGAAAAATATACTGGCTTTGCATCTGGCTGGGGAGTTGAACGGGTTCTTATGATGAAAGAGGGGATACAAATTGATGATTTGCGTACATTGTATAATAATGATTTAGATTTTTTGAAACAGTTTTAATATGAAAGTTACTTCTGATTTTAAAATGATTATTATTATAGATGATAATTTGCCAATAGGATTGAAATGTAATACTGCGGCGGTATTATCACTCACCTTTGGAAAAAAAATAGATGGTTTAATTGACAAGGATCTTACTGATAAAAGCGGTGATCTTCACCATGGTCTTACAAATCAACCAATACCTATTTTGAAATCTACTTTTGAGGAGATAAAGGAATTACGCAAATTATCACTAAAACATGAAGATCTATTAGTAATCGATGTTACAGATGTAGCACAAACAGCAAAAAATTATAAAGATTATGAAAATAAATTAAAAAGTAAAACTGCAGTAGAACTTATCTATTTAGGAATTGCAATAGCTGGAAATAAAAAAAGCATTAATAGCATCGCAGGTAATTTAGGTTTACTCAGATAAAAATTTATGAACATAAAAATTCTAGACTCTTGGCTAAGAGAACATCTAAAAACAAGTGCAACACCACAGAAAATTGCTGAGAAATTATCACTCTCAAGTGTTTCTGTTGAGCGGTTGGAAAAATACAATAACGACTGGGTCTATGACATTGAAGTCACGACTAACAAACCTGAGTTGATGTCTGTTATTGGTATCGCGCAAGAGGCGGCAGCTGTACTACCGCAATCTGGTATTGATGCGCGTTTTAAAAAGCCAAATGTTGAACTCCCGAAAATAAATATAAAAAAACCACCTGTCATGACAATCAAAACTGATCCCAAACTCGTTAGAAGAATTTGCGCAGTTATTATGGAAGTGACGATTAAAGACTCACCGCAGTATATTAAAGACCGCCTTGAAGCATCTGGGGTCCGTAGTCTTAATAACGTGATCGACATTACCAATTACGTCATGCGGGAAATTGGACACCCGACACACGTGTTTGATTATGACCGGCTGACAAACCATACGCTAATCATCCGTGCAGCAAAAAAAGGCGAGAAAATCAGAACTCTTGATGAGAAGGAATTTAAACTCTCGGGTGGAGATATAGTAGCCGATGATGGTACAGGAGAGATAGTAGATCTTTTGAGTATCATGGGCACTGCTAACAGTGTTGTAACCAACAGAACCAAAAGAGTTCTTTTCTTTATCGATAACGTCAATCCCCAACCAATCAGAAAAACTTCAATGGAACTTGGCATCCGCTCAGAAGCAGCTGTACTCAATGAAAAAGGGATTAATCCAGAATATGCTCAGGATGCACTTGCTTGCGGGATACAACTCTTTGAAAAAATAGCAAATGCAAAAATTATCTCAAATATCATTGACCTCTATCCAGATAAGCCACAATCAACTTTAATCAAACTCACAGAAGAAAAAATTGACTCACTTGTAGGAGTAAAAATCCCTCTAAAAAAATCTGTTGAAATACTGAAAAGTTTGGGTTTTGGTGTAGTCCAAAAAGATACTGTACTTGAAGTGACTGTTCCACCCTATAAAAGCGGTGATGATATGACGATACCAGAAGATTTGATTGAGGAAATTGCACGCGTGTATGGTTATCACAATATTCCTAACGCACTACCGACTTTTACGTCTACTGAATATGTCCATCTTGAAAAAAGCGCAATTTATTGGGAAGACCGGATAAAAGATGCATTAAAATATTGGGGATTTACTGAAGTCTATACCTATCCGATGGTTTCTAAAGAACTTTATAAAGGAGAGCTAGAGGATGCAGTCACTATTCAAAATCCCCTAACTGAAGATTTTGTTTATATGCGCCAAACCATTATCCCTAGTCTGTTACAAATAGCCCACGACAATCAAGATCATGAAGAAATAAAACTCTTTGAGATTGCAAATGTTTACGCAAAAAATGGCAAAGACCTACCACAACAATCCATGAGGCTTTCTGGACTTATCCATAAACCAAACGTTTCATTTTACGAAGTGAAAGGTATCGTTGAGCAGTTACTCAATGATGTAGGTATTGATCAAGTAACTTTCAAACCTCTTCCAGATGACCATTATGGATCTGAACTTTCCTTGAGTAGTCACCCCCGGGGTGGCAGGCTGCAACGAAGTGGAAGCCATGACTCCCCGGGGGTGGTGTCTCTCGGCGTCATTGAGATCCTCAACGACACAACGATTGATTTTGAATTGGACATGGAAATTCTACTACGTCATGTAAAACTAAAAAGAATTTACAAACCCATCAGTAAATATCCACCAATTGTCGAAGACCTGGCTATTAATGCTCCATCAAGCGTGAGGACAGGCGACTTGATTGAAATAATCAAG
>JBGTMH010000012.1:0-9410 GCA_041743715.1 Patescibacteria group bacterium | reverse complement strand
TCCAACCGTTTATCTCCTAAGGCTAGGTGGGGTAGGCTTGTTGTTTCCATGTCCTCTCACCTCCTCCCGTAATGGTAGTTTACAAAAAATTGAAGCTACGTGCTAATGAGCTGGCTTTGACTTATGGGTAAGGGGTAGCCCCAAGGGTGCAAAATCATTCCTTTTAGAGCTATATTTAGCCTAGGACTTGGAGTTTCTATTCAGTGGAGCTGGCTTTTGGAGAACGTAGACTTCCTGCAACATCCAAAATTCTATCCACTTCTTCTGAAGAGAACTTTTCAGGAGGAATACCTGTTGATAAATCCATCATTTCGAGTTGTTGCGGGGTTACTGTAGCAAATTCTCCGGGAGTTACAATTCCAAGCTGTGTTACTATAGCTATCTTTGCTCTTCGAGAAAATGGCAAGTCTGCAAAGGCATTGATTTCGCCCTTTATCTTTGCAAGTCCTGCTGGATCTTCATTGTGTACATCCACATCCATCACAAAAGACAGTCTGTCACTAACCGCTCCTGCTGCAGGTCCACCAATTATTGCATCTAATCCACTTAATTGTTGTAAAGCATATACTTGATCTATTCTGGTAACTCCTGATTGCATAAGCGTGGCATGCACCTCGGGTCGGTTCACGTTAAAGTTCAGAGCAGTAAGAGGAAGTCTTAAAACATTGCGGTTGGGATGAAAGCCTAGGCGTTCATTTGTTCTTGTCGCCTCAACTGGTCGCCGTCCACCACTGCTTGTTTCTACTGTCATGTTGGGTATTATATCAAGTAATAGCTGGCTGTCAAACGAATGTCCTGTCGTTTTCAATAATTTCTTCAATGTCCGTTACTGATTTAGCTGACGGATATGCTTGGGGTGACAATAAGGTTAATTGTTAGGCATTGCTCTTTCCGAATAGAAGTCTTAGTATTACTTTATGAAACTGATTGATAACTTCCCCAATAAAAATCCCCAGACTGCATATGTTTTTATAGCCGGTGGGATAGGCGTCACACCATTCAGAAGTGTCATAAAATATTTGTTGGATAAGAAGCAAGCCGCGGACATAACACTTTTCTATATTGCCCACACAGCTGAGGAATTTTTTTTTAAGGATCTGATTGAAAAGGCGCAAAAGCAGATGGGTTTGCAACCAATTTATGTTGTGCGTGAACCTCCCGGAGTATGGAAAGGAGAAAAAGGACATCTTAATGAAGAGATGATCAAAAAATATGTTGCTGACTATAAATCAAGACTTTTTTACCTCTCAGGTCCTCAGCCCATGATTATTGCATACGAGGAAATGTTCAGGAAAATGGGTATTCCATCATCTCACATCAAAACAGATTTCTTCCCAGGATACGAACAGTAAGAGTATCCAATAAGGGTATCAAGGGTACCAAGAGTATCAAGAGCTTTTAGACTTATTAGCCCTTGATACACTTGATACTCTTCTTATTGGGGTTGACATAATAGTAAAAAATGCGATAGACTGGTCATATAATGGATAATGCGCCTAAGGATCCTAACGATCAGAAGCCAGATTCAGCCACACCACCAACACCTTCCCCTACCGGGTCTGATCTTTCAGTTCCAAGTGCCACAGATTCACAGCCTGACCAACCTGCGACACAGCTTCCTCCTTCAGATCTACAACCAGCCCCTCCTCCCACTCCTTCTGTTTCACAGAATACTCCAGTACAGCAACCACCTACTGAATCACCACATGAGCCCATCGCAGAAGTTCATGAAATGCCATCAGCCCTTGCTGAACAACACACGTCATCACCGGCTTCAGAGTCAGTACCACCCACATCTGACGAAAAATCATCTCCTGCAAAAATGAGATCCCCGCTTGTTAATACTGCAATCATTGCAGCCGTGATACTCCTTGGTGGCTTCATCGCCTATAATTTTGTCGGTCAAGGACTAACACAGGTAGCAAATCAATCTTTTTCCCCAAGTCCTACGATAATAGAACCAACGAATAGTAGTAGCACTTTGATAGAAAATAATTCACAATCAGGTGGTGACTCTGTTCCTTCAGTCTCAGCTTCTGAACGACCCACGCAACCTGTTAGCGTTACCCCATAGCGTCTATCATTTTTTTGTCCGTTTTTGTCACCACTTCTTTTTGTGTTTTCTCTTGTTTTCCTCCTTTATCCCCTCGTAATATTTGTGGGACATATCTGTGGTGAAACGTCAGATAATTATTTAAGTATTTATAGTGTAATCGGTGTATCATAGTATCTCACCCCCTTTATGGTAGATGGAATTATAGATATACTTTATTCCAAAACCTGTCTTACCGCTTGACAGTGAGATTACTTTGTTTCTGACACCAATCTAACAAAATTATTAAATCGGACATTGGGGTATGCTTGCTAGTCAGGAGAGATATTCTGATCAAACGTATCCATGAGTTTTTGCTGTAGAGATGAATAGGCTGACAAATGAGGAAAAACTTCATCAGCTGCATGTTTTGCTTTTTGAATGAGATTTATGTCAGAAAAGGATGCAGCTTTTAATTTGGGAATTCCATGCTGCGCTGTGCCATACAAGTTACCAGCTCCTCTGAGTTTTAAATCTAACTCAGCAAGTTCTGCTCCTGCAAAAATTGTTTCCATAGATTTGAGCCGTACAAATGCTTGACTGCTTTTACTTTCGGTGAAGAGGAGGCAATACGATTGTTTGTCTCCCCGCCCCACCCGTCCGCGTAACTGATGTAGTTGTGCTAGACCAAACCTCTCAGAGGCTTCAATTAAAATAATAGTAGCATTTGGGATATCTATCCCGACTTCAACAACTGGGGTTGCGACGAGGATATCAAAGTTTCCTTCTCTGAATTCTTTGAGCACAGTTTCTTTTTCTTTCGCTTTTAATTTTCCATGTAATAGTCCGAGTCTTAGATCAGGAAAAATCGTATTGCTCAGCCGTTCGTATTCTTGATTCACCGCTTTCACGGTTTGCATCGTTTCTGATGGTTCGATGAATGGACAAACAATAAAAACTTGCGAGTTCGTATCTTTTATTTGTTTGTGTATCCAGTTATATGCCCCATCACGTTTCTCTGGCGGTACAAGCCATGTTTTTACTCTTTTTCGTCCATGTGGCATTTCATTAAGATACGATAGCTCTAAATCGCCATACATGGTCAACGCAACTGTACGAGGTATAGGGGTCGCAGTCATCGTTAGCAGATGAGGATTATTCCCTTTTTTTCGTATAGTCCCCCGCTGCTCGACACCAAAGCGTTGCTGTTCATCTATGATGACGAGACCGAGGTTTTTCAGTTTAACATTGTCAGATAAAAGAGCGTGTGTTCCTACTAAAATATCATAGTCTCCGTTTGAATCAGGAATCATGAATGATGAATCAGGGTCTTTTTTATTTTTCTCCCTAATTCCTGATTCCTGATTCCTGATTCCTTTTGGTTTTTTACTCCCTGTCACTAATGCTACCTTAACATCCAACGGTTCCAAGAGTTTGGAAATCGTCGCATAGTGTTGGTTGGCCAAAATTTCAGTAGGTGCCATGATGACGGATTGATAGCCATTCAGGTATGCTGCGTACATTCCCATTGCGGCGACGATTGTTTTACCGCTTCCGACGTCACCCTGGAGCAACCGGTTCATAGGTTTATCCAGGCTGAGATCGTTGAGTATGTTATCAAGAGCATTTTGCTGAGCGGAGGTGAGTTTAAATGGTAGTGAATTAATGCACTCGTAGATTTTCGTTTGGAACTTTTCAATTTCAAATGGTAATCCTTTTTGTTTTTCTTTCCATGCCGCGCGTCTTTGATTGCTTTTGAGCTGCATAAGAAAGAGTTCATCAAAAGCCAATCGTTCACGCGCTTTTTGTGCTGATTCCAAGTTTTTAGGATAATGAATTTCTTGTAAAGCTGTTGGGAAAGACATGAAGTCGTATCTCTTCAGTAAATTTTCAGGCAGATATTCTTGGATTTGACGCATGTTTTGTGTGAGGATATTGTAAATTTGACGCCGCAACCATTTTGATGAAACACCTTGTGTCTCAGGATAAACAGGAATAAGCCTGCCTGTATGAATTGGTTTTGCCGCGTCATTGTACAATATTTCGTATTCAGGTGATTGCATAGAGAGTGTTTTATTCCGCCCGAACATATCAGCTTTTCCAGATGCCGAGATCTGAGAGTTAGTCAAAATCGATTTTGTAAGAAAGGGTTGGTTAAACCAGGTCAGTTCTATACTCCCCGTCCCATCGGCAACAATTGCTTTTTGCATTGTTTTGATACGGGCACCACGCATGTAGTTCGATTTCATATCTAACACTTGTCCCTGAATTGTAACGGTTTCCCCAGGTTGTATTTCGGCAATTTTTGAAATAATTGAAAAGTCTTCGTAACGGCTCGGCAGATGATAGAGAAAATCTTGAAAAGTAAGTATACCAAGCTTTTCGAGACGGCTTGCATACATTTTCATTGAACGGTTGCCTTTGCTGATGGGAATTTGAAGATCCATAATAATTAAGATTTAAGGTCTTATATTGGAATCATTATATCAGAGGAAGAAGTAAGGGAGGAATGATGTTGCCAGTAAAGCTACAGCCGCGATGATTACAACAACTTTCCAGAAAACTTTATTCTTATCAAATATATCCATGGATTTATTATACAATAAAAAGTGACATGATAAAACATATCGTTCTCTTTAAATTCAAACCCAACATATCAGATCAAGACATAGCTGTCTTAGCTGAAAAGTTCTCGCTGCTTCAGAAGAAGATCCCGGGCATTGTTGATTATACATGGAGTGAGAACATCAGCCCTGAACATTTAGGGAGGGGTTATACACATGGATTTATGATGACATTTAAAAACTCAGCGTACAGGGATGCCTATATTGATTACCCAGAGCATAAAGCAGTTGTTTCATACTATTTAAATCCTATTTTAGAGGAAGGATTAGTTTTTGATTTGCAATCTGGAAAGTCATAGCTTATTATTTGTATATGCCACAAGAAAAGTTAAACGCCAGACCTAGTAGTAAAGAGCCGAGAACAGCAATTATTTCTTATCGTCTCACTGAAGGTGAAAAACTGTATTTGGAGCAAGAAGCACAGTCTCGAGAACAAACATTAGCACAATTCACACGCAGAGCAATTAAAAACCTTTTACGCGAAGCAGATTCTTCAACCCCAGGGGTTGAATAGCTTCCAACCCCGGGAACTATTGCATTTTTACTTTAATAAACCTTCTTTTTCCAACTTGAATAAGTGCCTCATGGTTTTTTATCAAATTTTCAAGTGGTTCTGTGCCATCAATAATTTTATTATCATTTATTACAACTCCTCCTTGACTAATAAGGCGTTTGGCATCAGTTTTACTTGTTGCGAGACCAGCAACAACTAAAACGTCAATGACTTCCTGTGATGTATTTGCGACATGCAGTGTTACGATATCTTCAGGCTTTTCTCCTTGCTGAACTCTTTTTTTGAAATTTTCCTCAGCACTTTCTGCATCTTGTTTGTTATGGAGTTCAGAGACGATTTGAAAAGCGAGTTTTTTCTTGGCTTCCATTGGTTGCGTTTCTTCACGTACCAAACTTTCTTCAATTTGCTTGACTTCATGCAATAACAGGTTGGTGGTCAGCATAAAGTACTCAACTATGAGTGAATCATCAATTGCCATGATCTTTCCGTACATATCTTCAGGTGTATCTTCAAGCCAGATGGCATTACCCCACGATTTGCTCATCTTACGTTTATCTGTGCCTTGGATTATGACATTTGTCATGACGAATGATTGTTTATTACGTAAGTCTTTTTGTAACGTTCTCCCGGCCTGCATATTAAAGGTTTGATCTGTACCGCCAATTTGGATGTCAGTATCCATAAAGTAACTATCATAGCCTTGCATAACAGGGTATAATAATTCATGAAGTCCTACTCTTTTATTTTCATTGAGTCTTTTTCGAATTAATTCCCGTCCGACAAAATCCCCGACTGAGAAATGGTTTGTCAACTTGATAATTTCTTCAAAACTTAATTTACTCAACCATTCACTATTATGTACGACATGGACATCGGAAAAATCGACAATCTTTTCTGCTTGTTTTTTATAGGTATGAAAATTCGCGGCTATTTCTTCCGAAGTTAAGACTGGCCGCTCAGTATCTTTATCCGAGGTATCACCAATGAGTGAAGTGAAATCGCCAATCAGGAATGTGACATGATGTCCAAGTTCTGCAAACGCTTGGAGTTTGCGCAGCGGCACAGCATGACCAAGGTGAATTTTGGTACTGGTGGGATCAATGCCGAGAAAAATGTTGAGCTTTTTCCCTGAACGAAGCACTTTTCTTAATTCTTCTTTCCCAGGGATAATATTTGCAATCCCACGTGTCAATAGTTCTTCTATAGCATCCATAGGCTGAGTATAGCATAAGATGAAAATTAAATTAATCATGTCATTGTGTTATAAGAAGTTTACAAAGCGAGCAGAAAGACATAGGCATGATGTGTGCAAGTCACATCTGTCCCGCATTTCTGCTATAATAAATACCACTTCTATGGTTTTCAAAACTTCAAGGCGGATGAGGTCAAATAGGCGGAGGGTTGTCTTCGATGCCCGCAAAATATTTACTTTGAGCAAATTGCTAAAATATGGTTTTTTTGCTTTCTTGGCTTGTCTTCTTATCATTCCCGTTCTTTTTCTTTGGTATAGTCGTGATTTGCCAACGCCTGGGAAATTGGTTTCATCAAAGTATACCGATGCCACCAGGATTTATGACAAAAAAGGAGTCCTTCTCTATTCTGTCTTTGAAGATGAAAATAGAACGTATGTCAAGCTCGATCAAATTCCAAAAGATCTCCAAAACGCGACGATTGCTATTGAGGATGAGAATTTTTACGATAATAATGGGTTCTCTGTGACCGGTATTATCCGTGCCGCACGGGATTCACTTTTTAGCAGGAGAATCTCCGGTGGAGGATCAACTATTACACAACAGCTGGTTAAAAATGTCCTGCTTACCAACGAACAAAGTCTTCCCCGGAAAATAAAAGAGCTTATTTTGGCTATCCAAGTTGATAAAAAGTACACCAAAGATCAAATCCTTGAAATGTACCTAAATAACATTCCTTACGGCGGAACAGCAATTGGTGTGGAAGCTGCTTCAGAGCAATATTTTGGTAAAAAAGCAAAGGATTTAACCTTGGCTGAGTCAGCATTTTTGGCTGGATTACCGCAGAGCCCGAGTCGTTACACGCCGTTTAATGGTCAAAAAAATTACATAGGACGCACAGAATCTGTTCTGCGTCAAATGCGGGATAATGGGTATATCACAAAAGACCAGGTAAATAACGCAAACGCAAACATCAAAGGTTATTCTTTTTCACAAAAAGATGTCGCTTCTATAAAAGCACCTCATTTCGTTATGTATGTCAAAGATGTGCTCGCGACTCAATTTGGCGAACAGATGGTGACGACTGGTGGGTTACAAGTAACAACATCACTTGATTATGAAATTCAGAAAAAAACTGAAGAAATAGTAAAAGAAGAAGTTGATAAATTACAGACCCATAAAGTCAGCAATGGTGCTGCAGTTATTTCGGATCCCAGGACTGGTGAAGTAATAGCGATGGTGGGAAGTAAAGATTATTTTGACCGGGAAAATGACGGCAATTTCAATGTATCGACTTCAACCAAACGTCAACCTGGATCATCTCTGAAACCTGTTATGTACGCCGCAGCTTTTGAAAACGGCTATACACCAGCAACGCTTATTATGGATACCAAAACAGAATTTCCTGGTGGCGTGGGTCAACCAGCGTATTCCCCTGTTAATTATGATGGAAAATATCGCGGCCCAGTGCAAATGCGCTTTGCATTGGGAAATTCTTTGAATGTCCCTGCCGTAAAAATGCTTGCAAAAGTCGGGTTGACCCCTGTTATGAGAAAAGGGTATGAGATGGGTATCGAAAGCTGGGAACCTACACCGCAAAATAAAGCGAATGTAGGGCTTTCACTTGTTCTCGGTGGACGCGAAACTTCACTTATGAACATAATTACTGCTTACGGTGTCTTTGCCAACAAAGGGATCAGACAAGACCCAGTTACAATATTAAAAGTGACTGATAATAATGGAAAGGTACTCTATGAGAAAAAACAAGTGGAAGGGAAAAGAGTACTAACTGAGGAAGTTGCATTCCTTATCTCTCATATTTTACTTGATAATAGCGCAAGAGCTTCAGCGTTTGGTACACGATCAGCACTCAATATCGCTGGGAAAAATGTCTCTGTCAAGACAGGAACCACAGATGAAAAACGTGATAACTGGACAATTGGCTACACACCATCGTATGTCGTAGGAGTGTGGGTAGGTAATAATGATAATACGCCAATGAACCCAGCGATTGCATCAGGAATAACAGGAGCTAGTCCAATTTGGCATGACATTATGACTCATGTGCTGCAAGATAAGCCAGATGAACAACCTGAGAAACCTGAAAATGTCATTTCCCTTCAGATTGACGCACTCGGTGGTGGATTGCCCCATGGAGGACAGCCAAATCGGGCTGAATATTTTGTCAAAGGTACCGAACCGACTGCAGAGTCACCTATTTATAAGAGTAAAGATGGACAGGACTATGTTATATTGCGCGAAGAAGATCCCACTTCCTCAGATGGTCAAAACCGTTGGCAGAAAGGCATTGACGAATGGATCGAACAAAATCACAAAGACAACAAGTTATATCACCCACCGGGAGATATTCTTGATGTAAAGAAGGATGAGGAAAAAATCGAAGAACCGACACCCACAAGCCAGGTAGAAGGCGCTTCAGCGACACCGACTCCATGAATAGATAATTTGATTCCATTTGTTCTCTTGTGTTGTACGTCAGTAACATGATAGGATAATTTCATGCTCACAAAAACTGATTTACAACAGATACGTGATGTGGTTCGTACTGAAGTTCGTGAAGAGGTCAGGGCAGTGGTTCATACCGAAGTCCGAGAAATAGTCAGGACAGTGGTTCGTACCGAAGTCCGTGGAGTAGTCCGAGAAGAAGTAAAAGCAGAAATATCAGTCCAATTAAAGCCAGTGAATCGTAAATTAAATACAATCCAAAAAGATATGAAACTTATGATGGAAGACTATACCAATGCAATTAAACACGTGAGAGAAAGAGTTAATCGTATTGAAGATCACCTCGGATATTCGTGAAAAATATTACAAATACATTTTGTGTTGTCAATTTTTTATTTCTCTTTTAACAGCGCATTGTATTTGTCTTTAAGAACAGTAAGGATTTTTTTGCGGATTCCTCCTACTTCTTCGTTGGTTAGATTACGTTCGTGGCTTTGGTAGACGACATGAAATGTCCGGGTGTCTTGGTATTTGTCTAATAATGAAACATGAACAATGAGTGGGCTTTGACTCTTGATTATTTC
>JBGTMH010000011.1:0-50890 GCA_041743715.1 Patescibacteria group bacterium | reverse complement strand
GGTGTATTATTAAATACTTGTACTTGAGAAATTGGAGCGATACCTACTTGTGTGCCTTTTGTATCGAGAATGCGGATTTCAGTTGCATCAGCATTCCATGGCAATGTAATTACTGCATCTACCTGGGAAAGTGTATCTACTTTACCACGTATGGATGAATCCCGACTACGGGAAACTGTTTCACTAATCCTCTCAGTTGGTACTGCAAATGCTTGTTCAGCGATAACCTGTTGATTGACATTGAGCAGCTGTGCTGTATAGGGATTTTCTTCAGGAAGTGACCGTACATAGCCGTTTTTTTTATGAAATGCTGTGAAGGTAAACTGTGGTGTTTTGTTCTCATCGTAATGCACCACAACCTCAAGTATCTCTTTTGCAGGCTGAAGTGTGCCTTCTTTTACTTGTTCATCATAGGTCTTCCAGACTGGAGCAGGTGTTGCTGATTTCGGTTGTACATACGTCGGTTTCTGAGGTGGAGAGTTATGTCGCAATTGAAGAAGCAGAAGAGGAATAAGAACAAGAAAACCAACTAAGAGTATCAATCTGTGATGCTCTTTCCAAAATAGTTTTCCCTTCATATAAGTATCGTACTTGAGTACTTGTCAGGAAGTCAACTTCAAGCAGACTTGAGTACAAGATGCTGTTTATTAAAGCCCATATTTTCTCTTGTTTTCTTCATGCTCGTCATTGGTACGGGCGTAATGGTTTTGCCCTGAGCTGTCTGAGATGTAATAGAGGTATTCAGTATTTGCGGGATTGACGACTGCTTCTAGTGCTTTTAAGCCTGGATTAGCAATGGGTGTTGGAGGTAAGCCGGCTACTTTATAGGTGTTATAAGGAGAGTCGAGTGCGAGGTCATCAACGGTTAATCCTTCTTTCCACCATCTTTTTTCGGCTTGATTATACCCCAGTGCATATTGGATTGTTGCATCAATATAAAGTGGCATTCCTATATCATATCTATTCAAAATAACACTTGCGACCAATGGGCGGTCTTGATCATGTTTGGCTTCCCGTTCAACGAGGGAAGCAATCTTTACAATTTCTTCTTCAGTCAGTGTCGCTTTTCTACCACCATTTATACTGCTATATTTTTGTGTAAAATTATCGGTCATTGTTTTGATAATATCATCAATTGTTGCCTCTTGAGGAAAAGAATACGTGTCAGGGAATAAATAGCCCTCATGTTGCGCCAATTGTTGTTCCCAAGATGCTTGATAGGATGGAAAGTATTTCTGTAAAATTTCAGCAATTTCTTCGGCACGTTTTCCTTCGGGAACTGTTACCCGGACGTCGTTGGTGGCTACTTGCAGCGTTTTGACTACTTCCGCGGCAGTCATGGCTGGCGCGAGTTGAAACTCACCGGCTTGTATTTTACCATCAACTCCTTGTTGTCGTATCAAAAGAAAAAAGATTACCGGATCTTTAATAAGTCCCTCGGTTTTTAATTTATTGGCAACTTGCCGTACCCCTTCGCCTTTGGTAATTGAGAAGGTTTTGAGGGTGTCGTTTGCGGGATCAGCTGCTGAAGTCCCGTTGATCCACCAGGCACCGATTCCACCAATAAGGAGTGCAAGCATAACAATGAGAAAAGAGAACTTTTTCATAAGTAAATCAAAAGTTAAAATTCAAAAGTCAAAAATACAAGTAAAAAGGCAAAAGTTATTACTTTTTAATTTTGAGTTGTACTTTTGAGTTTTGACTTTTGCATTTTGATTTTATTAGTCATATATCAAAACCGGAAAGTGCTTAAGTGAGTCTTTCGCCTCTTCTAAATTATACTCACTCTCACTGTACATCGTAAAAGCAGTTTCTCCTGTTTTTGTATGTTCACCCATTTTATTATGTAAATAGATACCGCTTTTTTTCTGTAATGGTGCGCCTAAGATTTTGGCTAGGATAGTGAGATTTTTACAATCTATTTCTTTAACCACGCCGCTTCTTTTGGCAGCTACTTCATAAGCATATTTCCCAGGTTTTAATTGAGCACTTATTATAGCAGAATTGCCTCCTTGGGCTTTAATAATTTCGCGCATTTTTTTTAGTGCATGGCCGCTTGCAAGGATATACTTAGCCCAGGTAAGGCTATCACCAAATTCTTTTTTAACCTGTTCGTTGAGTTTTTTATCTGAATCTTCCAGACAGAGATCAAGGAGCATACTTGCCAGATGAAGTGCTTTTTCTTCCAGGTCAATAGGTCTATCAGATCCTTGCTCAAGGACTTTTAAGGCTTCCTTTACCTCAAGCAATGGTCCGATGCCACGCCCAGCTGGTTGGCTTGTCGCATGCAGATACACATGCAGTCTTACATCAAACCTTCTAGCTAAATATTCAAATTTGCTCTTGAGGATTTCCGCGTCAGCTCTATTATGTACTTTTACATGTTTGCCGTATGGAAGATCAATGACGATATGATTGGAGCCAAACGCAACTTTTTTTGCCATGATGGATACTAAAATTTTATCAAAACTTTCCAGAAGCAGCGGTTCTTCAACTTTTATCAAATCATCATCCGCAGGAGCGATATCAACACCGCCGCCCCACACAATACACGCATTCGTTTCGCGGACAATCCGGTAAATATCTTTTTTGCCAAATGTGACTGGGGCGAGGACTTCCATATCATCGCCAGTGCCCCCAGGTGTTGTAATGGCACGTGAGGAACTCTTCGGTATTCTAAATCCAGCTGCCGCGATAATGGGGATCACAATCAATGTTGTTCGAGTGCCGGGAACACCACCTATTGAATGTTTATCCGCGATGAGCCCTTTAAATTGGAGTCTATCGCCAGTCGCGATCATTGCCTTTGTCAGAAAATACATTTCCTCATTGCTAAAGCCTTTGGAGTAGCCTGATGCAGCAAAATAAGTGGTCAACACTTGAGAAAGCCGGTCATGGCTGATAGAATCCATCACCGCAAAAATTTCTTCATACGTTAGACGCTTACCAACGAGTTTTTTTTGTATTGCTTGTAATGCTAATGTTTCTTCAGTCATCACACCCCTTTGATCATTTGTATCGCGCTTTTGAAAAAGCTTTTGATGATTGAAATGAGAAAATAAACAATACCATTTATTACGCGGTTAACAAACGGCCATATTTTTTTTAGAATAAGCATCGCTCTTGATTGTTGTACGTTTTCTTGCATAAGTAGCTCACCTCCCGCCTTTATATTGTCTCAAGTTTGGCTTTGATTAGCAATCGTTTCCATATCGTTCCGGGTGGTGTGCAGGTAATAATTGTTATATAACTCCCGTCAGTATCCTGGATAAGATATGACGTGTCATCAGCTTCAACAATAGACATACTGACGACTTTGTACGTATAGATTTTATCAGCCATCGTAACATTGATGGCATCACCAATTTTCATCGTATGCGCGGTTGCAAAAATAGCTTTATAATTTTTTGGGTCAAACCATTGTGGAAGTGTCGAATGACCAAAGATAGCAGCATTACCGATATTGGGAGGAAGCGCAGTTCCTATATAGTGAACCAAGTGTTCATCGACGTCATAGTCAATTGTCGAGATATTTGCATAATCGATTCCTAATTTGGGAATAGAAAGAGAGTAGCTTGAGAGTTGCGTCGTAATCTGCATCTCTTTATATGTCGTCGGCAGCCACGTATTGCCATTTTGTGAAGTGAGTCGTGTCAGTTGTGTTGCAGTATTTTTTAACAGACTTTGAATATAGTCTTGTGTAATTATTGTCGTTTTAGGAATTGGAGCAGCAAACGATTGGCTTGCAAACGCTGGCTTTATATATATCTCATATGAGATGAGAGGGAAGAAGGTATACATACCTAAAAAAAGCCCGACAAGAGAGACAAAAAGACCGGTAAAACGGACAATTTTCCGAACGTTCTTTTTATTTGATTTTTTATAGACTTGTGTTTTCATAGTCTTATTGTGTTTTTACCTCAACAGCAATTTGTTTTGGTAGTCTCGGAAAAAGATTGGGGAGAAGCGGGACGGGTGGAGAAAAGGTAATATCAGTTTTTGTTACCTGCGGAAGATTGCCAAGGGTTTCTTGGGCTTGACCGAGCGATTTATCTTTCACATTTTCTATAACATCCTGCGGGTTAATTTTAGGGAGAAGTCCTGCTTGCAGTGTGACAGTTGATTCAGCTGATTTTGTATCTTTTTGCTTCGCAGTTTTAACAGTTGCATTAATACTATTCGGCGCAAATGTGACATCTTGTGCATATTTATTTTTGAGAACTGTTTGAGCATAATCCTTCAATTGATCATTTTGATAAGAGATGCCGGAGAACATAACGGTTGCCCGAAGCGTTACTTTTTTGGCTTCGTCACCTTCTTTTTTATCAAACTTTTCTTTTTGTAAGGTCGCATTTCCTACAAGAGGAAGGACTGTTTCATTGCTGTTCGCAAGTTCCGAAAGTTTGCTTTGTGCTTGACTCCTCAGACTTTTTGGTATATCAGCTCGCAATTTGGCAAGATCATTTTTTGAAACGACTGTGACATTTTTCTTTGATCCACCTGAAAAAGCATTATCATTTTTGGCAGCAATGGTATTGTTGCTTCCTACTGCGAGCTTGGTTCCCGATGGTAAATTCCCTTCTGTTCCGAGGTCTTTTGCAGTAACACTTGCTTGTGAGGTGCCTGGTTTGGTGCCTGAGAAGATATCTCCAGATGCAGATGCAATCCGGACATCGCGATCAAGGACAAAAATTTGTCCATTACTCGCTTTCAATTCAGCGCCGGTATTTAAATTAACGGTACCTTCGGAATTGTTATACAAAGTCACGTTTCCGCGGGCTTTTTCACCGACATCTTTCTTCCCGGTCGCGTCAGTACTTGCCTCTCCGTCGATGGCAGCGGTAATATTTTGTGCAGCAATAACTTTTTTGGAAAAATCGCTTGGTGAGGTAGTTGAGAAGACAACCGTTTCTTCCTGATCAACCATGTTGGGGCTAACAGTCAAGGTCACAGTAGCTGAAACGTTATAGATATAAAAGAGTGATATTCCAATAAACAGCAGTATGATGGCCACAATCGGGATGATAATTTTGAGTAAGGATTTTCGTCCTTTCAACCCTCCCAGAACGCCACTCATACTGGGAATTTTTACATTTTTTAAGAAAGCGAATGACGGAAGTTTGGATATATTTGAAGCTTCGGAGTCATGACGTTCTCCATGGTGTTTCTCGTCTCTATCCTCTGCAGCTTCATGATGCACTTTGGGTGTTTCGTGCTCCTGCATATGTCCCGTGTGATGCACAGGAGTATGGTCGGTTTCTGTTTCGGGATTTTTTTCATGATGCGTGGGTGGACTGTTCCCATCTGCATCTTGATCAACGACAAATCCAAAATCTTCCCCTGCCTGAGTTTCTGTTACCGGTTGTAAATTATCATAGGCAGTCTCTTTTTCGTTCTCTTCGAGATTTTCATCTTTGTGGGTGGGTTCTTCTTCTTGAGACGCTTCACTCGGTTCTACTTTGGGTAACGATGCGTGGGCAGTCTCGACGACAGTAAAACCCATTTGTGTGGCTGCTCCATACATAACAGCCCGCCTATCAAAGCCAGGAGGCAGGACAGTCACTTGTGGCATATGTAAAAAGGGGAGACTTTTACTCCAATGATGTTTTATAAACGTTTGACTTGCTGATTCATCAGGCTTAGTAAGAAAGAGAATAATACGTGCAGGCAACACTGGGACAGTAAAATGGCTGAGGAGTTTATCTACGGTAGCTGGTGCGGATTCATGGAGCAAGCTGTTTACTGTTTCTATAATTTTCCCGCCTCGAAGGAGATGTAATGTAACATGTTTTTTCCCTATTTCTGCAAAAACAGCTGAAAGCGGTGCTCCTTCTTCATCTTGCATCAGATGCGTTACCGCTTCAGTCGTTACCATAAAGCCAATTGGGGAGAGATCGAGCGCGTCACAGACTTTTTTTAATTTTTCTAGGTATTCTTTTTTTATCTTTTTCGTTTCTGTTTCTACCCACTTATCTTTGACACCGAAAACCGTTTGGTGGGTTTCTATATTTGGAGGAAGCACTTCTTCAGCATGACTGATTGTTTTATCAACGACAGTGATAAATTCCTCCAAACCTAAATCCTCAACAGTTGTCGTAAAAAATTCTTCATGGGTACTGATCTTTTTGAGGTTTCCATCTTCCGCTTGAAGTATCACCGCACTGGCTTTTTCATCGGTCAGGATAAGCGCCAGATAATAATCTGAGGATCTCTTTTTCGAACCAAGAAATGATGGAATAGGCAGCTTCATATTATTGAAGTGAGAGTTGAGAGGTGAGAGGTTTTGTACTTCTCACTTTTCACTTCTCACTTATTTCCAACCACAGCATAGACTCTTCGCATTTTGTTGCCAAGATTCTCCTGTTTTATTATCTTAAACGATTTTAGCGCTTGTGTAAAATCGACATGTGGTCCACCGCAGAATTCAATAGAGTAAGCAGCCTTAGGATTGCTGGAATCTCCTCCGATGAAATATATTTTTGAGGTATCAGCGTAGGTGTCTTCAAATAATCCAATAGCACCGATTTTTTTGGCCTCTTCTGTGGGAAGCATCTCAAAATGAACGGGTAAGTTGGCTCGAATCTTTTCATTAACGGCATCCTCAATCTGTTTGACTTGTTCATCGGTCAGTTTGGCATCATAATTAAAGTCAAAGCGAACACGTTCTGCGGTAATGTTGGATCCTGATTGATGGACCTGTTTACCGAGCAGATCACGAATTGCCTGATGCAAAAGATGGGTTGCCGTGTGTCCCATGACTGTTTTTTCCGAATGATCAGCCAAACCACCACGGAATTTCAGCCCAACACCTTTTTTACTTAGGTTTTGATGTTCTTCCATTTTTTCAGCAAAAGCCTGTTTGTCAAAGACGTAGCCAAGACTTTCAATTTGAGTTGGGGATAGCCCGTGTGACGCATACAGATAGAAAACATCGTCAGGGGCAATCTCGGTAACACCCATGAGTTCATCGCCATGTTTGACTGGATATTTTTTAACAATGTACGCTTTTGCTTTGGTGAGCGCAGTCGAATACTTTTTGACTTCCTCGAGAATGGTATTTTTTACTCTTTCGTGATGTACAACAATTTCAGAATCGGTTTCTTTATATTGCTGCGCAATTGCTTCGACAATTGGTGTAACTTCGCTCCCTTCAAGTTTGGAAAAGTGATCAAAACTCCGGCGGATCAATCTTCGTAAGATATAACCTTGCTCTGTGTTTGATGGATGGACGCCGTCGAGCGCGATAAAGCTTGCTGCCACCAAATGATCTGTCACAATCCTCATACTTAATTCATTATTTTCGTAGGATTTATCTGTTTCGGTTTCAAGTGATTTTATAATGGGCGCAAGCAAACTTGATCTGAACACATCAGGCTGATTCTCTGCTGCGATGAGTAAGCGTTCAAGCCCTCCGCCAAAGTCGACATTTGGTTTAGGCAGCGGTTTCAGAGATTCGTCTTCCTGTTTTTTATATGCCATGAAGACAGTGTTGCAGATCTCAATATATCTGCCGCAGTCACAGTTAGGGTGGCAATCGCTCGTTTTAAATGGAGAGTTTTCGTGTATACCTAAATCTGCTCCGAAATCATAAAAGATTTCGCTGCTTGGACCACCAGGTTCACCCGGAGGCATTTTGTCAGGAGGACCTGATCTTGACCACCAGTTTTTCTCTGCATCGTATTCAAATATCCGTCCTTCAGATGTGACGCCTGTTTTCTCAAAAATATCTTTCCAAAGAGTAATGGATTCTTCATCTTTTGGAACATCAGCAGTTCCCTTAAAAACAGTAACGTAAAGTTTGTTTGGATTGATTTGTAATTCTTTTGTCAAAAATTCGAAAATCCACGGCAATTGCTCTTTCTTAAAATAGTCACCAAGACTCCAGTTGCCGAGCATTCGGAAGAATGTTGTGTGACGGTTATTTCCGATCTCATCAATATCAACCGCCCTGAACACGTTTTGGATATTAAACAAACGAGTTCCAAGTGGATGCTGTTCTCCCAGTAAATACGGCACGAGTGGCTGCATGCCGCTGGACGTAAAAAGCGTTGAAGGATCGTTCTGAGGGACAAGCGGGGAATTAGCGATACGTTTGTGTCCACGTTTTTCAAAGAATTTGATGTATTTGGTAACTATTTCAGAGGCGGTCATAGTAGTAACTATTATAGCACCACTGAGGTTGCAAAGGAAGCTGGTTGACTTTTGGAGAACTTATAGTATAGTATTGCCTATGTCAGAATATTTGAGACCCCCAGAAAGAATAAGACAGATAGAAGGACGCCCTGAGCTGGAACCAGGGAAGCTCGAGTATGAACCCCCAGAGAGGCGAACAAGTGTTGTGTCTGCAACAGAACAGGCAGCACGTTTATTGCAAGGCGCTGCTCGAAGGGTATCAGGTGTAGGGGTTACATTAACTCAAGCTGGAGAAAGATATCCTGAAGACCCTAATATGACTATACCTGAAGGTGTTACACACGTTAAAATACTTTCCCCGTCCAAAGAGATTGATACAGCTTATTGGAAAAGAGTAAATTTAATGCAACCAAGTATCCGTAACACGCAACTTCCAGGAAGATTACGCAGCAGGTAAGATCCCGTATACCTTCTAGGTGAAAAAGTTTCACAACGCTTTTCTTAAAAGAAATTATTTCTTCAAAGCCTTATAAAATTCGTCTTTGGTAAATCCGCTTTGGCGGATGATGGAGTTGAGTGTGCCTCGTTTAAATTCGATGTTTGAGCCGTGAAAAAATATCGTCACTGCAAAGCTTTTACTGTCTTTTCGTAACGTCCAGGTTTGGTGAGAAGTTCCACCAGTATTGTGCGGAGTAAACTCAAGATTGGTGAGTATTGTTACGACTTCCCGATATTTTAGAGGTTTGTACTTAGGCATAACTTAAAGCGGGGTATGGGTTGGTTGTAAAGAATTGAAACGGCTTATTGGTTAGTTTGGTTGCGTCTGTGTGAACCATTGCGTCAAGTTTATCCCAATATTCTTTCGGGGCAGGGCGGGAGATTAGTTCTGTTGGGAATCCTAGCTTTTCTGCTGCTTGTATATGGGAAGCAATTGCATCATTGATACTAAGAATTGATTCTTGAAGCGTTGCGTGTCCTTCCTCAACAATATCTAAGTCAAGGCACACGCCGGTAAAAGAATTATCTTTTTCTTGATAGGCAATACTCCGAAAAGAAAATTTTTGCAGCTTCATATATAGTTGCATCTTAGCAAATGCAAGTATTGTTGACAATACGTAAGTGCTCTTAATTTTGTGTCTGGCAGCCTCCTGGGCCGTTTCTTATGCAAAAGAATGTTGGTGCGATGGGTGTGGGGGGGAGTGTTGGTAAAACAGTGGGAGTTGTCGCTGTAGTGCCGACTGCTTTGGCGGCGTTTATCCTTCCATATGTCCAATATTGTCCAGTACCGGGGATTTTATCTGCGGTGCTAAAGAGTCGTTCTACAACAGCTGTGTTTGATGTCCCGTACTGACTTGCCCAAATAAGCGCTACGACACCACTGACTACTGGAGCTGACATCGACGTGCCGGAAAGATAATCATAGGTGAATGAGAGATTCTTGAGGGGTTGCAAATCATATGGTTGGGTTGGAAGGGTCGAGTAAATTTGATCGCCTGGAGCAGTTACATGAACCCAAGTGCCAAAATTGGAAAATGTTGCTTTTTTATCAGTATTATCAGTTGCGCCCACAGCAATTGCGTGTGGGGATGCAGCAGGATAATACAACTTATTGAGGTTATTATTTCCTGCTGAAGCAACAATTACTGCTCCTTTATTCCAGGCATAAGCGACTGCATCGTCTAAAAATTGGGATTTAGCACCACTTGCTTCACTTAAATTAATGACTTTCGCACCATTATCAGCAGACCATATGATTGCCTCACTCAGCGTTGATTCGTTCCCTGAACCCTCGTCTCCTATTGATTTTGCTATCAATAATTCACAACCTGGACAAATACCCGATACGCCTTCTCCATTATCAGTATTTGCCGCAATAATACCTGCTACATGTGTGCCATGACCATGTCTGTCATCAATTGAAGAACCCGCGAATATTTTTAATAAGCCCACTTTTCCCTGCAGATCGGGATGATTCATACCAATACCTGAATCAATGACACCTACTTTCACTCCATTTCCTTTTGTAACGTCCCATGCGGCTTTCAGACCGATATCCGCTTGTTTGACGCCGCTTTTTCCTTTAATAGACTGACCAGTATTTTCAAAAGCCCATTGATTGGAAAAGAACGCGTCATTTGGAGTAAATTGTAAATGATAGATATGATCAAGTCCAACAGAGCTGATTAACGGATCATGTGATAACGTCTCAAGAACTGTTTTTTCCTGTCCTGGAGGAACCGTAACAACTATATAATTTATGCCTTCAATGCGCTTTTTTATATGAGCATTTAATGGCTGCAAGTGCTCATTGATAACGGTATCCGACAATGTGTCTTTATACTTTACAATAATTTGTCCTTGTACATATTTTTCTTCATCAGGGATGGTGACTGTTGCATTATTTTTTGCCAGAGGTGGTGGAAAGGTTTTATATAAGACTGCGATGCTATAAACAATAAGAGGAAGAACAACGATAAGACCCAGGAATATTTGACTGTTTCTTAGCGTTTGTTTACGCTGGAGTTTTTGTAGTATTTTACCTTTTGTTTTCACTAGTTCTAGTATAGTGTTCGCGATAAATCATGTCAAAAGCACTTCAGTGCATCTCACACCCTCCTTGTTGAAGTGTCAAAGTGTCGGCAGGCTGGATGACACCTCTTCTTAAGAAAAACTCTTGACAAGCGATAAGGTCTATGATATACATGAATAACTCTCATTTGATATGAAGATACAAGGGCATCGCCCCGTGTATCTTTTGTTGCATGAACGAGATATTCCGCCTTCGCTTAAGCTTCGGCGGACAAATTCTGCCCGACCTTAACTCACGATGCCAAAGCAATCTGAAGTACAAGACAATAAAGATTTCCTTCTTCGCCAAAATTGGGGAAAGACCTATAAAGACTTGCCAAAGTTAGATCTATTGGCAGTACAAAAAGCATCGTATAAACTTTTTCAAGAGAAAGGCATCGCAGAAATTCTTCAAGAAGTATCTCCTGTGGAAGATTTTACTGGTAAGAACTGGACACTTACTTTTCATGAACATAAGATCGGGAAACCTTCAATAGATTCTGAAACAGCGCTCTACAAAGGACTCACCTACAATGCGCCTTTAACAATAGGGGTAACGTTAACAAATAAAAAGACTGGCGAGACACACAATGCCGAGGTTTTTCTGGGTGATATCCCGCAAATGACCAATCGTGGGACTTTTGTAGTCAATGGTATTGAGCGGGCAGTTGTTAATCAGTTGGTTCGTTCATCAGGTGTTTTCTTTACGGGGACGCAGGATCCTATTACCGGCAAAACGCTTTACTCAACCGAAATCCGGCCAGTACATGGTTCATGGCTTGAATTCGCAACGACACGATATGGTACGATCACTGTTAAGATTGACAGACGGCGGAAATTCTTAGCAACAACGTTTCTGCGTGCTTTGGGTATCTCAGATAATGAGCAAATTAAAGAACGTTTTAAAGATATTGGAGGAGAAGCAGGTTCTTCACTTATTGCTAATACCCTTCAGAAAGATGAAACCACAAATGAGACTGAGGCACTTATCGAAATTTTCCGCAAGATGCATCCAGGCGAGCCTGTAGTGCTTGATAAGGTACGCGAGTACTTTACTAATCTCTTTTTTAACAACCGCCGTTATGATCTCGGTGTTGTCGGACGATATAAGATCAACAAACGTCTCAAAACAATCCCTGGTTTTAATGCATCTGAAGAACATGTTTTAACCCTTGATGACATTACCGCAACCCTTTCATATCTTATGATGCTTGAGGAAGGCAAGGGTAATACTGATGATATAGATAGTCTGTCCAATCGCCGGGTACGAAGTGTTGGAGAGCTTGTTGCGATTAATGCATTCCGCGTTGGTGTCCTTCGAGTCGAGCGAAGCATTAAAGAGCGTATGAGTCTTCTTCAAGCGGATGTGCCGATTACCGTCGGCAATCTTATTAATGCCCGTCCGATTATGGCAGCGATTAATGAGTTTTTCCGTACTTCACAGCTCTCCACAATCCTCGACCAGACCAACCCACTTTCAGAAATTGACAACTTAAATCGGTTGACCGTCATGGGTACTGGTGGTATTTCACGAGAACGTGCGGCTTTTTCAATTCGGGACATCAATAGCTCACAGTATGGAAGAATCGATCCGATCCGAAGTCCTGAAGGCCCGAACATTGGACTGGTTACCTATATGGCTCTCTACTCACGTGTGAATGAATACGGATTTTTGGAGGCTCCATATAAAAAGGTAGTGAAAGAGAAAAATGGGAATAAAGAAATAATGCGCGCAACTGATGAAATTGTTTATATAACAGCTGATGACGAACGTGAAGCGTATGTTACTCATGCAGGCATTAATCTTTCTGAGTCGGGTGAACTTTTAGATGAGAGGATACCAGCCCGGTACAATGGAGATTTTACTGAAGTTGATCGTGAGTTGATCCAGTATATAGATATTGTTCCACGTCAAGTTGTCGGAACGTCAGCATCACTTATTCCATTTATTGCACACGATGAGGCAAACCGTGCGCTGATGGGTACTCATATGCAGTGTCAAGCAGTCCCATTGGTTAATCCTCAGAGTCCGACTGTCGGAACCGGTATGGAAACCACAATATCATCAGTTATGGGCCGAGTCGTTACCGCACCTTTTGATGGAGAGATTACATTTGCAGATGCGGAAAAAGTTGTACTAGAGTCCAAGAGTGGTGATAAAGTGACATTCCCAGTTGAGACCTTTGACCGAACTTCCGCAGCAACAACGTATACCCAACGGACTCTCGTTACTGGAGGACAGAGTGTCAAACGTGGAGATGTCTTAATTGATGGACCATCCAGTGAAGCTGGTGAGTTGGCACTGGGCAGGAATTTGTTAATTGCCTATGCGTCACTTGATGGATTGGGTTATGAGGATGCTATCGTTATTTCAGAGAATATGGTAAAAGAAAATGCGCTTTCAAGTATCCACATCGAAAAATATGAAGCAGCTGTTGTAGAAACAAAACTAGGCCCTGAAGAAACAACCCGAGATATTCCCAATGTTTCCGAAGAGGATCTTGCCAATCTTGATGAGACTGGAGTCGTCGTCTTAGGATCAGAAGTCAGCCCAGGAGATATTCTCGTCGGTAAGATTGCTCCAAAAGGTGAGACAGAACTAACAGCAGAAGAGCGGTTACTCCGGGCAATCTTTGGAGAGCAAGCGCGGGAAGTTCGTGATACTTCTCTTCGTATGCCTCATGGTGAACGCGGAACTGTTATCTCAGTTCAGACACTTGACCGTAAGCAGGGAGATGAATTAGAGCCTGGAACGATGCGCAAGATTATTGTTGAGGTAGCTCAGTTCAGACACGTTTCAGTAGGAGACAAGCTTGCAGGACGTCATGGGAATAAAGGAATTATCTCAAGAATTTTGCCTGTTGCTGATATGCCGCATCTTGAAGACGGTACCCCAATTGATATTATCATTTCACCTGTTTCGATTTTGGCCCGTATGAATTTGGGACAGATTTTGGAAGCGCATGTTGGGTTTGCGGCGCAAAAATTGGGAATTAAAATTGGCGCGCCGGCTTTTGAGAAAATTGACGAACAAAGAATGGTTGATCTTTTGAAGCAAGCGGGCTTGCCAGTCAACGGTAAAATTCAGCTGTATGATGGGAAGACCGGTATTGCTTTTGAAAATCCAGTGGTTGTTGGTATAGAATACATTATGAAACTTATTCACATGGTTGAGGATAAGACTCACGCACGTTCGACCGGTCCATACTCACTTGTTACGCAACAACCGCTTGGAGGAAAAGCGCAGATGGGTGGACAGCGATTGGGAGAGATGGAAGTTTGGGCGTTAGAATCACACCGTGCGAGGTATATCCTACAGGAGATGTTGACCATTAAGTCAGATGATGTCGTAGGACGGGCCAAAGCATTTGAAGCAATTGTCAAAGGAACTGATATCCCAACACCAAAGGTTCCTGAATCGTTTAAAGTGTTGATTAAAGAATTACAATCCCTTGGTCTCAATGTCGTCCCTATGGGTGCCGTTGTCGCCAATGATACATTAGAAGTGAAAGAAGAAATTGCGACGGAAGCAATAAAAGAAGAAGTCAAAGATTTAGAAGAGTCACTTGAGGCAGTAGATGTTGTTGAAGAAGTGAAAGAACCTGAGCCTGAGCTTGAACCGGAAATAGAGGTTGAAGAGGAGGTTGTAGAAGGCGAAAAGCCAGTACAGCAATAAAAGATTTCATTGCTCAATTGTTGCAGTGCTTCATTGTTAAAGATAACAATTGAACATTAATTAAACTATGAATAATAAAGGTAAAAATATATTAAAGGATTTGAATATATCAGACTTTAAGTCGTTGAAACTTCTCTTGGCCAAGAATTCGGATATTATGCAGTGGTCTTATGGTGAAGTGACCAAGCCTGAGACGATTAATTATCGGACACTACGTCCTGAAAAAGACGGGTTATTTGACGAAAGAATTTTTGGTCCTACGAAAGACTGGGAATGTTATTGTGGAAAATACAAGAGGATTAGATACCGTGGTATTGTTTGTGACAAATGTGGTGTCGAAGTAACGCTCTCGCGTGTAAGACGCGAGCGGTTGGGTCATATTACACTGGCTTCGCCCGTTGCACATGTGTGGTTCTTCAAAGGTGCATCGAGCGCATTGTCACTCCTTCTTGATATTCAACAAAAAAGTCTTGAATCAATTATTTATTACGCATCATATCTCATCACAAATATTGATGAAGAAAAAAAGAAGGAAGCGCTTGAGGTCTTTATCGAGACCATAACGAAAAGAAAAGAAGGTCTGACCGAGCGAATGGAAACTGAAGGCGCGAAAATTACCGACGAAGCTGAGGGCAAGAAAAAAGAGATTACAGAGAACAAGAGTAGTACAGAACAAAAGCAACTTATTCAAGAAGAAATTGAACTTTCAACCCGTCAGAAATTGACCCGAAATTCAGAATCACTCGAAGGAGAATTGAAAAAGCTCGATGAGATTTCAGACACATTCACAAAGCTTCTCAAGAGTCTTCGAGTAGGCAGTGTATTGTCTGAGGACGAGTATTTTAAGCTTCTTGAATATGATATACCAATATTCTTTACTATTAAAACTGGATCTGAAGCACTTCTTGAGGTTGTTTCAAATCTTGACGTCACAACACTTATTGCAAATCTCCGTACCGAAGCTGAAAAAGCAAGCAGCCAGCGTTATCTCAAGATTGTAAAAAGACTTCGACTTTTGGAGAATATGCGAAAAGCCGATGTGACACCGGCCGCGATGGTATTGACTGTGCTTCCTGTTATTCCGCCTGATCTTCGTCCTATGGTTCAGCTTTCAGGTGGACGATTTGCCACTTCTGATTTGAATGATTTATACAGAAGAGTTATCAACCGTAACAATCGTTTGAAACATCTTCTCGCCCTTGGCGCACCTGAGATTATTCTAAGGAATGAAAAACGGATGCTTCAGGAATCAGTTGACGCGCTTATCGACTCATCACAACGGAGCAGTCAAACACTTTCATCTGCGCTTCGTTCACTCTCTGATATGCTTCGGGGAAAGCAAGGCCGTTTCCGGCAGAATTTACTTGGAAAACGTGTCGATTACTCAGGCCGTTCAGTTATCGTTGTTGGTCCTGAATTGAGTTTGAACCAATGTGGATTGCCAAAAGAAATGGCGCTTGAGATGTTCAAACCATTTATTTTGCGGGAAGTAATCACACGAGGATTGGCAACCAATATTAAGTCAGCAAAACGTTATATTGAGAAAAGACCACCTGAAGTTTTTGATATCTTGGAAGAAATTACCAAGCACCATCCCGTCCTTCTTAACCGTGCGCCAACACTTCACAAATTAGGTATCCAGGCATTTTATCCTGTACTTATTGAAGGATCAGCAATTCAACTGCATCCTTGCGTATGTGCAGGTTACAATGCTGACTTTGATGGTGATCAGATGGCGGTTCATATTCCTCTTTCTCAAAAAGCCCAAGAAGAGGCGATTGAACTCATGATGCCAAATCACAATCTGTTAAAGCCTGCGAATGGTGATCCTATTACGCTTCCCAACAAGGAAATGGCGCTGGGTACGTACTACCTAACGACTATGGATGAAACGCTCCGAAAAAGTGAGGAAGATCAGCCGTTCTTCAGCAATAGTAATTCAGCACTGCTTGGCTATGATGTTGGAAAAGTAAGAATGCGTCAACCAATTCAAGTCCGTGTCACCTCCCATGTTGGTGTTACGGAAGTCATAGAGACCACAGTAGGAAGAATTAGATTTAACGAACTGCTTCCAGAAGATTTTGGTTATATCAATGACGCAATCAATGCAGGCAGTATAAAGCGGCTTATTACCCGTTCAATGAAAATGTATGCGCCAGAGCTCGTTGCCCAACTTATTGATAAGATCAAGAGTCTTGGATTCTTTGGAGCAACTATCTCAGGTATCAGTGTCTCGGTTTTTGACAACCAGATAGTACCAGAGAAGGCAAAATTGGTAGAAGAAGCAGAAAAGAAAGTTGCTTTAATTGACCTTGAATACCAGCAAGGACTTATTACGCTTATGGAAAAGAAACGGTTATCCAATGAGGTATGGATGAAGGTAACCGATGCACTCTCTAAGCTTACATGGAAGAGTCTTTCTCCTCAAAATCCGATTAAGATTAGTATTGATTCAGGAGGATCACGTGCAGGTCTAGAACAAATGAAACAGTTAGCCGCGATTAGAGGACTTATTGTTGATCCGCTCGGAAAAATTGTAGACCTACCTATTAAATCAAACTTCCGTGAAGGATTATCAATTTTTGAATACGTTGCATCAGCCCGTGGATCTCGAAAAGGGTTAACTGATTCGGCTTTAAAGACTGCAAACGCAGGGTATCTTACCCGAAGACTGGTTGACGTCGCGCATGAAGTTATCATCCGTGAGGAAGACTGTGGTACAACCGAAGGAATCACAATCGTCCGTGGTGAGAAAGAGCGGACTGCTCCTTTTGCAGATCGTCTCATCGGTCGTGTATTGGCAGTCAACGCAATGTCTCAAAAACCCAAAAAAGTTGTTCTCAAAGGAGGAGAAGAAATTAATGAGGAGACAGTCAAGCTCATTGAAGAAAATGATGTCCAAGAAGTTGTCGTTCGAACACCGCTTATTTGTGCACTACCGTATGGATTGTGCGCATCTTGTTATGGGTGGGATCTTTCAACGAAGAAAAGAATCCGGCTTGGTGTTCCTGTCGGAGTAATGGCAGCACAAAGTATCGGAGAACCTGGAACACAATTGACAATGCGTACGAGATATGTGGCCGGTGCAGTTATGTCTGATGTGACCCAAGGTCTGCCACGTGTTGAAGAGTTGTTTGAAATGCGGACACCGAAAAATATGGCGTCTGTTTCTGAGATAACTGGAAAAGTAAAAATTGAAACAACCAATGAAGGACATCGAATCCATGTTAAGAACACCCGCATCAAACCAATTGAAACCCAAGAATATTTTGTACCGCTTGCTTCAACGCTGAAAGTCATCGATGGTGAAGAGATCCATGCGGGAACACCACTTGCTGAGGGAGATTTGGATCCAAAAGAGGTTCTTAAGATCGGAGGACTCTTGATGGTCCAGCGCTATCTGATAACAGAAGTCCAAAAAGTATATGAGTCACAGGGAATTGGTATTAATGATAAACACTTTGAGGTCACAATACGCAAGATGTCTGATAAAATCATTGTCGAGAGCGTTGGTGACACATCACTTATTCCAGGAGATTTTGTGACAAAAGCCAGGTTTGAGGAAATTAATGCAGAAGTACTTTCAGAAGGTGGAGAACCTGCAACAGGTCGTCAAGTAATCTTAGGTATTACAAAATCCGCTCTGTTCTCTGATTCATGGCTTTCAGCTGCATCATTCCAGGAAACCACAAAAGTATTAACAGAAGCGGCACTTGAAGGACGGGTTGATAAACTCTTGGGTCTGAAAGAAAATGTCATCATCGGACGTCTCATCCCCGTTGCAGGAATGTCAGGCGAATTCGAAGATCCAGGGGCAGAACCAAGCGTTGAACCCAAAGCAGCTGAACCTGAAGTTGTTGAACAACCAGTAGTAGAACCTGCCGCATAAGATTGAATCAGGAATAATGAATCAGGAATTAGGGTTTTAAGTTTTTCTCCATGATTCATGCTTCATAATTCATGATTCGCTTGGTACTTTATTACTATGAAGCTGAACTAAGTAAGATATGCTATAATGCATACCAATAAGAGGATAAATTATGCCGACACTATCACAACTCGCGAAAAGAGGAAGAGAGAAAAGAAATAAAAAGACGAAGGCGACAGCTTTGAAACGTCTATTCAACGCCAAGGATCGGCAGTATACTGATGCAGATTCACCACAAAAGCGTGGAGTTGTGACACTAGTCAAAACAATGACTCCAAAAAAACCTAACTCAGCACTGCGAAAAGTAGCCAGAGTTAAACTCTCCAATAAAATGGAGGTAACTGCATATATTCAAGGTGAAGGGCACACCCTCTCAGAGCATGGTATTGTATTGATTCGTGGAGGACGTGTCAGAGATTTACCAGGTGTAAAATACCACGCTGTCCGTGGTAAATTTGATCTTTTAGGAGTTGAAAAAAGAAAAACCAGCCGAAGCATTTACGGAACAAAAATGATGAAAGCAGCAGCAGCTTAAATAGATTTAAGATTAAGGATTTAGGATTAAAGAATTCTTAAATCTTATATCTTAAATCATAAATCTTAATATATGCGACACGCAAAAGTAAAAAAAAGACAGGCGACACCAGATATACTCTACAACAATGTCGTTGTGGCAAAGTTGATTAATTACATCATGCGGGATGGCAAGAAAACTGTCGCGCAGACACAGGTATATAATGCGTTTGAACTTCTCAAACAAAAAGGTGAAGAGCCTTTAAAAGCATTTGAAAAAGCAATGCAAAACGTCGGGCCAAAAGTCGAAGTAAAAGCCCGCCGCATTGGAGGAGCCAATTACCAGGTCCCAGTCGAAGTCCGACACGAACGCCGGATGGGACTTGCACTCAGATGGATCATCGAAGCAGCACGAAAACGTTCCAACAAAGAATATCACACATTCGCTGAGAAGTTGGCAGCAGAGTTACAAGATGCCCTCCAAAATCAAGGAGAAGCAGTCAGAAAACGAGAAATCGCCCTCAAACAAGCCGACGCCAACAAAGCCTTCGCTCACTTCCGCTGGTAAACAGACTATTTAGTAAACCGAACGTAGTGTTATAATTCTTCTATGGATCATGTTGCAAAAAGTCTTATCAAACATATTTGGTTTGATCTTGAAGGTACTCTCACGATTCATACACAAGAATTCCACAAAGTGCATGATAATCTACGTTACCAAACTTATGCCAAAGCAGTAAATAAATCTGTTAACGAAAAAGTTATACAAGAGTTCGAAATACTTTATAAACAGTATGGAAGTAACTCCGCTGTTTTTCGATCTCTTGGCTTTCCATCTGATTATTGGCAAAAACATTTTATTAAACTTGATAAAGGTGGATTTTATAAACCTGACCCAAAGGTCTATAGAACTATAGAAAAACTAAAAGATATTGTTCCAATTTCTATTTTTACTAACTCAAAACCAGAAAGAATTTTGTCAACACTTCTTACAATCAATATTAATCCTGCATGGTTTACCTATATCTTATCTGGCGATGACATTAAAGAACGCAAACCCGAACTCGATGGGTTTTATGCCATCCTTGAAAAATCAAATCTGGCTCCTAAAGAGATATTATATGTTGGTGATAGAGTAAGTGTTGATATAAATCCGGCAAAAATAGTAGGTATCAGGACATGTTTGGTCTGGGGTAAGTCAAAGGAAGCTGATTATTCGTTTGAAGATTTTACAAACATAGTAGACATTTTTAAATAGAAAGTATATACTTTTGGTATATGAATACTGCGGTTATTAATATAAAAACAGATCCTAAGTTAAAAATCGAGGCACAGAAAGTTGCTGGTGAGCTGGGGTTTAGTTTGAGTTCTTTGGTCAATGCGTATCTTAAGCAACTGGTCAAAACCAAGACTGTGAAATTTAGTTTGGATGAACAGCCGTCTGAGTATTTGCTTAAAAGTCTTAAAGAATCTGAAGAAGATATTAAAGCTGGTAGAGTTTCTCCTTCATTTGATAATGCCGAGGATATGATTACCTGGCTCAATAATCCTCGTAGAAAATATGAGAATGAGGGTTAAATTAAGTAAATCATTTACCAAACAATACGATAAAGCTGATACAAAAATTCGTAAAGCCTTCGATAAAAACTCCCTACTTTTTTTAAAAGATCCTTTCAATTCTCAATTAAGAAATCATCCATTAAAAGGAAGTTTTAAAGGTTTAAGGAGTATTAATGTAACGGGTGATTGGCGAGCACTTTATCGAGAAATCATTAGTGATGGTGACACATACATCATTTTTGAATTTCTCGGTACACATAGTCAGCTTTATAAATAGTCTTATTTAACCGGTGTAATCCCCAGGATTTTATCTCCTTTTTGGATTTTTTCCACCACTTCCATTCCCTTTGTCACGATGCCGAAGTTGGTGTATTGTTTGTCTAGGTGGGGGGAGTCGTTTTTGACGATGAAGAATTGGGAATCATTTGAAACCCTTATGTCTGATCCTCGTGCGATGCCTATGGAGCCTCTGACGAACTGTAAGTGATTGAGTTCTGTCTGCATTAAATTCCCACCTGAGCCATCACCGCTGGGATCTCCTCCTTGTACTACCCAATCCTCAACCCGGTGAAAGGTGAGGTTTTTATAAAACCCATTGTGCGCTTTTTCAAGAAAATTTTTGACAGTTCTGGGAGCGTCTTTGCCAGAGATAAAAATTTCGATGTCGCCTTTGGTAGTCTTGATAGTGGCAGCGTAAGAGGCTTTTAAGCCTTCTTCCACACCAAAGGTGGGTTTTGGTCCTCCTTGTCTTGCTTGTGGTCCTTGTACTCCCTGAACCTCTCGTTGTTGCTGTGGGCTGGGGGAAAGGAGTTTAAATGTGCTTGCCTCAGGAGGAAGTGTTGGGACTTGGGTAATTGGTTTGGCGATTGAACTACCTTGGGTAACGACGATGATGCCAACAAAGATGGCAATAATGAAAATGGTAATGGAGATCTGGAACTTGCTCATAGATTACTATTTTACCATACTTCTTTTACAGATTCCTCGCAATGATATGCGTTCTCTGATACAATTAGGCTCATGCAAATACAAAGTCACATACGGAATTTTGCCATAATTGCCCATATCGACCACGGAAAATCTACCTTGTCTGACAGGATGCTCGAGTTGACGCATACGATTGCAAAAGATAAATTACAGGAACAGTTCCTTGACCAAAATGTTATCAGTAGGCAACGTGGTATTACGATTAAATTAGCACCAGTGCGGATGAATTATCATAGGAGTGGGGAAAATTTCCAGTTGAATTTGATCGATACGCCGGGGCATGTTGATTTTTCGTATGAGGTTTCGCGTACGCTTGCAGCATGCGAGGGTGCTGTGCTTCTGGTCGACGCGACACAAGGGATCCAGGCGCAGACTGTGGCACATTATCAAGTTGCAAAGAAGGAGGGATTGGTGATGATTCCAGTCTTGAATAAAATTGATTTACCAAATGCACAGACAGAAGCAGTCGTCAAAGAGCTTGAGGGGTTTGGATTTAATAAAGATGAAATGTTGTTTATTTCAGCAAAAACAGGTGAGAATGTCGATTTGCTCTTGCAACGAATTGTTAAAAAAATTCCGCCTCCAGTAGGCAAGATTGATGCACCATTCAGGGCGCTTATTTTTGACGCGGTCTATGATGAGTACCGAGGTGTTATCTCATATGTCCGTGTCATGGACGGTAAAGTGCGAAAAAGTGACCAAGTGCAGTTTTATCAGAACAAAATGAAAACAAGTATTGTTGAAGCGGGTATTTTTACACCCTTTCTTAAAGAAACTGAAGGACTGGATACCGGAGAGATAGGATATATTGTAGGAGGGATAAAAGACATCAGGCAAGCACGGGTTGGAGATACGATAATTGCTGATAGTAGTAATGTAGAAGCACTTGCGGGTTATACTACTCCACAACCGATGGTATTCTTTGGTATGTATCCACGATCTGCAGAAGACTTCGCTGATTTGCGGGAAGCTCTGGGTAAGCTTGAATTAAATGATACCTCACTGACATATACTGATGAATATTCAGCATATTTGGGAAGTGGTTTTCGTGTCGGGTTCCTGGGATTATTGCATGCAGATATTGTCAAAGAGCGACTGAAGCAAGAGTTTGGATTGGATTTACTTTTAACTATGCCCCAGGTGCTCTACGATACGCGAGAAGATGGTGAAATTTACGAGCCGTATATGCTCCTGAATGTCTATGCCCCGGCAGAACATGTCGGCAATGTCATGTCTGTCTGCCAAAAGAAAAAAGGCTTTTTACTTGATATGCAATATCATGAGGCGTATGCAGTATTGTCATACGAAATGCCGTACAGTATGTTTATCAGGGGGTTATCAGGGGAAATAAAATCAGTCACAGCAGGTTATGGCAGTATTGATTATGAGTTGACTGATTACAAAAAAGCAGATTTGGTAAAACTAGAGATTTTGATTAATACCAATCCAATAGATGTTTTGTCAGAGCTTGTCTACAAGGACGAAGCGACATATATAGCTCGACAGAAAGCCGAGAAGTTAAAGGACTCACTCGAACGACAGCAATTCCGTCAAATTATCCAGGCAACAGTCAATAATCAAATTGTCGCCCGTGAAGAAATTCCACCATATAGAAAAGATGTGCTTCAGAAAATGTCAGGTGGAGATAGATCCCGAAAAGACAAATTACTTGAAGCGCAGAAAAAGGGTAAAAAAAGAATGGTTCAAACAGGGAAAGTAAACCTCCCCCAAGAAGCCCTCTTCTCGATGATTTCGGATAGCAAGTAGGTTATAAAAAGCCTGTAAGTTTATTTAACTGAGTTGGTTTTATCGAGAACATTGTGAGGTTCGGTAAATCGAAGATACAAATCAAACGGGTCTTCTATGCGAAAATCTTTTAGCCCCCATGGTCTTAACTGTAGCTCTTCAACAATTTTAGCAAAAGATTGTGAAATTTTATAAAATGTATTTATATCCTCAACCATTATAACTATCTCAACCCCAAACCCTCTTTTTGTATCCTTCGAAAATTGTTTGGTTTCTTTTAAGGACAAGATAGCCTTTCTTTTCGGCAGGTTTGCGTTCCCAAACAACTTTAAATCCTAACTTACCATAAAAGTCTTTTGCGGTTTCAAAATTAGGAACATGAAGTTCTATTAGCAAATTATTTGAGGGGAGAGTAATCATATTGTTAGTGTTTTGATTGTGTACGAGTTGCTTTTTCTACTTCTTCTAATCGCTCTTCGTGCTCAATCAATTTTTTCGCTATACCGGTGCGTAGTGCTTTAGCTACTTTCTTGATCTCTATAGTAGCTGCTTTTATTGCTTTTAATTCAGTTTTTATTTCATATACCTCGGTACGTACTTCACCAATATCCACTTTTAGTGCAATGTTCGTTACTTTTATTTCAGCTTTTGTTGCTTGTATTTCTTTCTGCAATTTTAGTTCAGAAGTTTTGATTTGCGTAGTGAGGTATGCTTGCAGATTAGTCTCTGTAGTTTCCGCTCTCGTATCAATCAGCTTTCCAGCATCGGTAACAAATTCTTTTAGTAATTCTCGTGGATCAACCTGCATAATAATAAATATATTACAATTGTTTAGAGAAATAAACAAGTAGGAATTAATCTACTATAGTTAGAGAATGAAGAAGAGTAAGCCTCCGCCGACTATGAGCATCATGACTGCTATACCGATACCGATGGCTGTTTCGGTTGAGCCGGTTGGAGCAATTGTTTGTTGGCCACCGCCACCGCCTCCACCTGTTTGGGCACTACCGCTTGCTGTAACTGTGATGGCTTGTTTGCAGTTCTCAGAAGGTGTGTTGACGCCGCCGCTACTGTCTGTGAGAACTGCTGATGCTTGATATGTGCCTGGATTGTTGTATGTATGTGAAGCTGATACGTTGACCGATGCGGTACCGATCCCTCCGGCATTGGTGATATCACTGACTTGTCCATCACCAAAGTTAAGTGTTACTTTGCTAATTGTTCCGTCCGTGTCGCTCCCATTGGCAGTAAAGGTAATTGAGAATGGTGAGTTGCCTCCTGGTGATCTGTCGACAGCAAGACTATTACATACTGGCATTTGGTTCGGACCACCAGTCGTCGGAGGTGAAGTAGGTGAAGGAAGGGGTTGTGCAGTTGGCAATGGCGCGGAGGTTGGCAATTCTGTTGGTAATGGCGCTATGGTAGGCACTTCGGAGATAGGAATTGTCGGTGCGATAGTACCAGTCGGTATTGGTTGGTCGCTCGGCAGTGGTGCACCTCCGATTGCAATGGTAGCAGGTGTTGCGCTTGAAAGAACGTTTTCGCTTGCCTGATCGTTAGAGCCGATTGAGAGCACTTGCGTGTTTGAGCTGTAGGTTACCAGCGTGGGAGTACCGGGTGGTGTGTTCTTGAGTGCTTTAAAGGTCACCGTTGCTGCCTTTACTTTTTGTTGTATCGCTTTGGTAGGATCTGGGCCGACAGAAAGGGTCACAGCAATTTTTCCTGGTGTATAGACTGGTCCTTCAAGAACGGAAGGAAAAGCAGTCGTATTTGCCTGAAAAGCATTTGCTGAAGCAGTCGCAATGGTTTCGGGGTCATATTGAATTTCAAGCTTCACGAAAGAAACAAGATTCTTTCCTGGGTCAACAGTAATATCAAGGGGAACACTATCACCGACACTTTTTTGAATCGGTGCAGCTTGCGTCGAATCAGGGCTAAATGTAACAATTGTCGATTTCTCAGCCCGGCTCCGTGTTTCTTGTTGCTGTTGTAGTAGGTAAACTGTGAGAGGTATACCAACAAGTAGGACTACGATAAATCCAACTAAAAAAAGCTTTTTACCGCTTAAATTCATAGTACGATATTCGTTCTGAAATGAACGTTAATTTTATCGTATAGAAGAATAAAGGATGTGTCAATACTTAAGTAGGAAGAGTATCAAAAGTATCAAGGGTATAAAAAGTATCAAGAGCATGTATGTTGATACCCGTAAAAACATATAGGCTATTGACAATAAATGGATTGTATTGTATAACTTAGCATATTGAAAGTTCGAGTGATAGCTCAACATTAAATTATATTGTAATGGCAAAGAAATCAAACATTAAACCACTATTTGACAACGTACTCATCAAGCCGCTTCAAGCGGACAAAAAAAGCGAAGGAGGAATTTATCTTCCTGAGAACGTTAAAGAGAAACCACAAATCGGTGAAATCATGGCAATAGGTGCTGGTGCATACGATGAACACGGAAAACTTATTCCTATGGTGGTCAAAATTGGACAAAAAGTATTATACAAAAAATGGGGTGGCGATGAAGCAAAGGTTGGAAATGAAGAGTGGAAATTAGTGAGACAAACTGATATACTCGCAATCATAGAATGATGTGAAAGGTGAAAAGTGAGAAGTGAAAGGTACTTCTCATCTCTCCCCTCTCACTTCCCAATTCAAAAATATTATGGCAAAGCAATTACAATTTGGTGAAGAAGCAAGACAGTCACTCGTTCGAGGCGTTAATGTTCTCGCAAGAGCAGTGATTACGACACTCGGTCCAAAAGGCCGCAACGTTGCACTCGAGAAAAAATGGGGTGCGCCTACTGTCGTTCATGATGGTGTGACCGTTGCAAAAGAAATTGAACTCAAGGATCCTTTTGAAAATATGGGTGTACAACTTGCTAAGGAAGCAGCAAGCAAAACCAACGATAACGCTGGAGATGGTACCACGACAGCAACAGTCCTCGCACAAGCAATCGTCAATGAAGGAATGAAATATGTCACAGCTGGCGCGAACCCTATGATTCTTCGTGAAGGAGTAAATAAAGCAGTTGCAGCAGTTGTTGCAGAAGTAAAGAGTATGGCAAGACCTGTCAAAGACGAAGATGTCGTGCGTGTCGCAACTATATCTGCACAGGATGTCTTAATTGGTACACTCATCGCAGAAGCCCTCACAAAAGTCGGAAAAGACGGCGTTGTGACTGTCGAAGAAGGACGAACTATGGAAATGGAAGTCGTGTATAAAGAGGGCATGGAGTTTGATAAAGGTTATGTCTCTCCTTACTTTGTCACCAATACCGATCGTATGGAGTCAGAAATTGATGACCCTTATATTTTGATAACAGATAAAAAAATATCTGCCCTTAATGAATTCCTTCCATTCCTTGAGAATCTGGTCAAAGTAACGAAGAATTTCGTTATTATTGCTGATGATATCGAAGGTGAAGCGCTTGCCGCGCTGATTGTTAATAAATTACGCGGTACATTTAACCCAGTCGCGATTAAAGCTCCTGGATTTGGAGACAGACGGAAAGAAATGCTACAGGATATTGCCATTCTGACAGGCGGAACAGTCATATCAGAAGATACAGGCCGGACACTTGAAAGTGTAACCATTGAAGATTGCGGACGGGCTGACAAAGTGTGGGCAGATAAAGAAAATACCCGCATCATCGGTGGTAAGGGAGACAAAAAGACGCTTGCTGCACGAGTTTCACAGCTGAAACGATCAATTGATCAAACAACATCAGACTTTGACCGGGAAAAACTTCAGGAAAGACTTGCTAAATTAGCAGGTGGAGTAGCAGTAATAAATGTTGGTGCCGCAACTGAAGTTGAGATGAAAGAGAAAAAGGAGCGGGTCAACGACGCCGTTGCCGCGACCAAAGCTGCACTTGAAGAAGGCATTGTCCCTGGTGGTGGTGTCACATTACTCAAAGCACGCAGAGTGCTTCCTGCACTCAAAAAAAGTCTGGAAAATGAAGATCAAAAGATCGGTGTTGAGATCTTATACGCAGCACTTGAGCAGCCAATTCGATGGATTGTAAAGAATGCAGGAGAAGACGATGGATGGGTTATCAAGACTATTGAAGAAAAAGAGAAGACTGACAAAAAAGGAACTGACTTTGGATTTAATGCACTGACCGGAGGGTTTGATTCAATGCTCAAAGCTGGTATCGTCGACCCTGCAAAAGTAACTCGCTCAGCAGTGCAGAACGCCGCAAGTGTTGGCACAATGGTTCTCACCACAGAAGCATTGATTGCTGACATCCCAGAAAAATCATCCGCACCCGAAGGTGGAATGCCAGGAGGCATGCCTGGTGGTATGGGGGGAATGTACTAGAATAGGTGAGAAGGACGAGGTGAAAGGTGAGAAGTATCCCGCTGAGAGGCGGGTTTGTCGTATCACGTATGAATAAAGTTATCAATAGCCCTGCTACCGACCTCAGTAGGGTTTGGAAAGTATATTCTGTTATACTCATCGTGGTTAATCTCTACATATTTTATCCAATCATTGCTCACTTTGTATTACCTTCATCGCACATGGCAATAGCTGCATTTATTCTTTACAGTTTTTTTTATGTAACCCCGCTTGCAGTTGTGAACGTCGTTTCATCTATTGTCTACCTTTTATTACAACGTCCAAATATGGCTAAAAAACTTCTGGCTTGGGCAGTAATTCTTCTCTTTGGAAGCTATCTGGCCTATATATGCTATGGCATAGTTGCGTATAAAGGTATATAAAGCTATGGAGGCTTTTCATTACCTGTGCCAATGCAGAGGAGTTCTTGGAATTTTTTGTTGCTTAGTCTTTTCCCCTCCCAATGATCTCGTCGAGTTTGCTGAGGATGTCTCTCCAATTACCCATTCTTCTGAACATCAATACGTACGCTTTTGCTTCTTTTACGTCAAAGAACCAGGTGAGAAAGAGATAAAGGGCGAGTCCGAGTAAGCTGGAGATACCGGTTAAGATAATCAAATTTATTGTCCGCGTGGTATCAAACACCAGTTGATCCAGAAGCTTAATGGGGATATAGAGCGCAAATGCAGTAAGGAGTGATGAAATGAAGAATTTTGCCCATGAAGGGAAGAGTGCTGCTTTTTTAAATCCACCGACCTTTTTCTCAAGGAGCAAAAAGAGAATAATGAGTTGTACCATGCTGGCAATGGAGAAAGCAAGTCCCAAACTTTCGACTCCCCAATGCAACACGATGATAAAAAGATACGCCAAAAAAAGAAGGATGGCTGTTGCAAGACTGCCTATGATGAGCGGAATTTTGGTATCTTGAAGTGCGTAAAACGCTCGTAGCACAAGTGTAATGAGTGCCTGAGCAAATATAGAGATGCTAAAAAGAGCTAGGGTTTGGCCGGTCATGACTGTCGCTGGCCAATCAAATTTATCTGCTCCAAAGACAAGGCGGACGAATGGTATACGCAAAATTAAAATAAGTACCGATATCGGAAGCACGAGATAGAGCATTTGATTAAAGCTATTGATAAAAGTAGTTTTAAATTCATCCAATTTGTCTTTCTCTCTTGAGAGAACTGGGAACGCTGCTTGAGCAATCGTTTGACCGAAAAGCGCGACAGGAGCAAATGCGAGCGTCTTTGCAAAATCAAAGATAACATGCATACGTCCCGGGTCTGCTAAAAACGAAATAAACGAACCGATAGCAACCGTCCCAACTTGAAAGACGATAACAGATAGTGTTCGGGGCCACATAAGCTTGCCGATTTTTTTTATACCGTCAGAGTGGATATACGCAAGAGAAGGTTTGAAATGGAACCCTACTTTTCTTGCGAGAGGTATCTGAACTCCAATAAAAATGAGTCCTCCGAGGATCACGCCGATTGCTGTTGAATATATTCCAAAATTTCCAGAAAAGATAAGGACACCGATGATAATACCCAGGTTATATAAAGCGGCTGCAATACCCGGGATAAAAAAGTGATTATATGACTGAAGTAAGGCAGTAAAGAATGTCCCAATGATAAAAAAGAGCTGACCGATTATTATGATACGCATCAAATTTGCCATAAGCAACATATCTTGTTCGGAAAAATTGGCACCTAGATTAAATATTTGTAATACTTCTCTTGCGAATATGGCAAGAATGATGGACAAGACCGCAAAAATTACCATCCCAAGAGCAAGAAGTGTTGAAGCCATCTTGTGAGCCTCCTGTTCTTTTCCTTTTGTGAGGTAATCAGAAAAAACAGGTATAAATGCAGAAGATAAAGCTGCGGCAAAAGTTAGCTGAAAAAGTGTGTCAGGAAGCTGTGTTGAATAAAGATAAATACCCAGCTCATTTGACGCACCAAAAATTCCCACTAGTAATCTTTGGCGAACCAAGCCCAGCAGTTGAGAAATTATGACGGTGACCATGATCACAAACGCAGCTGAAAGGATATTCGTTTGACGCCGCGTTAAAAGATCTAGGCTTTTTGATAAAAACCCATTTCGCATAAATTGATGAGTAAATCTTGTTTTTTTAAGTATATCATGCTAAAATTACAAAATGCCAATATTAAAACACGCTAAGAAAAAGCTGAGACAAGACAAGAAGCGTACCATACAAAATAAAAAAATGAAAGCGGTATTCAAAAAGCTTGTCAAAACAGCAACAGAAGATAAAAAACCAGCATCAGTGAGCCGGGCATTCAGTGCACTTGATAAGGCTGTTAAGAAAAATATATTGAACAAAAATAAAGCCTCGAGGATGAAAGCATCTTTGGCCAAACACGCCATTTCAAACAAACCTTCCAAAACAGCTGATCAAAACAAAGCTGAAACCAAGCCAAAGAAAGCAGCAAAACCAGCTAAGGCAGTCAAAGCCACTAAGAAAAAAACAACATCCACAAAAAAAAATACCAAATAAAGAAAAAATTATTTCTTTTTGAGCTTATTTTTAGCAACCGTTATTGCATAGTCAACGACACCAGATGCTGCTAATCCTGCAGCTGCACCTCGACCTCCAGCATAGATAATTTTTCGTACTTTTTTTGCTTTAGAGACATCTGGAGACCTTGTAAGTCGTCTGCGCTCCCTTTCCGCAGCTGCCACTGCTAAAACACCTGCCGTAACAATGGTAGTTGCAAGACGATGATCAACTTGTCTTGTGACAAGCGCATCCCCAGTTTCGACAACTCTTTCCGCGGTATCATCAGACATCGCAGTAGTAGTTTGTCGGCTCCACTGTTTTGCTTTGTCTTTTAATCTATTTAGTATCCCCTTTCTCTCTACCATAAACACAATAATACTCTTCTTGATTTTTTAATCAAGGACAACTGTTGAGTGAATGTACTTGTTCATAATTGACCAGCTTCGTCATTAGCGTTATAATCCGTGTATGTTAGATATTACCCTTATCAGGGAGAATCCGCAAAAAATTCAAAAGGCAGCAGCTGATAAAGGGGTGAACGTCGATGTTGACGCGTTTCTCAAACTTGATGAACAATTTCAACAACTGCAACAGGAAATTCAAAGTTTACGAGAAGAACGGAATAAAGCCGCGAAAGACAAAAATATTGAAAAAGGAAAAGAAATAAAGGGACAGCTTGATAAAAAAGATGAGGAGTTTAATAAAATTCAGGAGCAACGAAAAGAGATATTGTTGCAAATCCCAAATCCTGCAAAGCCTGATGTTAAAATTGGAAAAGATGAAACGGAGAATGAAGTTATCAAAACATATGGTGAACCGAAAAAATTTAGTTTTGCTGCTAAGGATCATTTAGAACTTGGAGAAGCGCTGGGGATTATTGATGTCAAACAAGCAGCGGTTGTCAGTGGAGCGAGGTTTAGTTACCTCAAAGGCAATGGCGCCTTATTGGAAGCAGCGCTTCGGCAGTTTGCGTTTGATACGCTTCTCAAAGAAGGGTTTATCCCAGTTGTTCCACCAGTTCTTGTAAAGAAAGATGTGATGGAAGGGTTGGGCTATACTGCGATGGGGGAGGCTGAAAATATTTTTTCACTGGATAAAGATGGATTGTATCTCGTCGGGACATCTGAGCAATCAGTTGTGCCGCTTCATATGAACGATGTGTTGAAAAAAGAAGAGTTACCAAAACGGTACGTTAGTTACTCGACATGTTTTCGGCGTGAAGCAGGGAGTTATGGGAAAGATACAAAAGGCATTTTTCGGGTGCATCAATTTAATAAAGTTGAGATGGTGTCATTTGTTGCAGAAGGGGAGGACGATCGAGAGCATGAGTATCTTTTGTCTCTTGAAGAAAAGTTTTTTCAACTACTGGGTCTCCCCTATCAAGTGGTCAGAATTTGTACCGGGGACTTGGGTTTTAATGCAGCACGCAAGTACGACCTTGAAGTATGGCTCCCGTCACAGAATAAGTATAGGGAAGTGACATCGGCATCAACGGTTACAGATTTTCAATCCCGGAGATTAAATATGAAGTATCAAGATGGTGACATGAGAAAATATTTACAGGTTTTGAATGGCACTGCGTTTTCTATGAACCGGCCTATCATTGCAATTCTTGAGAACTATCAGCAAGAGGATGGGACTGTCGTTATTCCTGAAGTACTGCGTAAATATATAGGTAAGGATAGAATAACCTCTAAATAGAGATTTAAGATTTAGGATTGAAGATCTTAGTGAATTTATTTGTTTTAAATCTAATATGGCCACAGTTTGTAAAGAAATAGTAATAATAATATCTTATTTTATTGATTGATTTAACAGTCCAAACAATCGTTTTCGAGGCAGGGGAAATTACTTGACAAAAAAACCTTTACGTTTCACTATTAGAGTAACTCTACAAATGAAGGAGGTGATTTATTCATGCCAGTAAAAAAGAAGAAGGTTGTAAAGAAAGTAGCTGCTAAAAAAACAGTAAAGAAAAAGAAATAGTTGGATTTTTCTTTACCAACTGATCAATTGGTAAAAACCCCTGCCTCTTAGGTAGGGGTTTTTTTTGAGGCTGGGATGTGTTAAGATGGGATGATATGTTAGGTTTAATTAATAAATTTTTCGACTCCAACAAAAAAGAAATTAAAAAGCTCCAGCCAATTGTTGATAAAATAAACGCGGAAGAAGACAACGTCAAAAAATTAAAAGCGAAAGACTTCCCCAAAAAAACACAAGAATTAAAAGACAGATTAGAAAAAGGAGAGACACTTACTGATATACTCCCCGTTGCTTTTGCGCTCGCTCGTGAAGCATCCAGACTGACGCTCGGGATGCGTCACTTTGATCAACAAGTAATGGGTGCCATTGTACTCGCGGAAGGCAAAGTCGCTGAACAGAAAACAGGTGAAGGAAAAACCTTAACCGCGGTTCTCGCTTTATATCTGCATAGTTTAACGGAAAAGGGTGCGCATCTTGTAACGGTCAATGATTATCTCGCACGACGGGACGCCGGGTGGATGGGGCCTGTTTTTGCAATGCTTGGTGTGTCTGTCGCTGCAATGATTAACGATCAATCATATCTTTTTGACGCGGATTTCACCAATAATGAGGCTTCTGACTATCGTTTAACACACCTCAAACCTATTTCACGCAAAGAAGCGTACGCAGCAGATGTCACATATGGCATTAACTCAGAGTTCGGGTTTGATTATTTGCGGGATAATATGGCTCAGGACTTGAATAATTTGGTACAGCGGGGATATTATTATGCTATTGTTGATGAGGTCGATTCTGTGCTCATTGATGAGGCGAGGACGCCGCATATTATTTCTGCACCTGATGAGTCCCCTTCTCAGCGGTATTATGAATACGCAAAAGTTGTAGATAAGCTCTCCCCTGATACTGATTTTAAAATTGATGAGAAATTCCGCACAGCACATCTCACAGATCATGGTATTGGCAAAATTGAAAAACTCTACGGCATCCGCGATATTTATGAGAAAGATTTTGATACGGTGTATCATTTGGAGGCAGCGCTAAAGGCACGGGCGCTTTTTCATCGAGAGAAAGAATATATCGTTAAAGACGGGCAAGTTATATTGGTTGATGAATTTACCGGACGGCTTCTTGAGGGTAGGCGGCTTTCAGAAGGTATCCATCAGGCGATTGAGGCAAAAGAGGGAGTTGGTATCCAACGTGAATCAAAAACTCTCGCCACAGTTTCGCTTCAGAACTATTTCCGTATGTACGAGAAATTGGCTGGGATGACTGGAACGGCTGTGACTGAGGCAGAGGAATTTAAGAAGATTTATAAGTTGGATGTCGTCATCATTCCGACATACAGACAGATACAGAGAATCGATCATGCAGACGCTGTCTATAAAACATCACGTGCGAAATATTCGGCTGCGATCGACCAAATTGAGGAAGCCCACAAAAAAGGGCAACCAGTACTTGTCGGTACGACTTCTATAGAAAAAAACGAAACAATTTCCGAGATGCTCAAAAGGCGCAAAATTACGCACAAAGTGCTCAATGCAAAGAACCATATTCAGGAAGCCCAAATCATTGCTGATGCCGGAAAATTGGGTGCAGTTACCGTCGCGACCAATATGGCAGGTCGAGGTGTCGATATCGTTCTTGGTGGTGATACACCAAAGCATGAAAATGGTCTTCCCAGAACGGGAACACCTGAATATAAAAAATGGCAGAAAGAACATGATGAATTATTGGAGCTGGGTGGATTATTTGTTATCGGAACTGAGCGGCATGAGTCGCGCCGTATTGATAATCAACTTCGAGGACGATCCGGACGGCAAGGTGATCCCGGTGCATCGCGGTTTTTCGTCGCACTTGATGATGAGATTATGCGGCTCTTTGGTGGGGATCGAATTGCAGGACTGATGACACGGTTTAAGATGCCAGAAGATGTACCACTTGAGCACCCACTTGTCTCCAAATCAATTGAAAATGCGCAGGTTAAAGTTGAAGGATTTAATTTTGATACCCGTAAGCATTTAGTTGAGTATGATGACGTACTAAATAAGCAACGAGAAATTATTTATCAACGCCGCCGGGCTATACTTGAATCGACCAGTGAGAAAGAAAATACGCTGAAAGAAGATGTGCAGGAACGTGTGCACACTGCTATCAAAAGCTTGGTTGAAGTCTCAGTTGCAAATGCAGGGGACGAACCAGGTTCTCTCAATGATAATATTCTTTCTGAGTTTGTGACAATTATTCCTTTTGATGATCCATCAAAAGACCAGCTCCTCAAACAGCTACAACAGGTTAAGCCGACTGATGAGAAAATCGAGTTTCTCACAAAACTTGCTGATGATACCTATAGCAAACGTGAAGAACAAGTAGGAAAAGAGACGATGCGCCAAATTGAAAAATATATCATGCTTTCTGTTATTGATAATCTTTGGATGAATCATCTGGATGCGATTGATAATTTGCGTCAAGGAATAGGGTTGAGAGGATATGCGCAACGGGATCCATTGGTAGAATACAAAAACGAAGCTTTCCGGATGTTTGAACAGCTGGTTTGGGCAATTGATGATGAAATCGTCCACAGAATTTATAAAGTCCAAGTCCAGCAACCAGACACCAACCCCCCTCACGGGGCACCAGGCCACCGCCACGGGACAGAATCACATACGCACCAAGATGGTACAGTTCATTCCGGCCCAGCTCACCCAGTTACCCCAGCGCCCAGAAAAGTGATGACCAATACTCCAGCAAGTGAAGTTTCACAAACAGCACCATCCCCCATCGAAGCCAAACAAAAACTCAGCCGCAACGACCCCTGCCCCTGCGGATCAGGCAAAAAATGGAAGAAGTGCCACTACCCGAATATTCCTGCATAAAGAGAGAATTATGAAAATAACAGTACTTGTTGACAGTAATACGTTTATTAATCACTATTTTTATGGAGAACCAGGGGTATCTTATTATATTGAAACAGAAGATAAAAAGTTATTATTTGATGTCGGTTACTCAAATGTTTTTCTCCAAAATGCAAAAAAAATGAATATCCCACTCTATGAACTTGATGCTCTTGTCCTCAGCCATGGACATGATGATCATACTGGAGGACTCTATCCATTACTCAAATATTACACAGAAGCATACTATGAAGATAACGTTACGAATAAACCAGAACTTATTTCACATCCATCAGTATTTGAAAGTAAAAGAATAGAAGGACAAGAGATTGGATTGTTGGTATCCAAGGCAAAAGTAGGAAATTATTTTAATCTGCAGTTGCACGACAAGCCATTTTGGATAAATGAAAAACTGGTTTATTTGGGACAGATTCCAAGAATAAATGATTTTGAGAATAAGCAACCTATTGGTATTATTGAAAAAAATGGTCGTGAAGAACCTGATTATCTGTTTGATGATAGTGCTTTAGCGTATAAAAGTTCTGAAGGTCTTGTCATAATTACTGGATGTTCTCATTCAGGGATTTGTAATATTATTGAATATGCAAAAAAGGTATGTAATACGGAAAAGATAGCAGATGTGATTGGAGGATTCCATTTATTAGAGCCTGATGAACGACAACTGGAAAATACCGTGTCATACTTAAAAAAACAATCACTGAAAAGTTTACATCCGTGTCACTGCGTCAGTCTTAAGTCGAAAATAGCGCTCGCGCGACAAGTAAATATTGAAGAGGTTGGCGTAGGATTAGTTTTATCTTTTTCTTAAGTACATCAGCATTTCAAGAAGTGCTCCTACCCGAAAAGCCTGTTTGATTACGGTTGCGGTAGTCTATTTAATTTTATGGATTCCTTCATCGATGTTGCGAAATTAGCTACGCAAGAAGCGGCTAAAATTATTAAGTCCTCTTATGGAGGGGTTGTTACATTATCCGACAAAAATCCATCCAATATTAAAGACTATGTTACAAATGTCGATCGGGAAGCTGAGCGGTTAATACGAAAAGTGATTCTTGATGCATATCCAAATCATGCAATTTTAGGTGAGGAAAGTGGAGACGGCACTAATGACAGTGAATATAAGTGGATTATTGACCCTATAGACGGAACAAAAAATTTTATGCGTCAGCTTGGGCAATTTTGTATATCAATAGGCGTATCAAGAAATAACCAACCCTATGCTGGAGTAATCCACGATCCGATTGAAGATACTGTTATCTCAGCGGTAAAAGGTAAAGGAGTAGAGATCAACAAAGGTACGTTGGAACTATCTCAAATTACTTCTTTGGATAGTGCATGTATAGCACTTAATTTTGGTAAGACGACTGAAATTCGTGAGCGATCATTAGCCGTTTTAAAAGAGCTTCTTTTCATAACTCCCACAATTCGTACACCGGGTAGTACGACATACGCCGTTAAAGAGCTCGTACAAGGGCGCTTTGATGCGCTTATTGATAATGGTGATTATTGGGATTTTGCTGCTGGATTAGTAATCCTCACCGAACTGGGTGGAAGTGTGACTTCATGGGACGGAAAACCTGTGACTGAAGTAACGAAATATGTTGTATGGAGTAATGGGAAAATTGAAAAAGAATTATTACCGTTGTTGAATAAGCTTTCCCATTCTTAATGTTACTTATTTGGATAGCATTTCAAAAAATGCCACTACCCGAATATTCCTTAGGTTACGAAGCTGTTTAACCTCCCAGGTTACAGATTAAGTACATGTATCGCAGTTGTTATTACTTTTCTTGATTGTTATAATGCAATTATTATGAAAGTAATTTATGGTAAATATATTGTTACTGATCCCGATATCCTTGTTGGGAAGCCTTTTATTAAAGGAACTAGGATTCCTGTGGATTTAATTTTGAAAAAACTAGCTCAAGACATTCCAGTTGAGGATTTATTAAAAGATTATCCTCGATTGAACAGGAAACATATACAGGAAATCATGGCATATGCACACTCTTTGATTTCCAAAGAAAAAGTATATCCACTGAATAGCTAAACACAATGTCTATAGACACATTAAAATTTGTCGCCGATGAAAGTTTAGAATATTCTATTGTTTTACATCTTAGAAATTTAGGCTATGGTGTTATTTTCCATTTCTGAAGATTCTCCATCTATCAGTGACGAAGATATACTTTCAAACGCGTATGCGGAGAAACGAATAATACTGACAAACGATAAAGACTTTGGTGACTTGGTTTTCTTAAATAACTTACAACATAAAGGTGTCACTTTATTTCGGTTAAAAAGCGAACATGTGAAAGATAAGATTAAAGCAGTAGAGTCTTTGTTAAAGAATTATAAAGATAAATTATTTGGTAATTTTGTTGTGATAGACGAAGAGAAGGTGCGAATTCGTTCCTGAAGATAAAAATGTAATATTAATATGCAGTTTTTAGTGATTGGATTAGATGGAACAGATAACGACGCAATAAATCGGCGGCTTGCGGCGCGTCCCAGGCATATAGAACTCGGTAATGAACTTATGAAAAAAGGAAATTTTTGGTTTGGTGCTGCACTCACAGATGAACAAGGAAAGATGATCGGATCTGTACTTATTATGAACTATGCGAACCGCGAGGAACTACAAGCATGGCTTGACATCGAACCTTATATGACCGAGGGAGTTTGGGTATCTACTGATATTAAAATATGCAACGTGCGGGATCCATGGGAATTTAGCCAGACGCGTGAGTTTTATGAAAAACATTCTTATAAGCAAAAGAGGAAGAGCTGAATTGATACAATTACTGTAATGAAAAATATTTTTATCTTTCATGGAACTGGCGGACACCCAAAAGAAAACTGGTTTCCCTGGTTAAAGGAAAAATTAGAGCAAAAAGGACATAAAGTATATATACCTCAATTTCCAAATGCAGATAAGCCAATGCTTGAGCCTTGGCTTAAGGAACTTGAAAATTATAAAGACAAAATTGATGAAGATACAATACTCATAGGACATAGTTTGGGTGGATTATTTCTCCTACGTGTTTTAGAGTCACTCGATAAACCAGTAAATGCAGCCATATTTATTGCGGCATCAGTAGGAGTTAAGCCAATAAAGTTCTATGATGGTGATGACAACTTCAGTGACGGTTTCACTTTTGACTGGGAAAAAATTACATCTAACGCAAAACAATTTTCGGTATTTCATTCGGATACCGACCCGTATGTATCCTTGGGAAATGGTGAGGCATTGGCAGAACAATTAGGGGTTAAACTTATTCTTATTCCAAACGCTGGGCATTTTAATGAAACAGCTGGTTATATTGAATTTGAAGAGCTGTTTAATAAAGTAAAGACATTATTATAATAATTTATGAAATATTTTGAAGTTTATATTAGTGCTGAGAATAAAAAGCAAGCGGATCAGATACTTAATTCTCTTTTGAGACAAAAACTTGTAACCGGTGGACAAATGATAAGCTCTCCAGCGCGATTTTTATGGAAAGGGAAAATTAATGACATGTTGGAGTATCATACAATTACATCTTTTACGCTAGAGAAGCATAAAGAAGCGATTGTAGTGGATGTTAAAAAAAATTCGATTGAAGAAGTACCCATGGTGCAATTTATACAATTTGATGGCAACGAAGAGTTATTAAAATGGATAGACGAAACATTACGTTAATTCTCGCAAAGAGATTGAATAAATGAAAATACTTCTCACTGGACATCCAAAAATTGGTAAAAGCACAATACTTGAGAATTTTAAGAAAGAATACTACGGCAGTATTACGGGTATTATTGCTCATTCTTTAGAAGCAGAAGATGGTACTCGATTAGGATTTGAAGCAGACAACCTCCAAGGAGAACGAAAGATATTTGCACACAAAACACTTATCAAGTCAAACTTCGTCGTGGGAAATAAATATTTCGTTGATGTAGAGGTTATAGATAAGTTTTTTGTACCAGAATTACGAAAAGGCATGAAAGATCTGCATAAACTTATCCTTATTGATGAGATAGGTAGGATGGAAGCTTTTTCCAAAATATTTCTTCAAACAGTGAGAGGAGTGTTCAATAGTGATGCTACAGTGCTTGGTACTATTGTTTATGATCCTGAGACATGGTCATTAGAATATAAAAATCATCCGGGCGTAGTCATCGTTACTGTAAATGAACAGAATAGAGATGTATTGCAGAATTTACTGCTCGATATTTTTTCCAATAAAGACAAATATATTCAGTTAAACAAACAGCAAAAATTACGAATTAATATCATGTTAAGGGAATACTTTAATAAAAACGCATTTATCCAAATAAAAAAGTTATTCAATAACGCTATTCCATACGTTATAGATGATAAGATCATACGATCAGGGAATATATATACGGTAAAAGGAAATATACGGGTACATACTGTTAACCTGCGAAATGACGGAATGAACTGTGATTGTGATTTCTTCAAAGGCAAAGGAGATTATCTCGGTCTGCCGGGAGAATGTTCACATATTCAGGCGGTTAAGCTGTTTTCCGAGATAACGATGTAGATTGATATTAGAGATTGATTTAACACAAATAGTACCACTTCTCATCTTTATATCAATAACTATTGTTACTTTTCTTACCCTTCTCTCATGCTACCTTGGTATGCTAAACTAGTTTGAGTAAGTTATATCAAGATATGAGTAGTAAACAAGTTGAGTTATTAAATGTACAACAGGCCGCCAAATTTTTATCAGTCGGAGTGAGTACAATCCGGCGTTGGGCGCAGCAAGGAAAGCTTCATGGGTTAAAAGTCGGTACCCGGGGGGATTGGCGATTTTCTAAAGAAGATTTATTGAAAATGATTACAAGTAATGGTAACAAAAGCATAGAAAAAATATTATGAGCAGAAAAGCATTGCCTAAGACTTTTCCTATTGTCGGTATAGGCGCGTCTGCGGGAGGACTTGAGGCCGCGATCCAGCTTTTAAAAGCCCTTCCCATTGATCTTGGTATGGGTTATGTTTTGGTCCAACATCTCGATCCCACACATGAGAGTAGTTTAGTTACTCTTTTATCAAAAATCTCAAAAATGCCTGTTGCAGAAGCAGGAGATAATACCACCGTCAAACCAAATCACGTGTATGTTATCCCATACAATAAAGATATGACTATCGTGAATGGAGTACTCAAACTTATCTTACGAAATAAGGATAACAAAATCCATTTGCCGATTAATCAATTCTTCAGTTCTCTCGCTAAAAGTCATAAGAAGAAGGCAATAGGTATAATTCTTTCAGGAACCGCATCAGACGGAACGCTCGGGTTTAAGGAGATAAAGTCTGAAGGAGGCATAACGTTTGCTCAAGATAAAACTGCTAAATACCAGGGTATGCCAAAAGCTGCTATTGACGAAGGAGTTGTTGATTTTGTCCTCGATCCTGGTGGAATGGTCGAGGAACTGATTCGAATGAACCATAAACCTTATATTTTACATTCTCAGACGCCACAAGAAGAACATGATTTTCCTGAGGATGAAGATGGACTAATGAAGATTTTTTTCATGCTAAAAAAAAGCAGTGGCATTGATTTTCGCCATTATAAAACAACGACCATGAATCGGCGTATCAGAAGACGAATGCATCTTCTTAGAATTAAGACATTCAATGACTATAGAGAATATCTGAAAGATAATAGTGGTGAGATAAAGTCTCTCAATGATGATCTACTCATCAATGTCACGAGTTTTTTTAGAGAACCGCAAGTATTTCAGTTCTTAATCGACAAGATCATCCCACGCATGGTCGAGAAAAGGGCACCCAAAGATCTTATACGTGTTTGGGTTCCAGGGTGTGCAACTGGTGAAGAAGTATATTCCATTGCAATCGCTTTAACAGAATTTTTATCTGAAAAGCAACAAAACATTCCCGTACAGATTTTTGGAACAGATGTCAGTCATACTGTTATCGAAAAGGCACGCGCTGGGTTATATTCACAAAGCGGTGTCGTCAATATATCGTCCAAACGCTTAGCTCGATTTTTCGAAAAAACAGATAAAGGTTATCAAATTAGTAAGTCAATTCGTGAGATGTGTATCTTTGCTCCGCATAATGTTTTTGCGGATCCACCGTTTTCCAGACTAGATCTGATAAGTTGTTGTAATCTTTTAATTTATCTAGATTCAGTTTTACAAGATAAGATACTTCGTTCCAGTCATTATGCGCTTAAGTCAGGTGGGTTTCTTATGCTTGGAAAATCAGAGACAGTTGGTGCATCCCCTGAACTTTTTTCACAAATCGATAAAAAATTCAAAATTTATGTTAGAAAAGATACAGCTTCAAGGGGCCATGTTGGTTTTGGTCAAATGAGTCAAAAATTTGAAAGACAAGATGAAAGTAATGATCAAGTGATAGATGAGGATGCAAGTGAGTCATTGGATATACAAAAAGAAGCTGATACAATCCTTCTAAGTCACTATACACCTGCAAGCGTCGTTATAAATAATGATTTAGAGATTATCCAATTTCGCGGTTCAACAGGTGTGTATCTCGAACCTTCCCCAGGAAAAGCAAGCTTTAATCTCATAAAAATGGCGAGAGAAAGTTTGGGATTTGAGTTACGCAATGCTATCTCCCGGGTCAGAAAAAGTGGAAGTCCTTTCAGAAAAGCAGATATACCAATAAAACAAGTTGATAATACACGACACGTTACCATTGAGGTACTTCCACTCGGGGCGTCTCTACAGGAATCTCATTATTTGGTTTTGTTTGAAGATACAAAGGGAGTATCCCAAACAGAATTATTGCCGAGCAAACAAAAAATAGTGCGTTATAAACGAGGAGCTAAAGATCGTCGGATTGAGGAGTTGGAAAAGGAGCTTTCCCAAACACATGAGGATATGCGTTCAATTACTGAAGAACAGGAAGCAACCAATGAGGAGCTTCAAACAGCATCTGAGGAGATTCTCTCAAGTAATGAAGAACTACAAAGCATCAACGAAGAACTTGAAACAAGTAAAGAAGAGCTTGAGTCAACAAATGAAGAGCTTATTACGGTGAATGAGGAATTACAAATTCGTAACGAAGAGCTCACTGAGGCACGTAATTACGCGCAGGCAATTATTAGAACTGTACAAGTACCACTCCTTATTTTAGATCGCGACTTGCGAGTAAGAACTGCCAATAGATCCTTCCACCAAATGTTTCAGGTAACTGAAGAAGAAACAGCTGGAAATTTAATCTACGATCTGGGAAATGGTCAATGGAATATTCCAGGATTGCGCAAACTCTTACATGAAATCCTCCCTCAAAATAATGTCTTTGATAATTACGAAATAGAGCATACTTTTCCCACTATTGGCCGTAAGTTTATGCTGTTAAATGCGCGTAAGTTTTATAGAGATGGAGAAAATATTCTCCTCGCTATTGAAGATATTACTGATCGTCGCGATATTGAGCAGCAGAAAGACTTGTTTATAGGCATTGCCTCCCATGAACTGAAAACCCCAATAACCACAATGAAGGGTTATACGCAGATTCTTGAGAAACGTCTTGTACAAAGAGGGGATAGTAAGGATATGTATCTTATACAAAATATTAATCAACAAACAGATAGGCTGACGAGTCTTGTCAATGATTTACTCAATACAAGCAAGATCCAGGCTGGAAAATTAGTACTCACGAAAAAGAGTTTCGATTTAAATGCAGTGGTAAAAAAAGCTGTCGTAGATTTTCAGTTTGCAACAGATACGCATCATATTGTTAAAGAGGGAGAAATAAAGGATCAAGTTTTTGGAGACCAAAGCCGTATTGAGGAAGTACTCACCAATCTAATTACCAATGCTATCAAATACTCACCCAAGGCAGTTAAAGTGGTTGTCCGGGTAGGGACTGATAAAAATAATGCCATTGTGTGCGTCCAGGATTTTGGATTTGGCATATCCAAGAAGGATCAAGCAAAAGTATTTGAGCGCTTCTATAGAACAGGCGATAAGGACGAAATGAATGTAGCTGGATTCGGATTAGGATTATATATCTCAGCAGAAATTGTAAAAGGACATCATGGAAAAATTTGGATAGAAAGTACAAAGGGTAAAGGTTCGAAATTTTATTTTACGCTGCCTTTAAATGAAAAAAAAGTGGTATAGGGTAAACCCGGCGTGTTGTTCTTACACTCTACACATCTTAGAGTGTTAAGATAAGAAAGTCATTTTTTTGAGAGAATAGAAATATATGAAGAAAAAAATAGTTGTTGCTGATGATGATAAAGATATTGCGATTGTGCTGACAATGATGCTGGAAGATGCTGGCTATGAGGTTAAAGCAACAGCCAATGAACGAACAGCGCAAATCGTCCGCGATTATCAACCAGATTTGCTCCTTTTGGATATTTGGATGTTGGGTATAGATGGACGGGATATTTGCAAATACCTAAAAGGGCTACAATTTACGAGTCACATTCCTATTATCATGATTTCAGCCAATCAGGACACTGAAAACATTGCAAGAAAAGCAGGCGCTGATGATTTTATAGCAAAACCTTTTGATATGAATCAACTCTTAGAAAAAGTAAAGGGATATACATATAAATTAAAGAATAACCACAGTATACAGCCTCAATTATTATTCTAATCGTTTCATTTCATCGACTACGTTTTGAGGAAGCGGTTTATCAAAAAAATCATTATAGGCACTTGTTGTTACAACAAAACCCGCAGGGATAGGTATTCCCTCTTTGCTCATGGTCCCAAGTGTTGCGCCTTTCCCACCGACGAGTGTAACATCTTCTTGTGTAATTTGTTCAAACGTTTTTATATACATCATAGGGTTCTCCACTCTCCGGTTACGGCATTGAGTGCAACTTTCGTGTTATCCGTTAAACCCCCGGCTTTGCCGTCTATGATTGCTGGTATTCTAAATTCTCTGGCTACAATTGCTCCATGAGATGTCTGACCGCCTCTGAGAAAAATCATGCCAGCACATTTTGGATATTGCGTAGCAAATTCTGGGCTGGCGTTTGAGAACACACCTATTGTTCCTTTTGGTATAGCAGTATCGTTATTTGTGATATGTTGAACAAGACCTTTTGCATGTCCCTGAGAAACAGAAATTCCAATGCCAGAAGTATGCGGTAACACTTTTGTTCCTTGCGTCTGCTCCGGATCAGTTTTATTTTGTTGCTGTTGAAGAAGAGGTGGACGCAATAAATCTTCTTTTGTCAGGTGACTTATATCTGAAAGTCCGGTTGTCTCTTGTAAAATAGCTTTTCTTAGTTGGTTAATGTGCAGAAGCGTTTTTCTTTTTGACTCAGAGCGGAGAAGTTGGAGAGCAACTGATGTGTCTATCAAAATCTGCAATTTTTTATCGAATTTTAACGTGATACTTTGCACTTCATCCTTGTCTGTACTGTTGTGTATTCTCTTTTTAATGACATCCTGCATTTCATACCAACGGGGAGATGTGAGTTCGTAATCTTTATCCGCGCGCAAACCATATTTCTCAATATAATCTGAAAAGCTCAATGTCTTCTGTTTGACTTTTATTTGGTCCACGACTGAACCAAAAAACCAATCACTTTTCGCGATAGTATTACTGATGTAATTATTGACATCTGTGATGTTCTCTTTGGCTTCTTTTATAAGCAGCTGATTATAAAATTCGCTCATGAGGCCAAGCGCTGTGACATTTGGCCAAACGTCATTTTTTAATAATTCGTCAACTTCTTGCACAGATGCATCAGATGCTTCACTTGGTATATCACCAACGAATTTCTTTGCCTTCGCTATCACTATCTTTGGATGAGCAATCCACTTGGATTGCACAAGCAAAATCTTCAAAGTGTTTTTCAAGTTGGATGGATGAACACTTTTTACAAAATCAATGACAAGTTGCGGAGCTTGATGAATATCATTTTGTTTTTTGTATGTAAATATGGTTTTTTGATACAGTGTTCGTTCCTCATTCGTTAAATTAACGAGTAGTTCATGGTCTTTTACTATAAGCAGTGGGAGTTTTACTTCTTGATATGGCATACCAAGTAACTTCATTGCTTTTCCCAAACTGCCAATCCCAGTGAACCAATCTACAAGAAAGGAATACGTGAGCGGCGTGGGAGAAGATACTAACTCTGCGAGACCACCAGAGTAATAATTACCCGCTGTACTATTTTCTGAAATTGTACTCATGTATACTTTATATTATATATGAGATGGGCATTTTCTGTAATTTTTGTTTGTGCTGTGGCTTCACTCTTTGTGCCACATGCATATGCAATTATTTTTCTTCCTGCAATTGTTCTCATACCAATTGCAAAAATCGTTGCCCTCATAATATTTGGCTTTTCATTTCCTGCGCTTGGCATTGGGGTGTTGTGGAGTAAGCTTTTTGGAAAATCACTCAAAAAAACGCTTACGATCATTATTTTTCTCTTATTACTTTTAGCAGCAATTCTTGTTGTAGTCTTTAAAATATACAATCCTGAGAGACCACTATTTTAGTCTTGAATATATTCAACAAGTCCAGTTCCGTTTACTACTTCGCCATTTGCTTTTTGCACGGTTCCTTCGATATTTCCCATATACCATGTGTATGATTTATTTGGAGCTTTATCGAGTCCATTTATCCGATTAAGGTTCAACGTTGCACCTATCGGGCTATTTACAGAAACGGTAAATTGTGAAGGAGGATTTGTTGTGTCTCTTTTCGTTGAGACTCGAAAAGTTTTTGTAACTGTTCCAATTGTGTCTTCCATGACGCCAAGTTGATGTGATTGATACTTTGTGGTTGGTTTATTGACACTGGTCGCATCAACATGGTAAAAATTTCCTTGCGTATCCCAAAAAGCTATCCAATCAGTTGTAACACCCAGAGACTGATCATAAAATTGTATATCAGCAGCATTCAGTGAATAAATACGTGTATACAATACATATGCTTGATGCGTTGTGCCATTAATTGTTAGAGTACCGGAGCCATTTGAGAGAAATTTTGTATAACCGGGAAGGCTTCGCATAGCAATCTCATTGTGCAAATCACCAGTCGAAAACTTCAGTGACGAATTATTTATCGTTATTTCACCGTGTGCTTTTTGCTTAAGCACTCTCGATGGGTCAAGCGTTGTTGTCCATTGCTTCACTAAACTATTGCCGACAATGGTTGAATCAGGTGTTGTCTTACTGTCTATTTGCCTTGTCCAATTCGAGCCATCATGATAGCTGACTCTTGTATTTTGGGCATAGTCGTGTTCTTGTTCCGTGCGTATGACTGTCGCGACAACAGTTATTTGAGGTTTATTTTTTGTAATGAGTATAATTGAGTCATCAAAAAAATGCTTCCCAGGTAAGAATTTCGTTACATCTTGTGGATTAGTCGTGGGGTAAAGAGGAGCGTTTGAAATAGAAGGAATGTTTTTGTTTTGTGTTTTGGTTTTTGTTTTTGTTGTAACATTCTTTTCAGAAGCAAGGAGATAAGCGAGATAATATCCACTCGTAAACGTTGTGATAAATCCAATTATAATAATAACGATGAGAAGAATTTTAGAAACGTGTTGTGACTTGCTATTGTTCTGATTTATAGGAGAGTCGGCGTCAGGGGTCATATTTTTAGTATGAATACACAACAATACAGTGTCAAGCGAATTGATTTGTGTCGTCGCCTAGTTGACTCGTATTTTAAGATGTGTCAATATGCATAAAATGAACAGAAAAGATATATCTTTTTTCGTTAATAATCAAAAAATAGTCGGCATGCTTTTTTATCCAGAAGAGACTGATAGTAATCTTCCTGGAGTTGTTTTCTATCACGGCAGAGGGAGCAGACAAGAGCGATATTTCGAACGAGCAGAATCACTTTGTAAAAAAGGATTTATCGCATTAACGTTTAGTTTTCGGGGGTGTGGTGAAAGTGAAGGTGAATATTCAAAACAAACAAATGCAGACGCCACGGATGACGCGCTCACTGCTTTTGATTTTTTGCTTGCACAAAAGCAGGTACATAAAGAGAGAATTGGCATTTGTGGTTTTAGTTTTGGTAGCTATTTGGCTGCAGTTGTATCCTCAAAACGTACTGTAAACTCACTCGTTCTTGGCGCGCCAGTTATTCATAATAACGAATGGGACAATCTTGCTTATGGGAAAATATCGACAGAAGAAATTAAATCATTTATGAATAAAGAAAATTTTGAAAATAACACAGCAATAGAAGCAATGAAACAGTATAAAAGAAACTTGCTTGTTATAGAACATGAGAAAGATGAGGTAATTCCTGAAACAGTAGTAAAAGCATTTTACGAAAATGCTCCCGCGCAAAATAAAAAATTTGCTATAATCAAAAACGCTCCACATAAACTTAAAGGAGAGTATTATGAAGAGGCAACAAGACTTACCGTTGATTGGTTTCTGCAGACGTTATGATGTATGAAAATAGTCTTAATCCGTCATTCAAAAACACTAGTTGAGCCACAAAAATCGATTGTTTTGTGGGGCTTATCTGATGAAGGGATAGAAAGGGCGAAAGTATTAAGTGGCAATGATGTCATAAAGAGTATACAAGTCATGTACGCAAGCCATATGGCATCGGTCGCAGGATCAGTATTGATGATACACGTGCAATTGTAACAGCGGTGTTGGATAATAAAATACGGGCTGGGTATCGACGCGATACCATTTTTAATCTTTCTATTCCCAAAAAAGCACCTGTTATTGCCTCGTCACTGTTACTGCCAAGAAGTCTTTGGCAAGATAAAAAAGTATACGATATGAAAGCGAAAGAACTGGCAGAACTTTTCAGGGAAAATTTTAAAAAGTACAACGGACTTTCACAAAAAACTGTAAAGGCAGGTCCGAAGTAATGATTTCGCGTCGTGCACAACGAATAAATCCATCTCCAACACTTGGTATTTCCGCGAAGGCGACGCAGATGAGGAAAGAGGGACTGGATATTATTTCATTTGGAGCAGGAGAGCCGGATTATGATACACCCGAGCATATTAAAGAAGCGGGTATCCAGGCAGTGAGGGACGGATTTACCAAATATACAGCGACGAGTGGAATCCCAGAACTCAAGCAAGCAATTATCACCAAATTTAAAAAAGACAACGGACTGACATATTCATCAAAGCAAATCCTCGTTTCAAACGGCGCCAAACAATGTCTGACCAACATCCTTCATGCGCTTATCGATCCAGGAGATGAAGTGCTCATCCCAGTTCCTTATTGGGTATCCTATGAAGAAATGGTAAAGCTAGTTGACGGAAAGTGCGTTTTTGTGCCGGCCAAAAAAGATTTTAAAATTGATGTGGCAACTCTGAAAAAATATATCACCCCCAAAACAAAAGCCTTGATTCTTAATTCTCCATCAAATCCAACAGGTGCTGTCTATGATAAAACAGAACTTATGGCTATTGCCAAATTGTGTGTCAAGAAAAACATCTATGTACTCAGTGATGAAATTTATGAAAAACTTATTTACGAGAAAGAACATGTCAGTATCGCTGCTTTTGGTGAGGATATAAAGCAACTATCAATTGTTATTAACGGAGTGTCAAAAACATACTCGATGACCGGCTGGCGCATCGGATATTGTGCAGGACCCAAAGATATCATCCAAGCAGCCTCATCTTTGCAAGATCACACAACATCCAGTCCAAACAGCATGGCTCAAAAAGCAGCAGTTGTTGCACTCACCGGGCAGGTGAGAAGTGTTGAGACAATGAAAAGAGAATTTAAAAAACGAAGAAATTATATGATGAAACGGTTACATACCATCCGTGGTATTTCTGCACAAAAGCCAGACGGAGCTTTTTATATTTTCGTCGATGTTTCAAAACTGTACACCAATGAGGTTTCTAACTCGTCTGTATTTTGCGAGAAGTTGCTGTCGGATTTCCAAGTCGCAGTGGTGCCAGGCAAAGCCTTTGGTGCCGACCGGTGTATCAGACTGAGCTTTGCAACGAGTATGGAACATATAAAAAAAGGTCTTGATCGAATTGAAGCATTTGCAAAGAGTATATATAAAGGAAAGTAATAGAATCTCTAGCTACTTGGAATGTTCTTTTGTAAATAAATCAATTGCTTCAAGAAATATATCCGCGTAGATTTCTAATTTTTGGGCGCCCACTCCTTTAATATCTGCGAAATCATCTTTTGTTTGCGGAAATCGTGTTGCCATTTCTTTAAGCGTTGCGTCTGAGAAGATAACGTATGGAGGGACGTTTTTTTCATCGGCTAGGCGTTTGCGGATGGAGCGGAGGCGGTTGAAGAGTTGGGGGTTCATGTTGGAGTCGTCGAATTTGGGTTTCTTTTCTTTGATGGTGATGATTCTTTCCTGGGGTTTGGTAAGGTGTACTTTTTCTTTTCCTACTAATAATGCTTTACTTTTTTGTGTCAGTCCTAAGAGGCCGAATTGGTCTTTTGACTGCTCAAGATATCCCATTTGGATCAGTTCGTAAATAAACATTTTGAGATCTTGGGAGGAATAATCTGTGATGATGCCGTAAGTGGATAATTTGTCATGACGATACTGCATAATCTTTTGTGCTTGGGATCCTGTTAAGATGCCGACGACATGAGAGATACCGAATCGTTCACGGACGCGGTAGACGCATGAGAGAATTTTTTGAGCCAGGACTGTGCCATCAATAGTTTCTTGCGGATTATTGCAGTTATCACATGCTGCACAGTTTGTTTCATGAGTTTCTTCAGCAAAATATTGTAGCAGTAAATTGCGGCGGCAGAGTTTGCTTTGGGCGTAGTCGATAACCCGTTGGAGTTGCGCCTTTGCGATTTTTTGTTCTATTTCATTTTGTTTGTCTAATATAAATCGTTCGTAGGAAAATTTATCGGCATAACTATAGAGAAAAAGACATTCACTCGGCAGACCATCCCGTCCAGCACGGCCAGTCTCTTGATAATAGTGTTCAAGACTTTGGGGGAGATCATAATGGATGATGTAGCGGACATTTGATTTATTGATACCCATGCCAAAAGCGACTGTTGCGACTATCACATCGACATCTTCCCTCAGAAATCGCTCTTGGTTGCGTTTTCTTGTTTCATCGGGTAACCCTGCATGGTAGGGTAATGCTTTGATATGTTCATTTTGCAATTTCTCTGCAATGTTTTCTACTTTCTTTCTTGACTGGCAATAGATAATCCCGGCTTCCCCTGGGCGGCTTTTAATATATTCGAGTACTTGATCAAAGGGTTTTTGTTTGGGCAAAATTCGATAGGTGAGATTGGGACGGATAAAGCTTGCTTGGTATGTTTTGGCGTCAGTTATGAGTAATTCTTTGACAATGTCGTTTTTGACTCTCGGGGTTGCTGTAGCTGTCAGTGCAATGATTGGTTTATCTGGGAATTGTTCTTTCAATAACCGCAATTGTCTATACTCAGGACGGAAGTCATGCCCCCACTGAGAAATACAATGCGCTTCATCAATCGCGAAGAAATTGATATGTGTCGTTTTTAGTCTCTCCAAAAAATCAGGACGTGCTAGACGTTCAGGAGCGACGTAGAGTAATGAAATTGCATTGGTTTCCAATTGATGTAGCACTGTGTCTTGTTCTTTGCGTGATAAAGAACTATTGAAGAACGATGCTTTAATACCATTAAGTCTGAGGGAGTCGACTTGGTCTTTCATCAGAGAAATGAGTGGAGAAACAACTATGGTTGTTCCCGTAAGCAAGACACTCGGTAATTGGTAACAGAGTGATTTCCCTCCACCGGTTGGCATAAGGACAAAGACATCTTTTTGTGCCAATAAATTTTGTATAATTTCTTCCTGTAAAGGGCGGAATGTGGTGTAGCCAAAATATTTCTGAAGTGTGCTCTGAAGTTGGGTCATAGTGCGTACAATACTAGACATTGTATCAGAATTATTATGTAAAATTTCTGGTACTGAGCCAGGAGATGGTATCCACTCCAGGGGCCTAAATCGACAGAGATGTTGTCAAGGAAAAGAGGAGGCACAATTCTGATTCTATCATCAAGTGTTGGCAACTGGGAAGATAAATGTTGGTATGGGGTAATTCTT
>JBGTMH010000010.1:0-19777 GCA_041743715.1 Patescibacteria group bacterium | reverse complement strand
CCCCACCTAGCCTTAGGAGATAAACGGTTGGATAGAAGGTGCAATCAGTTAGTTGATCAATTTGTAAAGAAACCAACAACCAGTATTCCTCAGGCATGTGGGAATTGGAAAGGAACAAAAGCAGCCTATCGATTTTTCACCAATGATAAAGTGAACACTGAGAAGATTTTGTCGGCTCATTATGAAGAGACAAGAAAGCGAATTGGAGAGAGCGAAGGGATAGTTTTGGTAGCACAAGACACAACAGATTGTGACTATACGACGCATCCCAGAACCCTTGGGCTTGGATACTTACAAGGTGAACGATTATTCGGGATAAAAATGCATAGTGCCTTAGCAATCAGTCAGGTTGGTGTCCCATTGGGACTTCTGAGCCAGACAAGGTGGATTCGAGATATTGGGGAGTTTGGGAAACGGAGAATGCCGGGGAAAGAGAAACGGCCAATAGAAGAGAAAGAAAGCAACCGGTGGCTCACAACAGTACGAGAGATAGAGGGGCGTATTCCGAAGAGAAAAGAGGTCGTTGTGACTTACGATCGGGAAGCAGATATGTATGCACTCTTTGCTATGAAACGAGCCGCGAATGTTCATCTGCTTGTTCGGGCAAAGCATAACCGATACTTATGGGGAATACAAAAGCGATTGTTTGCTAAGGTTTTGGGAACAGACTCAGAAGGAACACTGACAATTTCTGTACAAAAAACACCCCAAAGACGTATTCGTCAGGTAAATCTCACTGTACGTTTTACACAAGTAACGCTTGCATCAAAATATGGCCGGGGAGCAATTCGGCTGTGGGCAGTGGCAGCAGAAGAGGAAGAGCCGCCACTCGGAGTACAACCAATACGCTGGATACTCCTGACAACAGTCTCGGTCGGGACCTATGCAAAGGCAGTTACGGTGATCAATTGGTATACGAGGAGGTGGCTCATTGAACGGTTTCACTATGCGTTGAAAAGCGGCTGTAAGATTGAAGAGTTACAACTACAAGAAAAAGGGCGATTAGAGCGTGCCCTAGCAGTCTACGTCATTGTTGCGTGGAAGCTGTTATGGATTACCTATGAGGCACGAGAGCATCCGGGTGAAAGCGTTGCTGCGATATTAACTCAGGAAGAAGTGGAGGTATTATGCGCAGTGAGTAAGGAGAGCTTACAGAAGTCTCCAACGATCCATGAAGCAGTACGAATGCTCGCCAAGCTCGGCGGGTTTCTTGGAAGAAAGAGCGATAAAGAGCCAGGAGTGAAGACCTTATGGATTGGTATGAGAAGGTTTACGGACATGATGACTGCTTGGTATATTTTTCAACAAAAAGATGTGGGTAAGGGGTAGCACTACAGGTGATTAAATCTACTCTTTCTATTTCTCTACAAAAAATGTTCCCGTTTTAATAGTAATAATTCAGAAATTGTCTCAATCTTTCTATCAAGTTTTTTATGCGCAATGTGGTCAATGGTGCCGTAAGGTCCCTGTGCTACTTCGATTGTTAAGACCTTAGGGTATTATCAATATCGATAAAAAAAACAATCTGCTGCATATGTACACTCTGTTTTAATGTATCAGAAAGAAATGAGAATAGTATTCTTGTTCATAGATTTTTATTTTGCATCGAAGGGCAACGAGTGTCTGCATATGAGCAAAAAACACAACAGTCTCCTTTATTAGGTTTTACAATATTACCACAGCTAATGCATTTGTAGAAATATTGACAAGCATTCATGGGCATCCTTGCTTCCTGTTTTTTATCACATTTAGGACATGTTATTAAAGCTTGCGTTTTCATAATTTTTCTTTTACCAGTTGTTCCAGTTCCTTCAGTGTTTTTTGATTGTTGATTTCTCTCGATGTAATTTTTTCATACATACGACCATTCACCATCTCAAGTACAACTGGAAGCTGAGGAGATTTTTGCTTTGGATATTTTGCTAAAAATTCATCTTTATGTAAGAATGATACTGTATAGGGGAGTTTGCTTATAAATGACTTCCATTCCCGCTTCATGCCTAAATTTCCATACGTTAGTTTACACAAGCTGCAAGGATACGTTTTGGGACGTAGCAATTTATGTGCATAATCTGTCAATTTTGCGTATAAGGTAGCGTTTGCATTGTAGACAAAAATTATTTGTTTCTGTTTCTCCATATTTATTATTGTTCGTTATAAATCTCAGTATTCGGATAAAAAGCCGCCCAAGCAAACCAAAAGATTCGGATGGGAATGATTGCTTCATCCGTCCGTCTATTTGTCACCTGTATATCGCCAGATGGTGTCTTTTTGAGCTGTACAGATATGTTCCCAAGAGTGTCCTGGATTATAGGTTCTTTTTCAAAAACCTCCGCCGGATAAGCTTTGGAATTGCTACCGACCTCAATGCCATACACAACAGTTTTTATTTGCAGTTTTTTATCAAGATTTTTAACACCAAAATAGAGCTCATCATTCTGCTCATACATGCCATAAGGATACGCATCATAATCTCTTGTATACCCCGTATCTTTTGAAAGAACTTGGGTATTCGGATGTTCTTTTCTCCATTCTCTCCAAGATGTTGTGGAGATATGGATTTGTTTGAGCGTTTCATCTCTTCGAGCCGCAGGTCCGACAAGAGCCTCACCGGTTATCTGCTGCCAGAGATTGCCTTCCGAGCGGTCATACATTACCAGATCACTATTATGCAGCTTGCCTGAAACCCCAAATTCTGTGATAACACCATTGACGTTTCGTTCAAATGCAAGAGCCGAGCCGCAGAGAGGACAAAAGGTGATTGCAACAGGAATAGCTTGCCCGGACGAAGGAAGAGTATCATTAACAATCTCATGCCAATTCAGAATCCGTTGCGGATAAGCGCGTTGTATCCCTTTATAATTAATGGAAAAAACGGTATCTGTATCCTGCAGCCATGATGCATCAGCCGCGCTCTCAAACTTCGGCTTATCAATAGACTGGATACAGTCCTGGCTCGCACATCCCTGAAGAAGGTCTTCGGGCTTTACTTTCGCACCGGTAAAATCGTCTTGTATAGAAACATTATTAACAACCGTTGATCCCGGTGAGGGTTGCTTAATGGTTCGCGGAGTTTTTTGTTGTGTAAAAAAGATACCAAGCATAAAAACAACGATAAGGAAACTTATTATCAGAACGGGAAAAATGCGGTGTTTCATACGAGCGCTACTTTGTGAGAACTTCATCTATAGCTTTTTTGTACGAATCTTTTCCCTGTGCTCCTATCAGTTGGTTGATCCGTTTTCCATTCTTGAAGAACATAACTGTTGGGATACTCATTACACCTAACTCTCCTGCTATCTGGGTATGTTCTTCTGTATTTAATTTACCTATAACGACTTTTCCTTCGTATTCTTTTGCTAGTTCTTCAATAATTGGTGAGACAATTTTGCATGGTCCGCACCACGATGCCCAAAAATCCACAATAACAGGCATCTTACTCTCTAAAACATCTGCGGCAAAATTTTGATCTGTAAAAGTTTTATCTGCCATATACATCACCTCCTCTTACTTTTTATGCTCAAGATAATTTTCAATAGTCAATGCTGCTTTTACACCAGATCCGGCAGCGGTTGCTGCCTGACGGTAAATATAATCCGCGACATCTCCAGCGATAAATACTCCATCAACTGAACTATATATTTCATTTTTAACAACAATGTAATTGTGCTCATCAAGATCGAGGTGTCCTTTGAGAAATTCTGTATTCGGTTTGTGTCCGATTGCTATAAAAACACCGTCAATAGACATTTCAGATTTTTCAGATGTTTTGGTATCATTCAATCGCACGCCTGTTACTTTATCCTCTCCCAATACCTCATCAATCTCTTTGTTCATAAGAAACACGACATTCTCTTTGGATTTCAGAAGGTTCACGAGTGCTGCTTGTGCGCGAAAACTATCCTTTCTGTGGACGACTGTTACTTTGCTGCAGATTTTTGATAAATGCTGTGCTTCACGAAGTGCAGTATCTCCACCACCGACAACAATGACATTTTTATTTTTGAAAAAGAATCCATCACAGACAGCGCAAGCAGAAACACCATGTCCACGCAATTTTTGCTCAGATGGGATTTCAAGCCAGCGGGCTGACGCGCCGGTCGCGATTATGACACTTTGTGCCTTAATTTTCATTGTTTCGGTCTGAATTTCAAAAGGGGTGTCCTTGAAATTCACGGAAACAACGTCTTCATTGATAAATCGTGTATCAAACCGCTCGGCTTGTTTTCTCATCTTCTCCATCAGTTCAGGTCCCTGAATTCCTTCCGGAAATCCAGGAAAATCATCAACATCTGTTGTGAGCATCAATTGTCCACCTGCTCCACGACCCGCAATGACCAACGGATTAAGACTCCCTCGAGCCGAGTAAATTGAGGCTGCAAGACCAGCAGGGCCTGAGCCAATAATAACAACTTTTTCTATTTGCTGATTATCCATAGGTGACTTTTAACCAAAAGTAAAAGCGAACGCTTCAATCCCCGGGGTTTGAAATTCTAATTTGAGTAAGTGATTTCCGTTTTTTCCTTTTAGATCGATCAGTTCATAGAGCGTATCTTTATTAATTGTTACCGTTCCATTGTTGACATCAACTCCTGCATTTGTCGTATCAACTTCTTTTCCATCGATTGTTACGCGTACTTTCCCCGGCTTAATACTTCCTGGTCTCATAACTAAGAATACTTTATTTGCATTAAAGTTAAAGTTGAGAACCGCGTTTTTACCAGCCTGCGAATATTCATCTGCAACTGTCCATTCTCCTCCGAAAGAAAAACGGTCTGTTGTCACTTGTTCATCAAGAGTGAAATTCTGGGTTCCGTTGCCTGCCTTGTCGATTTTTGAAAGAAAGAGCATTCTTTGTGAGCCGAGATATGTTTCGGGAGTTAATCGTTCCCCAGCTTTCTTTTCAGGTGCATTTTCAATACGTGCATCTACCTGCTGACCTGTTTCTTTCAGAAGATCTTGGATTGCCTTTTCAGTTTCAGCATATTTTCCTTCTCCAAAATGGCTGTAGCGGATAATACCGTCTTTATCAATCAGATACTTTGCTGGCCAGTAACGGTTGTCATATGCTTGCCAGGTCGCAAAATCATTGTCCTGGACAATCGGATACTTGAGTTTAAAATCCTCAATCGCTTGAGCGACATTTTTTTCATCCCTTTCAAACGCAAACTCCGGAGAATGGATACCGAGTATAACGAGCCCCTTATCTTTATATTTTGCGTGCCAATCACGAAGATACGGCATAGTACGTTGACAATTGATACATGAGTATGTCCAGAAGTCGACCAGTACGACTTTGCCTTTCAGCTCTTTTATGGTTAAGGGATCGCTGTTAAACCATTTTCCTCCTGGAATAATTTCAGGTGCTAGAGGGCCTTCTTTATTTAACACATCATTATTTAACACTTCATTCATGGGTTTTCCAGATGAATTCTTGTCAGGCTTTTTCTCAAAGAGTGTGTCCAATTGCTTTTTTACTGCATCGTTGTCTTCAATACTCGTTAACCCGACACCATATTGTGGAAAGGTGTCCAATATAAATGATTGGAATTTACGGTCGACGTTAAAAAATATTCCAATGGCTGTCACAATCATTAGCACACCAAACACTTTTTGAATTTTTTCAGCGTTGGGTAGAAGCCAAGGAATTTTCTGAAAAAGCCCCCGTCCACCATACATAATCGCAAACATAGGAAGGGCTGTGCCCAAGGCATATGCCAAGGTAATAAAGAACGCAGCTAAGCTCACATCACTTGTCGCGGCTAGGGTGATAACTGATGCAATGATCGGACCGACACACGGAGTCCAAACCAACCCCAAACTCAATCCGACTAGAATGCCTCCTCCGAACCCTTCGTGCACTCCTTGCAAAGCAACCTTATTTGAAAGTTTGGAAAAGAGTTTTTCCATCCATACCTGGAATTGCGGCAGAAGAAGGCTAATACCAAAGATTAAAATGATAATGATTGAGACACTTCTCAGCGCATCAGCCGAGATACCAGTCGCGCTGACTATCGTTGAGAGAAAAAGGGTAAAAAAGGTAAAACTCAAAATAAAGCCTGTCACAATACCAAGAGGTTTTCTTTTGCCACTGCCAACACTCCCAGATAAAACAATGGGTAGTATTGGTAAAATACATGGAGATAGTATGGTAATAACCCCAGCTAAAAATGCAAATGCGATAAGTAGTATCATATAATTTTTTTATAAACCTCTGGTACTTGTTTTTGTTTCTTGAACAAAAACGAGCACCACAGGCTACTTACTTTATATTAGCAAGTAACTCTGTTGTTTGTCCACCATTCCATTTAGTGACCTGTTGTCCTTGTCCATCTATTTGAACAAAAGTGTGTTGATAGGTAACACCATACTGTTTGGCTAATTCTTTTTCTTCCTGATCTGTTTCAGGATCATTGTAGTTCACTCGTATGACTACGACATCGCTTGGGAACGTGCTAGCATTTGCCTTTAAATCAGCGTCAGCTGGTCTGCATGTCGGACACCAAGACGCATAGAAATACAATACACGGCGTTTATCAGTTACTCCGGCCAAGGCTTCTCCTGTGTATTCTAAGTAGGAGGAAGCGTTTTTATCAGTCGACACTGTGTCGTCTTTTTTCATCATTGCTGCGTCTTTTTCCATAGCTGCGTCATCTTTTACCATGGACGTATCATTCTTCTCCATTGCAGCGCCATCTTGTTTCATAGCATCATCTTTCGTCATAGCGGTTTCAGTCGTTGCCGATTTGCCTGATTGACTATTTGCAACTAATATTCCTCCACCGAGTACAGCGATTGCGATAACTATTCCTATAATCATGTTTTTTGACATATTTTTTTCACCCCCTTCTTTTTTTAAATATTTTTCTTCTTACCCGATGCTACTCCTATGTAATCAAAATGTCAAGTAGGCTTTACAATTTAGCCTCATTAAGAAGTATTTGGATTGCCTGTTCAGTCTTATCGTATTCTCCTTCACCAAAATGAGTTCGCCTGATAATACCATTGGCATCAATCAGATAAAAGGCAGGCCAATACTGATTATCGTACGCGCTCCATGTCGCAAAGTCATTATCTTGTGGTACTGGATAATGAATGTTATGTTCTTTAATCGCGTTTAATACGTTCTCAGTTTTTTTTTCGTATGCAAATTCTGGAGTATGTACTCCGATTACGACAAAACCCTGATCTTTATACGTGTCATACCACTTGGTGACATAGGGAAGTGTGCGGATGCAATTGATACAGGTATATGTCCAAAAATCGATTAGGACCACTTTGCCACGAAGTTCCGTAAGTGTTAACGGTCTCTCCGTGTTCAACCATTTGGTGATTCCGGTAAATTCAGGAGCTGGTTTGTTTTCGTTTAACACTGTTGACTGTTGTTGTACTTGTGGTTGGGGTAGCGTTTCTTCTGATGGCAATTGTTGCGTATTTGCGTTCGTTGGAATGACAGGTTTTGTCTGCGAAGATGAATTACTGGTTGCGTTTGGTTTTTGCTGCATAAAATATATAAAACCCACGATGACTCCGGTTATAACTACAAGTGTAATAATTGTTTTCATTTTCTAATTCTTTCTTTATAGGTCACTTTTCATACATCAATGTTTTATATGTCCGTAGATAAGTCCAGCTAATTTTGCGAGAAGCGCTATGCTCAGTGCAATAATAAGCCAGGGATCAATTGCCCCCTGAGCATTTTGCACCACGACGCCAATGATAAGTGTTGTAATAGCTGCAAAAAAAGCAAATCGGGCTGCGATGTATTTATGAAGTTGTTCACGTTCATCACCTGATTTTTCTTTCCAGAGAAAACCAGAAAACACAATAAAAAGTATTGCAAGAAGTGGTACCATCATCGGGTGAAGGGCGTCAGGTATGAGCACTTCAATTGGTTTGATGAAGCATGCAAGAAGCCAGATTAATAAGAGAGAAATTATTATTTCTCCTATAAAATTATTTTTCATATTTATATGTAAATACTTCCTCAACTGATTTTTTAAAAAATTTAGCGATTTTCATACCCAATAAAAGTGACGGTATATAATTTCCTTTTTCGATCGCAATCACAGTTTGTCGTGATACTCCCAAGGCATTCGCAAATTCTTCCTGTGTTACACCTTTTTCTTTTCTCAGTTGAAAGACACTGTTTGTAATATGTTCTCTCATAAATATATAATTGTCAAGTATATTTAACATAATTGTAAGCATTTAAGAGTGGTTTGTCAAGCATGCTTTACATTCTATAGAGAGACAAAAAATTAACTGTACTTCATAAGAAATGATTTTTGATTCCAAATAATTGTACATAGTCCGCTTGTCGAGGAGGAAGTTTGGGATATTTTTATTGAGCCAACTATAAAAGGCCAAACAGGAAACATGCATCGATGCCTAGCCGAAAGTAATCTCAAAACCCTCAGTGCCTGGCGTTTGGAATTCCAATTTCAATGTATGATCTCCTAATGTCCCTTTAAGATCAATAAGTCTATATAGACGTTCATCATTAACAGTTACTATCCCATTTATAACATCCTCCCCAGCATCCTTTTGATCAACAATTTTGCCATCAAGATATACTTTGACTGTTGCTGTCTGGTTCGTAGAACCAGCTCGGAGTACAAAAAACACTTTATTGCCAGTGAATTTATAATTAAGTGTCGCGTTTTTACCAGCGCTTGCATATTCTTCAGTAACAGTCCAATCGCCACCTAAGCTAAACGAATTATGTGGAACGTCATCTATGGGCTTTAAAGAATGTTTTCCATTCGTCAAATTTGCACTGGGGTAATGAAATCTCATGCGTAGTGATCCAAGGTGTGTTTCACGAGACAGACCGTCAGGGCGGATTCTATCCGGCGCTTTTTCTACGGCATTATTCACTTGTTGTCCTGCTTCTTTTAAGAGAACCTGGATGGCTTCTTCAGTTTTTTCATATCCTCCTTCACCAAAGTGTGTTCTTCGGATATTTCCATTTGCGTCAATCAGATATTCAGCTGGCCAAAATTCGTTATCATATGTATCCCATGTGGAGAAATCGTTATCTTGAGCTATTGGAAAATTTAGGTTAAAACGCTTTATTGCATCAACTACGTTTTTCTCATCTTTTTCAAACGCAAATCCTGGCGAATGTATACCGATTACCACAAATCCTTGGTCTTTATATTTTTCGTACCATTTTGCGACATGGGGGAGTGTGCGGATACAGTTAATGCATGTATAAGTCCAGAAATCAACGAGGACGACTTTTCCTCGTTGCTCTTTAAGTGTGATTGGTTTTTCTGTATTGTGCCATGTGGTTAAGCCGGTGAATTCAGGGGCAGGCTTGTTTTCATTAAAAAATTCATTGGTATCAACTGTTTTACTGGAAGATTGTTTGCTTTTTGGAGATTGTTTGCCTTTTAAGGTATTCAGCTGTTCTTTAACTGTGTCGTTACTCTCAAGTTGGTTGACAAAGCCGCTATATCTTGGAAAAGCATCAAGGAGTTTTACCTGGAGTGTTTTGTCGTAATTGGTGGCAATCGCAACAGCAGTCAGAATCATAATGACACCAAATACTTGTTGAATTCGTCCAGTGTATTTTGAAAGAAATCTACTTTTGGTAAATAAGGCACTTCCTGCAGAAGCAAATAGAAAGAGGGGAATACCGACGCCGATGACATAAGCAACAGTAACTAAAATAACGTTTAAGTTAACTGCTTGAGTTGCAGCAAGTGTCGCAATTGTGGCAAGAATTGGTCCAGCACACGGTGTCCATACGATACCAAGAGCAAAACCTGTTATAAATCCTGACCAGAAACCATTTTTTTGAGGATTTGATACCATGCCGAGTTTTCCGCTTAAGCGGCTTACAACACCTTCAAGTTTTTGGGATAATGCTGGAAGAATCAGAGTTAAACCTAAGAATCCGATAATTGCCACTGCGAAGTACCGAAGCACTTCAGGGTCAAAGGGAAAAATTTTAATAATATAAGAAATCGAAAGAGTGATAACAGCAAAGCTGATAATAATTCCGAGCGTTATACCCAACGGTTTTTTATGACCACCACTTGTAGATGCAGATAAAATAATTGGGAGAATCGGCCAAATACATGGCGCAAAAATAGTCACAAGCCCTGAGATGAATGCGAACAAAAGTAATAGTTCCATAAATCGATAATAATTTAATAAAATTGAAATGTCAAATGAACTTCACATCTTAGTCTCAAAAATGAATGTTTGGATTGCTTGTTCAGTCGTTTCGTGTTCTATAAAATTTAATATTCGCAGGTGTTGCTGCAAAAGTAGATAGAAACGTGAATGATTATGCTCGTTTCGAAAGAGGTGTTGAAAACTTTTCTATTGTAGTGCTTCAAAGATTTATCAAAGAATAGTAAGTAAAATCAACCAAAAGTTATAAAAAAGAGTCTCGCGTACGACTGAGACTCCTTTTTACGATTCTAGTTTATTCTCTCAATAGTAACTTGAGCAACTGGATTTTTCCAGTTGTGAAGTAATGTACTGAGATCACCATTTCCGTTAATTCCAGAATGATGTCTAATTCTCTGAAGCGGTGTGGTTTCTACCGCATCATCGATATTACCATTTGGATCATTCAAGAGTGTTTCTGGACCTAGGGCACTGCATCCATCGACAATGTCCTCACTTTGCTCTGTATTATTTTCTCGTCCGGCATCATAGCCATTGAGCGAGTACGTTCTAGTCCCGTGCTGTGGTAATTTAACAGCATCCAAACCAAGGAAACCATCATTGGTACAAATAAGCATTGTTGCCAATGAAAATCTGTCCCTCGGATTTGCTTGTATCTCAAAACTAACAGTATCAGTATTGCTTCCAACGACTTTTCCGTGAGGAGTAAGTGGTCGGTTAATATTTACTGCTTGTGTCACATGAATTGAGTTATTGAAGAGATCGAACATAGGAACAGGGTTCCCAGCTTGTGCAATTGCTGCTAGCTCATCAGACGCGACTCTTCCTACCTGAAACATCTGAATCTTTCGGTTATGTGTTGCAGCAACCGGTATAGAGAACGGTTGTCCATTGGTCAAGTCCTTCAGCGTTACAGTATATTTTTTGATTTCTTGATTTTTATTCTTTGTATCAGCGTATGACACGCTGCTTGTCGCAAAAAATACCATAATGACGCTTAGAATGACAACTGTGAATTTTTTAATAAATCGATTCATATTTTTCACCTCCTTTCGTTATATGTTCGCCATAACAATAACAATAAACTTATTGTATGTCAAGTCTACTTTACAATATTCATACAAATAGGTTACCTTTTGGACTTTTACAAGGGTGCATAGCTAGAACACCTTTGGTTGGTGAGTATCTATTCTTTTAGGATTTTCAAAATAAAAGAAATCTGATATAATCAAGATTAGAAAGGAGAGCAAAACCATGAATGGAACAGTGAAAACAAAAACAGATAAAGGATTTGGGTTCATAAGTCGCGAAGGCGAAACAAAGGATCTATTTTTTCATTCCAATGATTTGAAGGGTGTAACCTTTGATGAAATTCAAGTAGGTGACACAGTTACCTTTGAAATTGTTGATGGAAATAAAGGACCTAGCGCAAAAAATGTAGCACGCGCTTAGTCTCCAAAGACTTACACTGAAAAAGCTCATTGAAAGATGAGCTTTTTTGTGCAATAAATTGAGCATGCAAAGGAATAAAACTCCATGACAGAAATCGAGTAAGTTGCTACAATAGTGCAGTGATCAACCATAACATTGTTTATAATCCTGTTATTGATTGGCGGTTCGATTTGTCAAAAGCAGAAGGATCATTTCTGTGGGACACAAAAGGTACGAGGTATATTGATTTTAGTAGCGGTTGGAATACCACAAATCTTGGATGGAATAATCCAGAGGTAAATGATGCAGTTATCAAGCAGGCTCAGAAAAACGTGTTTGCGCCTGCATGGACGGCCGATGAAGTTCAAATTGAATACGCGAAGGCTTTGACTAACGCATTTCCATCTGAACTTGATGTCGTTTGCCGGACTACTGGTGGAACTGAAGCCAATGAAGTGGCTTTGAAGATTGCGAGAGCAGTTACTGGAAGACCACAAATCGTTAGTTTTGCTCATACCTATCATGGTCAGTCGTTAGGAACTATCGCTCTTGGTTTTGTACCTGATTATGTCAAACAGATTGCTCCTTTGGTTCCGGAGATTATTCAAATCAAGTACCCCAATGCATTTAGCGGCGAAAAATCAGAAGAAGAGATATTGAGTAACTTCTTAGCAACGCTTGAATCACATCTCAAAACAGAAAAAGTAGCAGCTGTTTTTACCGAGCCAGGTCTCATTACAGGTTGGGGTTCAATGCTGGTAGCTCCAAAAGGATATCTTGCTGCTGTTCGTAAAATCACGGAGAACTATGGTACGCTTTTGGTCGTTGATGAAGTTGGAACAGGATTTAGCAGAACAGGCAAGTTATTTGGAATTGAGCATGAAGGTGTAGTTCCTGACATTGTGACTTTGGCAAAAGGCATCTCAAATGGTGCAGGCGCAATTGGTGCAGTAGTCACAAAAGGAAAACTCGTTGAAACATACATTGGCGAATTCAAACCAACGTCTACATTTGGATGGACGCCACTTTCTTGCGCGGCAGCTCTTAAGACTCTTCAGATTCATCAAAGAGATAAGGTGTGGCAAGAATCCAAGCGAAAAGGACAGATCGCTCGAGAAATGTTACAAAAGGAGCTTACTGATAACACAAATATGAAAAATTTGAGAGGTTATGGCCTAGAGATTGCATTTGATTTAAGTACTGAGAATAAAGTTGGCGAAGGAAACAGTGAGTTATCAACAGCAATTGTTGAAAAATTATTTGAAAAAGGACTTCATTTAGCTGATGCAGGAGGCTGCATTCAAATCATGCCTCCACTTACGATACCTGACGAAGTTTTAGAAGAAGGAATTAATTCTTTAATCAAAGTTATCAAAAAACTATCATAAAGTACCAATGAATTAAGCGAAAATTGATCTTATTTGAGATGAGGTTTAAGTAAATTGTAGAGGTTGCTGACGTTTTCGGTGTGATTTGTGTAGTCTACTTTGTCTTTCTTCAATTTTCTTTTCATTTCACCAAGAAGTGTTTCCCATTTTTCAGCATCTGTAAAGGTGCGGGTCAAAATTTTGTAAAATGGTGGTTTGTTCGCTATATATAGCTCTGCCCGGGCTGAGTTTCTATCGATGACAAATTTGAGTAATACATTGTTACCCGGAGGAAATATTTCCCGCCAATCCTCTTTTAATGTAATCCCCACATACCGGACATTCATTTGCTGATCCCGAATCCCTTCCACCATCCAGGGCGCAGCCTTGGCCACCATACCCGCAAGCTTCATATTATGGATAAGCTGATCGACAAAAGATTTAGACATATTTTATTTTAACACGAAATTTTTATTTGTTAAAGAAAACCCCCGACTAGCGGGGGTTTTCAGATTTTGTATTACTGCAATGTATTTTAAACATCAAGACCATTATCTTCATGTCAACTATGTTAATTAATCATTGTGTACTACAAACGAAACACATTGTCCTTGATTTTTGAATGATTCACCGTTCGCATCGGTATAGTTCATCCAACCATTATTCTTACAAGCATTTTTATCCTCAGGAATTCTAATGCTTGGAGTTGGTGTAGGTGTCGGTTCTGTTGCCTCAAAATCATATGTGTCGTTATTGACTTGCAGTGCATCAGCATTACCATCAAAACCTCCTGTCCATCCTCCACCTGCTTTAAGTACTACTGCTCCAAATGTATTGTGAACCCCGCCATTTGGAAAAGCTGCTAATACTTGCGCATAGGTACATGGAGTTGCTTGCGCACACGTTGATGAGGTTGCAAGTCCTCCATTACTAAACCACCAATTCCCTGTACCAGTTCCGGCACTGTCATTGAGTGGATCCCATGTTTGCCATACACCTGTCGTAACAGTCTGTGTGTGGTAAGGCTCATAGACAATCCTTCCCTGGAATGCATTGTTTGTATCAGTTACATCGCCATCGACATTAAACTGCAAAGCGATTGCAAGTGCTGGTGCACCTGACGTGCGATAGGTACTATATTGCAGGTTTGTAATATCAGCAAATTTGAGACCTTGATACCCTGCTTTTGCTATTATTTCGCCACCTGTGCTATCAACGATAAGATTGGCACTCCCTGCTCCAAGCGGTGGAGTACCAGGACCTGTTACCAAAGCTCCAGATCCAGTTGGAGTTTCTTGCGTAAAACCCCATCCTTGCATATTACTAGGAGTAATTATTGCCGTAGCAGCAAAAACTGATCCCGCAAGAACTGCGAAGCCTGCGCCTGCGCCTACGAGAGAAATTAAAATTTTATTCATTTATTATTCACCTCCTTCCATTTTGAAAAATATAATTCGATTTGGTAAATTTTTTAGGTTGTGGAAAAGTTGTAGCTATAGTAAAATGTGCATAAAATTTGAGCATTAAAGGTATACTATAACTAGATTATAAGATTTGTTTGAAGTGTGAGTGAGAACTAAGTATGAAATCGTTATGTACGTGATCTACAGACTTAACGGCCACCTATAAAGAGTGAGAAGAAAAAGCCAATAATAAGGAGGAAAAATTGGATGAGCGCGCCAAATGAATTCGAAACTGGATTACCTGTATTTGGAATAGGTGTTGCTGTGGGTACTGGAATTTGCGTGGGTACTATTACTTGCGAGGGTTGAGGTATTTGAGTTGGGGTCGTGATTTGAGTAGGTGATGGAACTGAAGTTGCAGTCATAACTGGAGTAGGCGTTATGACTTTTTCAGCGCAACAAATATGACTATTATCTTTACTGCAATCTTGTTGTCCTTGACTCGTTTGTTTGGTACTCGGATCACAACCATATTCTGCTGGAACACACTCACCTTCGAGTTGGTCACATTTCGGCGCATTATAAACACAACAAGTAGTGGATTCATCAGTACTACAATCCTGCGGTCCTTCATCAGATTCAAAAGGATAACATTGACCTCTCGGTGCACATGCTCCACCCATTTTCTTACATTGCTCCCCCCATCCTTTACCAGGGATAACTGTACAACATGTTTTCGTATGGTCAGGACCACAGTCCATCCTGCCTTTATCGGTTTGCAATCCTACATCACATGTATTTTCTTCAATACTTAAAACGACATCTTTACATTTGCCACCTATATCAGCACAAGAGGTTTGGGATGGGCTGTGGGTGGGCACACAATTTTGAGAGCCTTCGCAAACAAAGTGAGTAGGCAAAGCATAGGTAGGAGGGGGGATAATGGTGCTAGATAATGGCGTATTAGGACAAGTCGGGATAACCTCAGTCTTACCAGTTATACACTTCGGTCCCTCTATAGTACCAATTGGTTGTTGATCCAACTCAACTGCCATAAGCGCACCTTTTACTTGTTCGCATACTGCTGGTGTCGTACCATAAAAATCGTTACACGCATTGAGCATGGCTGTGTAATAATCTTTCATATTGGAACTGATAACCAAATATTTGGTAAGTGCTTGATATTCTATATTGGCAGTTGCTTCAATACCAAGTGCTGATACAGTACAGCCATTTGATGTTCCCCCTTTTGCTATGAGATAGACTGCGTGTTCGATGACCGTTGTATTTTGATAATAATCGCCATCACATGACCAGTGCTCTGAAAATAACTTATCGGGATGCGGGTCTTTCATACCCGTAGGATTTACCGCGTCACGGAGTACTTCTTTCTTTGATGTTTCAGTAAACCATACATCTCTCATAAAATAACTAAATATATCAGAGGTTCCCTCATTGAGTGACTGATCTACTTGCAGTATATTTAACGCGGATGTTACACTATGCGTCATCTCATGAGCTATAACATCGACATTATTTGGATAGATAGAGTCAGCATCAATTATTATTTCATTAAATGAAGCCATTCCATTCTCCTCACCTGTTGCTGGTGCAAGATGAAAATTAATCATTCCTCCCCGTCCATCCATACCGTCCCGATAGAAACGTTGATAGTACCAATCAGTAACCTGATCAGCTTGGTCATACAGTGTGTCCACGATTTCGTCTCCTATTGGAGCCTGTCCTTCGGAGCGTGCAATCTTGCATGGATCTGGACGGCAGTCTATAATTCTTTTCCCTGCTAAATTATGGACAAGTTCCTGTTTATACACAACCGTACCAGATACAAGATCAATGAAGTACCGGGTAGAAAATAGTTTCGTTTTTCCTTGAGTTTTGTTTTTGACCGTTACTGCCAAAGTCGTATAGTTCGTATCGTCATCCGCTATCCCTAATATTTTTTTATTGAGAATATATTTTTCAGAATCTTTTATGGAGAGTGATTCTGCTTGCGGTGCCTCAGCATATGCTGATTGCAAAGCTCTCTCTTTCGCTTTCTGAAGTGGGATAACTTGTTTCTGAATTGTGTTATTTTTTACCAAATTACCTTGCACCGCATAAATTTCATTCCCATTTCTCAAATGAATAGTAAGTGTTGCTCCGTAGACTGGGATATTGTTTATTTTTTGATCAAAGAAGAAATGTTGATTTGTGATATTGACATTATTTCTTTTCAAAAAAGGATCATTGTTATCATCCTCACTTCGTGTGATTGAGGTATTTTGGGCAAAATCTTTCGGTATAATGGAGGAGGCATTATATTGTGGATCTCTTTGGATGAATTCAAGCGCAGCATCTTTTCCAGTGTTATTGGTTTTATACAAATAAGAATTGTATCCCTGCATGGAAACAGTTGTCGTATTCGTTGTTTGAATAACATTTGAATCTTTCGATACAGAAGTTGTATTAAGTTTGGGTGACGTGTTAAAAGGCATGAATAGCAAGACAATTACAACAACACTAACAAGCGCCAAACCGGCAATTAAAAGGAGCTTTTTAGAATTAACGAATCCATCTCGAATGGAGGATGAACGAGGTCGCTTTGATCTTTTATATGGCATAGTGACTCTATTTAAGGTTAATATAGTGGGTTAACCTTTGTCAAGGATTTCGCTTCTGATGCGGAAAGGATAGTATTAATTTTTGCAATTGTTCGACAAGGTAAATCGAAGATGATCAGATTATAGTTGAGAGTGTTTTTAATATTGTCCAAACACTACTTGAGTCATGGGTTGGGATAGCTCATGGAGTGTAAGCATTACAACTAGTCCTCAGGTTTGTATCATTTATTTATAGCGGCATCAAATGCTTGCGCGACATCTGTGAAGTACGCTTCAAGGGATTCTGCACTTGCAGCTTTTCGTACTATTTCAATTTGTGCTTCGGTAAGGTCAGATAAATTAACGAGGTCACCTGGTAAAATAAACTTTGGGTTTTTACCGTTTTTTTCTAAGAACGCTGTTGCTATTGTCGCGACGACTTTATTTTGCCCTTTCCATTTTTCTTGTACGTGATCTAATAAGAGTGTCCAGGTATTGTCACCCTCACGAGCTGTTGCTTCAAAACTCATAATAGTTGGAGCAAGCCAGGAAGGATCTATCGAAAAATAATAAGCTAAACCTGTATCTATCTGTTTTCGTTCTGCTGCATCGTTTATGATTAGTGAGATTAAGTTTGCAATACCGGTTGAACCTCTTCTATCCAACAACCCAATATTTTGATTTTCGGGAAGAATTAGTTCCCCGAAAGGCGTAAGACTAAAACTAGACGGGTCGACTATAAATATTCTGGAATGTGTATCTACAGATGGGTCATTATGGGTCGAAGTAATAGTGACGCGTTCATTGGGTGTGTCTTGTAGTGGATTTTGAACCAGTCCCAGCGTGTAAGATTCATTAGCATTGGAAGCTTTTATCTTAATCCCATAAGTTTCTTTTGGCTTTGGAGTGAGATCAGGATTTACTCCGACTGTTGCTCTCATCATATATGCTCCGGTTTCATTGGTTTCTGGGTCTGTCTCGGAATATACATGTATTTCATATGTTGCTAGTGTGCTTCCTCCAGGACCTTCTGAATAAGTGATTTTTTTGCTATCTACATTAGGGTTCGCGTATAGGTCAATGATGTATGTCGACAAATTGATTGAGTTTGCATTAAAATCTCTTTTGACTCTTTCTTGCCTGTCAATAATTTCTTGTGGAATCTGTGGTGTTTCTGGCTCTAGTACAGATGTAGGTAACTGTTCACCGGAAAGGTTACGGACCGAGAAGCCAAAAGAACCGTCTTGGAATATATATGTAGTCCTGACAAGATCAGTCGTTGTGATGGCAATAATTCCGAGTCCTCTCGCGTTTCTGGTATTATGCACTGACTGATTTGCGTTTGAGTCATCAGGTTGTTTTATAGTGCTGTGGATGATTTGTTCAAGTTTTTCACTAGGGAGTGGTTCTCTTCCTGGTACGCGCGGGATAAAGCTTCCATCTTGTGCCACGTTTGCCCTAATTCCCAAGCCTTCTGTATTACCATCAAAATCTGTAACTACAGATACAATGAAATCTGAGCGTCCAAGTTTTTCAGCAGTTGTTGCTTCTGGTTCTGAGTTTTTATTGTCTAAATTTAACCCATACCTCGTAAGGGTGGATGTTTGACCGTGTACAGTATTTACAAAGAAACGCTCAGACAATTTGCTCGGATCGCTTAAGGTGTTAAACTTTTTGGCAAGCTTTGCATACGCATCAGGAGTGAGATTTGCGCTTAGTATGCCCGCGAATCTATAGAAGTGACTCTGTAACTGTTGTTCATCTTCTGAAGTTTTCTTATTTTCCAGTAAGATAGTTCCATCTCGTTGTAATGGATGTGGTACAGTGTCAAGAGTGAGAGTATGGGCTGGCGGTCGTGTACTATTATCGGGTGCGACAAACCGATGTGCAGCTCCTGCAGCATCAGGCCCCAGTGCTGCTGCAAGACTTGTAACAGCCGCAACTAATTTTCTTCTTCTTCGTTCTGGTGAGCTAGCCATAATAGAGTCAGATTATAAGCACTATAAGTCTTTTTGTCAAGCACATGGTGATTAAGGACTATTTGTTTAAAATAAAATTTATTTGAACACATAGTGAGTGTTGTTTTTAAGAAAAAGTGATATTGTTTTTTTGTAGATACGCTTTAAATTTATCAAGTGATTTTTTTCGATGTGATAAAGTATTCTTTTCTGCAACAGTCATTTCAGCATAAGTTTTATTATATCCATCAGGGATAAATACTGAATTAAAGGTATTATCATTCTTTATTTTTACTTCATTACAGATACGACCAGTCACTTTACCTAAGAAAGCAAAAACTTCTTTACCATCAGAAAACCCTATTGCTGATACTACTTCTGCTTTTCTATTTGTGTCATTACCCAACATTTTAAGAAGAAGCACGTTGCCGCCAGCAATAATAAGATATTTGACCAGTGGTCCTGGAAATCCATTCCAAGCATCAACATAAAAGCCGACATCATCGACGATAACAGGTTTTTTAATTTTAGAATAAGCATCAATTGCTTTCTGTTTTACAATAATTTCTATATCGCTATCTTGAATTTCAGGTAGATCCAAAGAGACTATTTCTATAGGAAATCCCAAAATTAACTGAGCTTCACGGACTTTCATTTCATTACTTGAGACAAAATAAAGTTTATTTTTCATTATTTTTGTATAAAAAATTTACTATTAATTAGTTTGGATATACTCAAGACATTTTAGTAATGGTATAAAATTACCAGATTCAATCAGTAAATCAAATACGGTAAATGTATCATGTCTGAATGTTTCAGTATAAGCTCCTTCATCTTTTCGTGGATTTCTGATTCTAATGCGCAACACATCT
>JBGTMH010000009.1:0-8793 GCA_041743715.1 Patescibacteria group bacterium | reverse complement strand
ATGATATTCACAGTGATAAACACAATGTGCCTGTTTTTTATACCGCATCTTCCTATTATATCCCATCCAACGAAGATCCTGGAATCACTCCATCCCCGGGCTTACGCCCTAGAGGGAATTAAGTTCGGTATGATTAAATTTCTTTATCCAATAAATTTACCACCTTCCCTTAATCTTTTGCCCTAATTCCGCCATAGAACTTTTTGATACTAACTCCAAATTAATCGGAGTAATTGATATTTTTCCTGCGTGTAAAGCCTTTAAGTCAGTGCCGTCAACTAAGTTTGAATAATCGAATTTTGGATCAAGAAGTATTAAGTTATCGCCTTGCTTTTGGAACAACTGTCCATAAGGATCTCGAAATGGAACTGTTATTTCAAATTCTGTATCAACAGTTGCTTTAAAAGGAATATTTATTGAGATTAAATCGATGCTTGGATCTAAGTCTATCTCCAAAATAATTTTAATAATTTTTGATGTAACTTTGGCTGCATTCTCAAAAATATATTAATTTTTTTTATCAAAAAAATTAATATCTTCTTTTTCATCAAATGGAATAGCCAAGGACGTAGAAATTGATTGAATACCGTCAATGGCTGCCTCCATCGCGGCTCCCACAGTCCCTGAACTAAGAATTCTGCCATGACCGACATTCTCACCGACATTAATTCCGGATACAACAAGTTTGGGTTTGGTCTTCAAGAAATGATAGACCCCAACTTGCACACAATCAGCAGGAGTTCCAGCTATAGTGATAACTTTTCTTCCTTCAATTGCAACTTCTTTTTGAACTATTGCAACATGTGCTGTTATTGATTTACCTACCCAACTTTTTTGAACTGAAGGTGCAATAGCAAATACAGAATAATCTGCTGACAGTTCTTTAAGCAATGGATAAAACCCTACTGAATTATAACCATCATCGTTTGTTAAGAGTATTTCACACATGTAGAAACTATAGCAACTCAAGTAAATAAGTCAATATCCTACCCTCTTTTGTAGAATATAAATCCTAGACACACAATCGACCTATAGTGTCATTGACATTTTAATCACCGTTACGTATAATCATAGTATGGTAACGCTCAATATTTATAGAACCACGGACACAGCCGCGGCCCTTGTGAAAGGGCTTATTTTGGCTGGTCTTACGCAGAAAAAAATCACGAATCATAAATAAATAGTTATATAATTTTTACTATCCAGTGACCAGCCAAATGGCTGGTTTTTTCGTGGGAAAGGGGGTAAAAATGAAAAACTATGATTGGAAATATGATTATGAAAGAAAAAAAGAAAAAGCATATTATAAAGAACAGAAGTCACAAGGCTTTCGATGTTCACATTGCAAACAATTTGTACTTATAAATGACTTTATGGGTACAGCTCATAGGAACCATTGTAATTATTGTCTATGGTCAAAACACGTTGATCTCGATAAGCCAGGAGACAGAAAAGCACGTTGCCATTCAGGTATGAAACCTATTGGTTTAACCTTTAAAAATGAAGAGTACGATAAGTATGGCAATATACGAAAAGGGGAAATAAAAATTATTCATTTCTGTGTTTCTGATTATATAATATCAACGAACAGAATAGCAGCAGATGATAATACAAATGAAATCTTTAAGACTCTTGATAGTTCTCTTCATTTAGACAAAAAAATAAAAACGCAGCTACAAGTTGAAGGACTACGGTTACTGAGCAAAAATGATCGAGAGGAAATCAACCGACAGCTATTCGGAAAGATTTGATCATAGTTTATGCTAGCAATTATTCGAAATACTATTTGAAAGTAAGATTACGAAGAAACATTTAGGTTAATAGCTTTTTATAACCGTGGGTTAGGTTTATAAAGTTTTTCTACTGCATTTTGTACTGCCCTGAACGCTGTTAATACACTTTCATTTAAAGGTAGTAATTGCTTGCTTCCTCTTTGTTCTACGAGAGCAGTTCCAAACCGATAAACTGTTTTTTCAGAACTTGTAAATTTTGGATATCCACCTGCACTATCAAATGGGTAATCTTGAGTTGCGTCCAGATCAACTCTTACTCTATTACCAGATAAATATCTTACTTCTAATAACGTCGACCCTGATACTGTAGCAGTTTGTTGCTCATGGTTAAAATGGGGAGATAGACCACTCTTATGCTTATAGACAAGAACTTCAGGTTTTATACTAGGTTGTATTAAGTCTACTGCTTCAGTTATGACAGGTTGCAAATCTCGAACTTGTTGATGTAGAGCTTCAAAATGCTCAAATCCCACATCTCCCGGTAACAAAAGTCTTTCTTGTCTTGCAGGTTGTGTGACATTAACTGTTGCTATAAGCGACCCGTCATTTTCAGTTTTCACTTCTTCTACCGAATATAATAGTATTTTGCCGAAATCGCGACCTAATTCGACACGGACAGGACCACTATCTCCAAATATACCACCCTCCGCTTGTGTGGAAATTTGAAAGCCATCAAATCCCCACTCCCTAGCATAGGTAGTAACCTTGTATCCGGCATTATTTGAATCAATACCTATACAAGCAACTACGGCATCACCTGAAGCTATATGTGTTGGATACCAATCAGCTGTATTGGCATATTTATGAATTGCTTGTAAAACAGGAACTTCTGAACTCATTTTGGAGATTATACTCTAACCCCCGAGGTTAAATAGCTTCTAACCTCGGGATACATGGAAACCTCAAGAATTTTTGTTAATATCTCTTTTTATCTAATTCTTGAATAAGCTCCTTCGTAATTTCATCAAGAGAAGAAATAACTTTATCCGCTTGAGAGGTGTTCTGGGGAAGTGCATTGGGATTTTCAATAGCTATACAGAGACATCCTGCTGCTTTTGCGGATTTGATGCCAGACTCAGCATCTTCTATAACGATACACTCTTTTGGTTGAACTCCCAGCTTTCTGGCAACTGCCAGATATGTTTCAGGGTGGGGTTTTCCCTTTTTAATTTCATCGCCGGTAACTATTACATCGAAAAATGTATGTACACTTAGGATATCCAGAACGGTATTTATATAACTTACCGGTAATGCAGAACCAATCCCTAATTTATATCCGTCTTCTTTCAGTCGTTTAATCGAACTGACAACTCCAGGCATTCCATGTAATTCAGTCTTTATGGAATTCATAAAGATTTCTGTCCTTTTCTCAAAAAGATTTACTGATTCAATATCTAAACCAAGATCTTCAACCATTTCACTCGCAATCACGGCAGGCTTCTTACCAGCCATTGTTGCCCGAAGCTCTTCAGACAAATCTATCAAATGACGACCATAAATCTGCAAAGCTCTATCCCAAGCCCGAACATGCAGAGGTTCAGAATCCACCATTGTCCCATCTACATCATAAATTACAGCTTTTATCATAAGAAGGATTATAACAGATGGTTTAGTAGAGAATAATGTTAGAACGTGTTTTTATTCAAATACTTCTTTTCAGCAGCGCATTTATCATAATGTGAGGTGTAGGAGGCGTACCAAGTTTTGTATTTAGCAATTGCACAATGTCAAATTTTTTTGAGAATATACTTTCCAATTCATCCCTTCTGAAATAGTGGTCATAGGATCCTCGATCAAAAGAGAAATTTTTTGATTTATCTTTTATTCTGTTATCATCTGCACTGAATTCAGTTAGCATGAGATAACCTCCAACTTTCAATACATTTAAAATATTTTTCAAATAGATTTTCCATTCTGTCGGATACATATGATCTAAAACACTCCAATCAATAATGACGTCAAAAGTATTTTTAGGAAAATCTAAATTTAATAAATCCATTACCTGAAAATGAACATTATGCAGATTCCTCTTTTTTGCTTCGTGAGCAGCCTCATTAATTGCTCGTTCAACATAATCAACACCCCATGCTTCATATCCTTGTTCTGCAAAATACAATGCATGTCTCCCCTGTCCACACCCAAGATCTAATACCTTTCCGTGAGCAAAATCATTTTTAATGTCTTGATAAAACTCAATAATTTGAGGATCTACATCTATTGGCCAACCGTAATTTGAAGTTAATCTTTTCTCTCCCAAATCATATGCGTTAGCAAAAAACTTTTTTTGTTTGGAGTAGTCCATATCTTGTTGAGTATAGCATACTGAAATGCCGGTACGAGATTTTATGATGGAAAATTATTATTTATTAAAAGTAATTTCATGAGGATTGAGTACTAGTGGGTAGACATCAATTGCGACTTCTTCATAAGGATGAACTTTCTTAACAGCTTTTATAATTTTGTCCAAATCTTTTTTATAACAAACAGTTTCAATTCTCTCCTCAGCTACTTCTTCCATTTCTCCTATCTCACCGATCGTTGGATTTGCTGTCTTAAGAGGAATAAACCGACCGATTCCTTTTGCAGTAAAACTCGTATATTTATAATCCCCAACATATCCCGCCCCAGCTTTCCCCAACACTTCTCTTACAGCATTCCCATGGGTCTGCGGAACATATACAACTATTTTAACTGTCTCATCAGACATAATCCTTATATTATAACATGGTATTTCCTAAAGTTGAGATTTAACGAGTTGGGATAACATATCCGAGGATATCAAACTCTGGATGCCATAGCTCGATCATGTCCACTGAATCTTTAGCATCACGAACAAATTGAGTTGAATGAATATATTTTTTTCTGAATTCAACAAAATCACTCACCTCATAATCACCACACCCAACTTGCATGCGATACGGGTCAACAATGCGAACACCGAGATATTTAATGTGATAACCATTAATTGTTTCGTCAACATGCACATATAAGCTTTTATCCGAACTAATTGACGCCTTCGGTCCACGACTTGATACAAGATTATGTAAGTATGTGTACTCTTTCGGATAATGTGCAAATACCTTAAGCATACTTATAGGAAGTCGCTGACTCAGTAACTCCTGAGATAATTTTTCAAGTTCTGATGTTATATATCCAAGAACTTTATTAAAAGCCACCTCATCATTAATTGGACTAAATGTATACAGTCTATGCATAATATTGATGGTTCTAACCGTTAAACGATTTTCGAATATCTCTCCATTTGTTCAGTTAATACTTTCTTTGTTTCTTCTTCATAACTTGCGTGTCCGGCTGTCGTGATGATGAGTTGTGAATTTTTAATTTTTTTATGGAGTTTAAACGCATTAATCACAGGAGTTACACAATCATATCTCCCTTGAACAATTGTCAGTGGAATAGTGGAAAGTATATGAGTGTTATCTACTATATAGTTATCAGGTAAAAAACAATTATTCGAAATAAAATGTGCTTCGAGGGGTGATAGTGTCCGGTACGAATAATGAATAAGATCTTTTGCTATTTGCTCATGATTAGTTTTTAATCGGAGAATAGACATTTCATAATATGCCCATTCATACGTATATTTCTCGCTGACGGCATTATTTTTTGACTGCATTTGAGAAAGATAGTATGAGTCGACGTGATGTCTTTTATCTTCTGGGACTAAGCTTATAAAACGCTCCCACACTTCAGGAAAAATATTTTTAATTCCTCCTCCCATATAATATAGCCGCTCTTCTTTCGTCGCTAAATAGATACCCCTGAGAAGCATTCCTGTAATATTTTGAGGAAACTTTATGCCATAAACAAGTGATAATGTAGCACCCCATGAACCACCAAATAAAAAAACTTTTTCAAGACCAGCGATTTTTAGAAAGGTATTAATATCTTCCACCAACTTTTCCGTTGTATTGTTCTCCAAACTTGCAAACGGTTTACTTCTCCCAGAACCCCGTTGATCAAACAATAAAATATTCCAAACTTCCGGATTAAAAAACCGTTTATCATTATCAGTAAATCCCGTACCTGGGCCCCCATGTATAAATAATACAGGCTTCCCTTTTGGATTACCACATAATTCATAATAGAGCTGATGTCCATCTGTTACATCGAAATACCCTCTTTTATACGGATAAAATTTGTTCACAGAAGAATAGTAGCATGAAAGGAAAACAAATAAAAGCCACTAGTGTTGTATTCTGAAGACCTAAGATGTGTTAGTAGATACCATTTCATCAACTACCTCGGCCCATCCTAATCCGGCATCTTTTTCAGTTACCGTTATTCTCTTCATAACGTTTTCTATTTCTCTAGGAGACAATTTTTGTTGTAGTGATTTCTTAAATCTTTCAAACATATCAGGAGTATGCATCAAACCATTTCGCATTAAATAGAAATGTTCGACGACCGTCGCTAATGATACATCAGATAAAGAATCGCCAAATGCTATAGATTGATTTTTCTTGATTTTCAATAATTTAAGGAGCAAAGCAAGTGCAGTTTCTTTGTTTGCCCCTTTAATTAATAAATGGTATGCATGGTCACCACTCTTATCTTCTACAAGACCATTGTCCTTAAATGCTAAAAATGGTGCTTGTTTCTCTAATAATTTGGTTATACTATCAGTTTCTATTTGACCTCGCATGAGAACTGTTCCCTTTTTCTCCATCAAATTTGCACCTTTTTCTCCTGGCCTGCCATCTTTTGGAGTAAAAATTTTCAGCGCTGCTCCAAGAGATTGGCTTTGATCGAGAATTCTATCAACGATTCCTAGGTGAAAAATGGCATCATGCGCACTCATATTTTCTTTATCAAGGTTACACACAAATTCTTTGTATAAAGGGGAACCGATATAATTTCTCAAGTCACCGTGATTAATAAATTCCTTTTCTTTGTGGTATACAACAGATCCGAGTTCAGCAATAAATTCTGGTGAAAGACCATATTCATTTACATATTTCAAAACCTCTTTCACAGATCGCCCAGACACCAGCACGACTTGTGCACCAGCAGCAATAAGCTGATCCTTTGCTCGAATTGCTTCAATCCTAGGCGATCCTCCTTGTTCAGAAAATGTTCCATCCCAATCTGTGGCAACGAGTTTTGGAATAGCTTTTTGTTTTGCTCCCATATAATAATTTCTAGTAGTATACCAAAAATTCGTGTTACAATAATAGTGTATATGGCAAACGAAAAAGTGGAACAAGAATTTGATCGGCAAGTCGAGAATTTATTGCAAAAGGGCCACCCTAAAACCGCTGGACTAACTGATGAGGAATTTCTAAAGTATATTGAGCCACTTAAAAATAACATTGGAGAACTTAGTCTATCGCAAATAGATCTGGAAAAAGGTTATCTACCATTTGTCATTGTTATCAGAAGTATATTGGTCCCCACAGAAAATGCAATGTTACATGTTCTGCGCGCAGGAAAAGAGGGAGTTACGAAGCTTTATCCGCATGAACCAAAAGATTTTGCCGTCACTGATGCTATAAATATTCCAAGTAGTAAGGCATATCTTTTAATAGATATTGATCGCGGAAAAGAGACTCTTAATATTCCCCCACAGGATGCTTTGAAAATAATCTTGAAGGAAGATCGATTGCCACTTACCATTGATGAAGGAGTAGCAATTATTACTCATTTCCCGGAATTTTTACAAAAAAATAATTGTTTCTCTTTACTCGCGTCGCGTCATAGTGGTGATCAACGAGTTCCGGCTATTTGGATCAATCGTGAGAAAAAAGCAAACCTCGGCTGGTGCTGGAATGGCAATCCGCATACGTGGTTGGGTTCAGCATCTTGTAAAAGGAGACTTGGATATTAGAAAAATGGATCTCCAGCTGTTAAAAGCAGGGCGAAGAAATTACTTTCTCTTTATCAATAAATACGTAAGATCACTGAAAAAAATATATGACTTTTGAAAATATCTTATTAGTTACGACAGGTGTCTTAACCTCACTCCTCGCTGGATTATTTTTCGGCTATGCAGTGTCAGTAAACAATGGACTCGGCCGACTCAAAGATTCCGAATACGTTGCTGCCATGCAATCAATTAACATTGTCATCCAGAACCCACTCTTCTTTCTGAGCTTTTTTGGTCCTGTCATATTATTACCTCTCGTCACATTTCTACTCTGGGACACCTCGGATTTGCCACAGAATATGCTCCTTTTCGCTGCTTCTCTATTTTATATAGTCGGTTCCTTCGGAGTTACCGTTGCGGGAAACGTTCCTCTCAATGAAAAGCTTGCAAAGTTTGATCTGAGTCATGCTTCAAGTAAAGAAATCACCGAAGCAAGAAGACGCTTTGAAAAACCATGGAATCGTTTACATACCGTTCGTACAATCGCGGCAATTGTCGCCACAACCCTTATTTTTATGGCCTGCCTCAGCTAAAGCATTTATTGCATCCTTGAGTCTTTATTATTAACGTTATAAATAAACTGCACGAGTCCTTTATCATATTTTTTAACATCTTGAAGTAACAAAGAAATCTGTTTGTCGATATTATCAAACAATCTGATTCCATCACCGAGAAGCACTGGCGCAATTGTCAGCGCTATTTCGTCTATGAGTCCTCTCTTTAAAAATTGCTGCGCGACATGAGCTCCTCCTTCAATCCATATATTTTTATCTGTCAGTTTTTTGGCTTTCTTGAGGACTCCTGCTATGTCTTCATCAGTAAAAACAACATCTTCTCTCGCAGATTTTTTCGGCACGGTATGTGATAAGACAAATTTTGGTACAGGATGTGCATTCTCCCAACCATTTTTTAATTCTATATCATACGCCCGTCTCCCTTGAATGATCACCCCAATTGTTGAAAAAAATTTATCATATCCATACTCGACATCGTTATACACAAAAAGCCAGGATATATCATCATTTTTCCCCGCTATAAAACCATCTAAAGACATTGCGATGTAAAGAATTGTTTTACTCATAAGCATTATGCATTTTATCAAAAATTATTTTC
>JBGTMH010000008.1:0-24553 GCA_041743715.1 Patescibacteria group bacterium | reverse complement strand
AGGTCACAGACATTCAAGTCATAAAAGGACTATCGCACGGACTAAATGAGCGGGCTATTGATGCTGCGAAGCGTATTACATTTGTGCCGGCGGAATCTAACGGCAAGAAGGTATCTTTTCGAATAACCCTCGAATACAACTTCAACTTGTATTGAACCACTCGCGAAACGTCACGTTTTCTGTGAATGGTGGGTGCCAAATACGACCCGAAGTAGCGCAATCACCGGGCTTGAAGAAGAATGGGATCAGCAAGCTTCTGCTGCATATAAGAAACAACAGAGGGCCGAGTAGCGTTGACGTTATTACCCCTTTGATGCCTTCCACAGAAAAAATGCTGGGTTTTCTTTCTTCTCATTCTGATATTGAGAATAGGTGCGGTACCCGTGTAGTGCGGCCATCGCTCCCATGAGGACGCTAAACCCTCCGGTTTGAATCGCACCCAACAAGCTTCCTGTAGCAATCACAACGTCAAATAACATTTGCTTTTTCAAAGAAGTAGTCTTGCGGTCAATCCGCGATACTTGAACTTCCGTGAGTTCGTGAAACACATCTTCGGTCTTGCGCCTCAGTTCGTCAGGGTCAGTGATGCCCCGAAGAGTTCTAAGCTGTTTATCCAGTTCGAGTCGAAAGTCCGCGAAGGCCTCCCCGTCGTCACGTCGCACTTTCATCAGAGTATCGATGTCAATTTTATCCAGGAAAGGAAGATCAAACTTCAGAAGAGCATTGACAGTGTTTGTCTGTATACCATCTTCGACTGGACCAATCTGCTCTATTAGCTTAAAGGCAAATTGTGAGTTACTCAGGTATCCCGCTCCGAAGCTGTTGGCCAGATCGACTTCGAGACACAGTCGTCGGTAGACATGGCCGGCAGTCTGATTAATTGATTGAGATACCCACGAATTGAACCGCTGAGGTGTGGGCAGCGTATCCGGCATAGAAAGGCTCGCGCTGAACGAGCCATTCTCCCGATCTATAGAATCAATTTCCTGATCTGCGAGGAAATAGATTTCCGCACGGTCAGGGGGCTGCTCCTTGAAGTTAACCGCGATCCCCCTGCCAATTTCAAGAGGCCAGCCGAAGGTTATGGATGTCCCCTCCGGTTTGGCCGTAGTCACATGTGCGTTGGCCTGGAAGAAATCAAAAAGCTCCGCCGGTACGCTTTCAGCGAATCCCGACCTGGAATACCTTACCGGTATTGGTTGAAGCGGTTCGAAGAAACGACTAGTCGGAAAAAGCTTAACATAGTTATTGGCGACCATCGGTGTCAGTGCCTTCATATAACGGACGGATTCCTGTACCTCTTCCTTATTGAGGCTTGGACTCTGCAGACCGAAAACCGCATTGAATGCGTCTTCATCGGGACTTCGTTCGCGACCTAGATCGAAAAGTGGGTCGTACAATACATGCTGGTCAATATATAACGCGGTTTGCTTCAGAAGTTCAGGGCTCGCTTTCTTTAGGCCGGAGAACATTTTCAATTGCGAGTCGGTCGCTTGCACCTCCCTTTCGATTTCCGCTGCGTTAGAAATCCAAAATTCCCTGTAACGCCGCAGTTCTTTTTTAATCTCGTCTTCTGCGATAGACGCGAATTGCTCGGCCACGAGCGAATCATCGAATAAGAAGCTATCAGTTAAGAAGTCGTATAATTTTGAGCCCATACAGAGTTGTCGTCCTGCTACCTTCGGCCAATTTCCCAACACCGCTAGCGTTGGCGAGGTATCCAAGGTCGTTCGTCATTATAGACGAGAAAGCTTGCGTCCTTTGGATTCAACCAGTCTGAAAGCTAAACAGTTTGAGCCGGACGTGTAAAAATGATCGCATGTTGTGCGCCATCAGAGCGAGTGATAACAAAAAGGTCTTGGCCTTCGACGAGGTTCGGACGAACCGACCCTTCTTCTGCCCACGCTGCGAGGATGAGGCGATCCTCAAAAAGGGCACGATCAAGACTCATCATTTCGCGCACAAACCGCCTGTTACATGTGAATACGGCAGAGGAGAAACCGAAAAGCATCGACTGTGTAAGATGGAGATCTTTGAAGGATTGAAAGAGCACCCACGGTTTAGACATGTGGAGCTTGAAAAGGGATTGGGAACCGTAAGGCCCGATATCAGTGCCTTAATGGGCGACATTCCAATTGCAATAGAGGTTCAAATCAGCACGCTCACGATGGACCAGATCGTATATCGAACGAGAGAATACGCTAAGAAGGGAATCTACCTGCTGTGGTTACCGATTTACAACATCTACCTGGACACCGATAGATATAGCCCAAAGCTCTGGGAGAGATGGGTCCATGCCGCCTATTTCGGCCGCATTTACTATTGGATCGGTGGAGTCCAAATCCTACCTTACCACTTCGGCGAATCCACTTATTATGTAGAGTCTCGATCTTGGTACAACCAAGATGGCGACGAAGAGTCAGCGGGTGGCTACGAAAAAAAATACAAGCGCTATCGCACTCCGAAGAGGGGAAGGGTTGTGACTCTCAGTCACAGTTTCGATCCTAGGTATCGGCAGGAGCCTTGGCGGTCGAAAACACTCGTCGTACCCGAGGCCAGATTGCTGATGGATACTCAGCCGATCTGGTGGCAAAAGGAATCCTAGGTCTGAAGCTCTTATTTAGCTCACGAGGAACTAACTTCATATGGCCGATGTCGCAAAGATAAGAAGCTGGCTGGCACAAAAAGACGAAACGCCGCGACTTGAGTTTAAGTTGAAGTACGTGATGTCTGGGGCAGGCAGTTCAAAACATAAAGATGAACAGGGACAAGAAGTGCGGGGGTTTGTTGAGAGATTGGCTACTGAATTATATAAAGAGGACACAATAGATCTCATGAAGCGAGACTCAGTAGAAGCTGAAGCTCTTAATTTATACCAGAGTCATCCGTTTGATAGTGTTTTAATGGCTATTGAAGGAATGGATCGTTCGCAAATTGCTCAGAAAATGCATTTTATAAATTTTGTTTTCGGACATTTCTTTAAGGATGTCGGTTTACATTACGTAAAGGGATTAGCAAAACTTACAGAAGTCGATCTTATAGATCTTGGTATAAAATTTGCAAAAGATAATAAAGATATTAAGAGGAATATGTACTTTCATACAGGAAGCCAGGATACTGTGAGTCCACCGTATCTTAATAACAAAATTGTAGACGGTATTATCGCTGCAGATGAAAGCAATAGGGGACTTATAACACGGCAGAGCCGCTCAGGCGAAGGACATTTGTCGTTGATTGAACGCATTGAACTAGGCTACGATATAAAAAGAAATTCAATGCCACTAGCGTCCGTAGCAGTAGAATAGCTTGTATAATTCTCTTCAGTTAACCTATAATCAAGAAAGGATGCCTCCAAAGATTTCAGTTATTATTGCTGCGTATAATGAAGAGAAGCTTTTGCCTCGGTGTTTGGAATCTTTTCAGAAGCAATCGTATCCTGCTGAGCAGTTTGAAGTTATTGTTGTGGATAATGGATCGAAAGATTCGACGGCCTCAGTTGCTAGAGAGTTTGGTGTTAATGTGTATACCTATACAGACATTCAGGGATGTGGAGCATCTCGTCGGTATGGGGCAAGTAAAGCAGCCGGTTCAATCATCGCTATTACGGATGCGGATTCTGAAGTTCCCACGGATTGGTTGATGCGGATTGATCACACTCTCAGTGATGGTAAGATTGTATTTGTTGCAGGTTGCGCTATCCCAGATACCAAAAGTATTATGCATAGTTTGGTCTATTCTTATTTTGATGTGCTTCATGCATCTCATTTTATGATTGGCAAACCACTCGTGGGCGGATATAATATGGCGCTCACGCGAGCCGCGTATGATGCTGTAGACGGTATAGATAGTTCACTCTTATCGTGTGACGACTGGGACTTAGCGATAAAGGTCGGACAGAAATATGGGAAAAAGCGTGTGAAGTACGATATGGATCTCAAAGTCAAAGTTTCGACGCGAAAACTTGGAAATATAAACACATTCTTTAAATTTTCCAAAGACGGAATTAGAAATTATCGGAATATTGTCCTTCTGAATAGAAAAAATGCTAAACCGACGTTTGAGGTACGGTAGGTTGGTTTTCAAGTTTGGCAAATAAATCGAGCGAGTTCTTGAATGCCTGGTCCATATTGAAATATTTGTAGTTCGCAAGTCTTCCCACAAAATGAATATTGTCTTTCTCTAGACTTTGGGCTTCTTCCCTGTATTTTTCAAAAATTGCTCGGTTCTGCGGATTAGGGACTGGATAGTACGGATCTCCGTGATCAGTTGTGTATTCTTTTGCGATTGTGGTTTTCGAGCTATTTTGTTTTGTAAAATGTTTATATTCAACAATACGTGTGAACTCTTCATCGTTGGGATAATTAATGACTGAATTCTCCTGAAAAAATTCTTTGTCATACGTTTCTTCCACAAACTTTATTGAGCGGTATTCAAGTTTGCCAAGTGCCGCGTGTTTGTATTCAAAATACTGATCAATTGGTCCAGTATAAAAAATCTTTTCATATCCAGTCAGATGTTCTTTTTCTGTAAAAAAATCAGTAGTGAGTTGCACGGTAATATTTGGGTGATCGAGCATCTTTTCAAATATTGGTGTATATCCCTCTTGAGGAAGTGCTTGATGGATGTCAGTAAAGTATCTGTCTTCGAAATTAGTCCGTACTGGAATGCGGTTTAGCACTTCTGCATCAAGTTCTTCAGGGTACTTATCCCACTGTTTTTTTGTATAATTCTTAAATATTTTTTCATAAAGTACTGGCCCTACACGTGCAAGTGCTGCCTCTTTGCCATTTGCTGGGTTTGAATTTGCGACTTGATTCGCTGCCAACCATTTTTTCATCTCTTCTTCGTTTTTGATATTTGTTCCGAGAAGCATATTAACTGTTGTAATATTTACAGGAATCGGAACCAACTTTCCATCTACTTTTCCTAATACTTTATGCTCATAAGGATACCATTTTGAAAAGCTGTTAACATATGCCCATACATCTTCGTGATTGGTATGAAACAGATGCGCGCCATATTTAGAAACGCGGATTCTGGCATCATTATAATAATCATAACAATTCCCGCCGATATGGTTTCTTTTTTCAAGAATGAGGACTTTTTTATTGAGCACAGTTGCATATCTTTCGGCCAGTGTAGCACCGGAAATCCCTGCTCCCACTATGATAATATCGTATGTCATAGGAATTTACCGGTGAGGTTTGAGGTCTCCTTTCGGAGGTTGCAGCAGCCAAACTGTTTTGAAATAGGAATTGACATATTTATAATAATCTTCGATGGTACCTTTTTTCCATCTCCTGGGGGATGAAATAACTGATAACTCTTTACAAAAAAGTACTTTTCCTACTTTTTTAATCCGTAGACCCAATTCCACATCGCTAAAAATTTTATATCGTGTGTCCAAGCCTTTGATTTGATAAAAAGAAGCCCTTCTTACAGCGAGATTTAGTCCAGATAGTGATGGTTTTCCAACCGCAAAATGGAGTTTAAGGTAAAAATAATAGGAATATTTAACTAAATTGCGCTTGATTTTCGAACTCGAATTGTACCAAGCAGGTCCTGTGACAGCAGCAACTTCTTGATCACGGAATACTTTTTCAATAACCTCAAGCCAATCATCTTTGACTTGGGTATCCGCATCTGTTGTGGCAATGATTTCTCCTGTTGCGTTTTGCATTCCGGCATTTAAAGCAAAGACATGTCCTTGTATTTTTTCAACAACGACCTTTGCCCCTGCGGCTTTTGCAATTTTGGCTGTTTTATCTGTTGAGTTATTATCAACAACAATAATTTCAAATCTATTTTTTGGGTATGTTTGTTTTTCTAGAGCATTTAAGCAGAGAGGAAGATATCGCTCTTCGTTGAAGGCAGGAATCACGACGGATATTAATGGTAAATTACCAGACGTGCTGCTTTTTAGTTCTGAAAAAGCACCGATCATATGTACTGATAATTATATCATAGATAGTATCTCTTCAATTTCACTAGTTATTGCTGATCCAGCATGAATGCTTTTGATATTATTTTTTTAAAGAATTGTTTACTTATTGGTTCTTCCCTTACATTTTTATGTTTTTGAATAGATTTCAGACCCCGATAAAGATATTCTATGTATGCATCGGGTTTTTTCCATCTTCTGACAGAAGTGTTGACTATCAAACTGTTATCAAATTTAATTTTTCCGTACGGAGAAAGGTGAATCGCTAGATCAAGATCTTCATGTACTTGCTTGTCATTAAGGCACACTTCATTTTTTATTTTTAACCACCCGCTTCTTCTGATCGCGTAGTTTGGCCCATACAGGCAATCATGTTTGATTACTTTTTTTACTACACGGTTATATATTTTAATTAATTTAAACCAAGTAGGCTTTGTTTTTAAATGGGAGTTTTGTACAAAATTAGGCAAGTCATAAAACTTCCCGGGGCCTGAAACCCCTACCAATTCTTCGTCTTCAAAGTTTTTTTTAATTCTCTTTATCCAAGTGGGAGAAACAACGGTATCCGCATCAGTGCGGGATATAATTTCATACTTAGCTTCGTTAAATCCTTTATTTCTCGCAGGAGTCATTCCTTGTTGTTTCTCTTTTACCAATTTAATGGGATATCTTTTAGCTATTTCTACGGTACGATCAGTAGAATTATTGTCAACAACAATAATTTCGTCGGGCAGAACTACTTGTTTCATTAAGGCATCCAAACAGGCTCCAATGTATGTCTCTTCATTATAAACAGGCACCACGACTGAAATTCTCACACATAGTATTGTACTATGTGGCTATCCGGACTGCAACTGCCTAGTTTTAGAATAGAGGATATACGTAGGGTTTTTTTAAAAAATTATTCTTTTTTCAGAAGTACTACCCAGGAAAAACCACGTTCTTTTGGCACGTAAATCCTTTTCGCTTTTTTAATATGCCAATTGGAATTATTTAAAAAACCCATTATTTTTTTTGGATTAAGTTTATGAACATGCAGCTCTCTTGCTAATTTGAAAGCATGAAAAGGGTTATGTGTCAATTTCCATGCGTCAATATACGCTCCGTCTATGCCACGAATTAACGATGAGGGAAATGCATGAAGGCTTAATCCGGTTTTTTTCGTTATCCTGTCTAACTCTAAAAATACCTTTTCAAGCTCATGAATATGTTCAATAGTGTGGATAGAAAATGACTTGTCGAAAGATTTGTCCTTAACAGGCAACGATGTCGCATCACAAATAATGACATTTTTGGTCATTTTTGCAGCTGCAGGATTTAAATCTGAGCCAGTTGTCTTCGGTGAAAAATCCCGGACGAATTTGAGCATGTCGCCGATTTGAGAACCAAGTTCAAGGATATTGTCTGACTTTTTTGGCTCAAGCCAATCCTTTAGAATTCTTTTATAATCAGCTGGAACCACACGTCCTTGTACATTGTTGTAGTGATTACCATAGAGACTTTTCATAAAGGGATTTATTCTATGCTTATTATTTTATGTTACCATAAATATTGATATACTTACTAGAGTCACGTTCTATGAAATATCTAATTTCTGTTGTAATTGCTGTATATAATGAGGAAAAGTTATTACCAGCATGTCTTTTATCTTTAAAACAGCAAGCGTATCCAAAAGAATCCTACGAAGTTATTATTGTAGATAATAATTCCAAAGATAAGACGTTTCAAATAGCAAAAGAATCTGGATTTCGAGTATATAAATATTCTGAAATACAAAGTTGTGGAGCCACACGTGCATTTGGAACAAGTCATGCGAAAGGGTCAGTGATCGCTTTTACGGATGCTGATATTAGAGTTCCACCTGATTGGCTTGAAAAAATCAATAAAACCATGCAACCTCCTGAGATTGTTGCTATTGGAGGTAGGCCAAAAACACGGGAAGGCAATATTTGGGTTCGAGGGTATATAGCTTTTTATCATATTTTTCATTTCATTAATTATGTCTGTGGCATCCCTCTTTTGTGGGGATTTACTATGGCAATAAAGAAAAATGCATACGATGCTGTAGGAGGGATAGATAAAACGATGTTCTCAGCTGAAGATTGGGATTTGGGTTTCCGGTTGCAAAAACGATTTGGAAAAAAAAGTGTCCGCTATACGCCACAAGTGTATGTGTATACGATGGCCCGTAAAGAAAAAAGTATCCAAGCATTGCCTCGATACATATTGGATGGTATACACAATTACGTGACTTTTGCATTGCTGAGACGAAAAAAAATAAAACCACTTTTCAATGTCCGATAGCTAAATTTGATGAAGCTATGAAATTGAGTTATAATGCAACTAGCTTCAATGAACATTGGTTTCTTTACTGATGCATATATACCTTTACCAAACGGTGTTTCTACTAGTGTAGAGCGGTGTGTACGGGCGCTTGAAAACCGAGGGCATGAAGTATCAATCATAGCCCCAAATGTTCCCAATTATAAAGACAAAAGGAAAAATGTCTATCGTTTACCTTCTGTACGATTTGTCACAGCTGATTCAAGGTTTGCGCTCCATATCCCCAATAGAGTTCTTCTGAAAATAGTAAAGAAAGATTTTGATATTATTCATGCACACAATGGCGGACCAATTAGTTTTTTGGGATGGGAAATAGCAAAAACGAGAGGAATTCCATATGTTTTTACATACTGGACGTTAATAGACCGGTATACGCACTATTTTTGGAATGGAAAACTTGCAACACCTGCGGTTATGCGGTTTGTGAGTCGGGTGATTTGCAACTATAGTGATTACTTGATAGTGTCGACAAACAGAGTAAAAAGAGAGCTTATTTCATACGGTGTTAATCAGCAGATTCACATACTTCCAACGGGTATAGAACTTGAAGAATATAATAAAATAAAAAAAGGATTTATACGTAATAAAATAAAAATTGGAAAAGATACAAGGATACTATTGCATGTTGGTAGACTTGGAAAAGAAAAATCGGTGGACTTTCTTATTAAGGCATTCGCAGAGATAAATAAAACGTTGCCTAATACTGTGTTGGTATTGGTGGGATCTGGCACAGAAGAAAAAGCTTTACAAGAACTGGTAATAAAACTACAGTTGGAAAACAGAGTACATTTTTTGGGATCTTTTAACCCAGATAGTATCCCTCAGGTATATGCGGACGCGGATATATTTTTATTTGCTTCTCAGACTGAAACACAAGGAATGGTAATTATTGAAGCATTAGCATCTGGTTTACCTATTGTTGCAGTAAAGGATGAAGCTTTTAAAAACGTTGTGGAGAATAATAAAAATGGTTATCTGGTGGAGAAAAATTCTCTAAAGTTCGCGCAAAAAACCATAAAACTGCTCAGTGATAATAAACTACATAATAGTTTTTCAGTAAACGCCCGACAGACTGCACTGCAATTCTCCGTGAAAAAAACCGCACAATATTTAGATGATGTATACGAAACACTTATCAAAGAAAATAAAAGCAAATTTAGTAAAAGAAGAGTCATTATTAAGAATTTGGATGATTTCAGAAATTTATTGACGAGGGTAAAAGTGCAACTGAAAAGCTTGTAGATGTCGATACTCCTTTAAAAACTTCGTAAAGTTAGTTTAAATGTTTCTTCATCTGTAACTTTCGTATAATCAACATAATTCTCGGATAGAAACTTTATGAATATTGTTTTTTTCACTCGCAGATTTTATCCCCACATAGGTGGTGTAGAAAAACACGTCATGGAGATAGGAAAAAGGCTTGTCAAAATGGGACATCACGTTATTATCGTAACTGAAAAGGCTGGAGTCGAAACTTCCCAAGAACATACAATTAATGGGATTAAAATTCATCGAATAGAGGGAGGTCGTGATGACAAACTTAAGAAATTGAGAATTTGGAAGAAAATCTGGAGATTGAAAAATGTCATTGAAAAAGCAGATGTAGTCCATTGTCATGATGTATTCTATTGGTATCTGCCTTTTCGCTTAGCGTTTCCTACAAAGCCTGTCTATACAACCTTTCATGGTTACGAGGGGTACCCAATAACGCAAAAAGCCGTGAGAATGAGAAAATTGTCAGAGAAATTATCTTGGGGAAATATTTGCATAGGAGATTTTATGAAAAAGTGGTACGGGACGAAGCCGACGATTGTTTCGTATGGTGCAGTCGTTTTAAAAAGAAATGTCATCCCCGACTCCGATCGGGGATCCATGGATTCCCGTACCCATTCGGGCATCAGAGACCTTCGCGGGAATGACAATAAACGAAAAAAAGATTCGGCGATTTTTGTTGGGAGACTTGATGATCAGACAGGAATACTAACTTACGTTAAATCTGTTGAATTGTTACGGAAGAAATATCCCAAGTTTGAACTATTTGTTGTAGGTGATGGGGAGTATAAAGAACTAATTGAAAAAAAAGTAACTGTCAAGGGGTTTCGTAATAATCCTGAAAAGTATTTTTCTGAGTATCATTTTGCTTTTGTATCGCGTTATTTGTCAATTCTCGAAGCGTTCGCGGCAAAACAATTGGTATTTGCTGTCTATGATAATCCTATCAAAGAAGACTATTTGAGGATGGCCCCATACGCTAAAAATATTATTATTGAAAAAGATGCAAAACGATTAGCAGAAAAAGTAGATTATTTCATAAAACATCCTGAAAAAGAAAAACTACTTGTTGAAGATGCATATAATTGGGTGAAAGAGCAAAGTTGGGAAAAGATGGTAAAACTCTATTTACAATTATGGGAAAAGAGAACTTGAACAAAACACAAGAAAAAATAAATGATACTATTTTACAGCACAGACTTCTGTGGGCTGATGTGATACGGATTGTAGCGACGTACTTAGTTATTCAAGTGCACTCATCTGTTATCGTAACAAATTCAATACTCTTCTTACCAGCAACTTTCTTCGCAAAACTGAATGTCATTAGCGTACCATTATTTGTTTTATTAAGTGGCGCTTTATTACTCGGAAAACAGGAGAGTTATAGAACGTTTTTTCGAAAAAGAACTATGAAAGTATTGTTACCATGGATAGTGTGGACATTTATATACATGATTTATTTTTTAAATTCTTCAAGTCATCAACAAGTAATCAAAGATTATTTCAGTAATCAATCGCAACTGGCATTGTTACAATGGGGTCATTATTTTGTTGTTACATTTTTATCTAATCTCTGGTTTCTGCCACTGATATTTGGCTTGTATCTCATTACTCCTTTTTTACGAATATTTGTTAAACATGCAAAGACTCTCGATAGTCTCTATGTTATCGTGTTATGGTTCTTGTTTGCTTCTCTTTTGCCTTTTTTGTTTCATAATGATCTTTTCCCTAAATACCAACCAAGCTTGCTTCTCTCACCATTTCAGTACATCGGTTTATTTCTTTGTGGGTTTATGTTGACGAGATGGAAAATAAATCTTGGACTACCTGTTCTATTTTTGCTTGGTGTTCTGCCATTGTATATAAGCTTTTTGCCTATAGAGCAGTATTACATAAAAAACTTTTCCTATGGATTTTTAGATCCGGGAACGGTTATCTCTTCAATATTTTTCTATCTCTTTTTTTACAAGCTACTGAGTAGTCGCGAGAAAAATATTAGTTTACAAGTTAAAAAAATTATTGCCTTGATAAGTGGTGTCAGTCTAGGTGTTTATATTATCCACGGAATTCTCCTAGACTTGTTGCATGTTGGACTAATAAAGTTTCTCCAGCAGTATAATGTTGAATTTATACTACCACTCCTCATCTTCTCAATTGCAGCCTGTCTCGTGTTTCTTTTACAAAGAATTCCAGTACTGAAACATCTTGTTCCCTAACTATGAGGCCTCAGTGTATATTAACTAATGAATATTGATTTTCCCTTTTGTAACTGGAGTTGTGGGACTTGCAGTGTCTCCTACGCTCGGTTGAGTATCATAGACTATGTTATTGCTCGAATTTTTTATTTGGAATCTTACAAGACCACTTGGTTGTCTATTCCCCTGGTCAATTGCGGAAACAAGAAGCGTATATCCTGATGTTCCGTTAAATGTCCCATTTGCCTTAAAGGTAGCCTTTGTCCCGCTTACAACAAGCCATTGATAGGAAGTTGAAGTAAACTCAATATTACCCGTCGGAAAGCTAAATTCAACATTCTTTCCTGACGGTACAGGGTTCCCTGTAACATATTTTACCTGAAATCCAAAGTCTGCATTCCCTGTTGCACTAGAATCCCCTGCTACTGCGCCAACAGGTGACGTGAACTCTTTGCTTCCCGCAATCCACCCAGCATTCGGATCATAGACTACTTGATACTGAAAAGTATTTGTCCCATGTCCGTTATTATTATCTGTTACAGTTAATGATATTTCATAAACTCCTGCAGTTGAATATATGTGACTATTTGAAACTGACCCTGACCCATTCAACTCTGTTACTGTTCCACTACTTGTCGTACCATCTCCCCAATCCCAAACAGCTGTGTGTGTATCAGAAGTATTTAGATCAGTAAAGCTTGCCGAAGCAGTTATAGAAGTATTAATTTGTACTGGATTGACTGATACATTAATCGTATCTACGGTAGGATTAGATTGGGTCATGCCACCCAACTCAATCCGGCCGATCTTGTTGGCATTAAACTCTGTGAACCATACATTACCGTCTGAACCTGAAGAAATACCAAATGGTCCACTACTTGACGTCGGTATAGTATATTCAGTTATTACACCATTTGTTGTTATACTTGCAATCTTATTCGAACCTAGTTCAGTAAACCACAGGTTATTGTCTGGTGCAGCGGTGATGCTTACAGGAATACTATTTGCACTAGGTATAGGAAATTCTGTAACCATTCCGCTAGTCGTGATCCGACCTATGGTATTGCTACCTATCTCGGTAAACCAAAGGTTGCCGTCAGAACCTGTTGTAATGTCGATTAGACCGTTATTTGATGTGGAAAATTCAGTTATTACTCCGCTGGGAGTTATTCGGCCAACTACGGGGTAGCTTTCTTCCACAAACCATAAATTACCGTCTGGACCTAATGTTATACCCCTTGGTCTACTATTGGGATTGGGGAGAGGAAAATCTGCGATCACTGTGCCACTGGAAGTCATTGTTGTAATTTTATTGCCAGATTGTTGGGTAAACCAAAGATTGCCATCAGGACCTGTTGTTATATCTCGTGGTTCATTGCCATTTGGTACTGGAAACTCAGTAATTACTCCGCTAGGTGTTATTCGGCCGATTTTGTTGCCAAATACTTCAGTGAACCACATATTGCCGTCAGGACCGACATTAATATCAGCAGGTCCACCACCTATCGGGAACTCAGTTACCACTCCGCTTGGAGTAATGCGACCAACTTTATCGCCACTTTGCTCAGTGAACCAAAGATTGCCATCAGGTCCTGGATTGATGCTAGTTAAGGAGGCGTTGCTCGTAGGTATCGAATATTCTGTAATATCACCTGGCGCGGCCCCGGCTAGAGTTGGAGTGAAAAAGAAAACTGAAGTAAGAAGAACATAAATAGAATTTTTTATGACTGATATCATTTTATTATCCATTCTGCATCTACATATTACAATAGTATTGTCTTAAATGTCAACGATAAATTTTTTAAACGTATTTACCGAATATACAGAAAAACAATCTTAAAAAAAGTTAGGACTCATTTGCTTTTAAAAGCTTCACCTGCTCTTTATGTAATACGAAGTATGTCGATATAAGAGAAAGTAACATTACTTTTCCGTCTTTAACAATATTGTATTTTGATTTTCGGAAAGCTTTTTTTTTCATGACCACAGGAATCTCTATCATTTGTAATCTTCTTAATTTCCCATAAATTGCTAACTGTGCAGTGAAAAATGCATTTGAAGAATCACAGTATTTTAAAATGGGAAGAAGTTTACTTCTCTTAGCAAATATTGATCCCTGAGTATCTCGTATCGGAACTCCAAATAAAATTTTGATGAGAAATCTATAGATATACGATGACAATTTTCTTTGGAGAGGTACATAGACGATAGATTTTTTATGAGCTTTCGAGCCGAAGAGTAAATCGTAATTTTTCCAGATTGGAAGTGCTTTTTGTAGATCAGAAAATCCAAAAGGTAGGTCAATCGCGCTGAGTACAATATGCTCATACTTCGCTTCTTCAATTGCTTTCTTTAAAGCTAATCCATAGCCTTTATTACCAATTGAATATGTTTTTATGTTCTTGTCCCGAATTTTCTTGAAGATTGTAGCTGTATTATCTGTGCTTCCATTGTCAACGAGAATAATCTCATAATTATTTTTACCCAAATACCGATCAAGATTTTCTCTTATAGTACTTATCGCTTTTACAATATGAGAGGCTTCATTATATATGCCAATGCAAAATGATATTGGGTATTGTTTGCTTTTCATGCTGGAAAATCTATTCTATTTTATATAGAATACTATCAATAGTAAAGGTCGCGGCTATGAAAAAAATTGCAGTCATTGGTGTCGGAGCAATGGGAGTAAATCACATTCGGATTTTGCATGATCTTAAAACGGTAACATTGGCGGCTATTTGTGATATCGATGAAGAAAGAGGAAAAGCATTAGCAAAAAAATGCCATACAACTTTTTATAAAAATTATAAAGATTTACTGCGGGATAAGACATTGTTTGGAATTATTATCGCGGTTCCCACAAAGCTTCATAAAAAAATCGCACTTGCGTGTCTAGAAAAAGGTATTCATATTCTTCTTGAGAAACCTATTGCTTCTACCGTGAAAGATGCACAGGAAATTATTAAAAAAGCAAAAGAAAAAAAGATTGTACTTGTTGTAGGTCACGTAGAAAGATTTAATCCTGCAGTTGTGAGACTTGAAAAATTGATAAAGACTGGAGTGTTAGGTGATATCCTTTCAGTAGTTGTCAAACGCGTTGGACTGAATCCACCTCCAACACATGATGTGAATGTCGTGACAGATTTGGCAATTCATGATTTGGATATTGTGACAAGTGTGCTAAAAAGGATGCCAAAAGCTGTATTTGCAAGAGGTGGCGCTATGGCTTCATCAATAATTGAAGATCATGCTGAAATATTTTTAGATTACGAAAAATTTGGTTGTTTTATTCAAGCCAACTGGATAACACCAGTTAAAATTCGCACGTTGTCAATTACTGGTACAAAAGGTCACGCGGAATTAAATTACATCAGTCAAGAATTGAGTATCTACAAAAGACAGGAACATACCAATAATAAAAATGGAGGTTTTAAACAGTTTGTTAAATCTTACAAGGATCCCAAACAGATCACAGTTGTAGTAAAAAAAGGTGAACCATTAAAAAATGAAATTCTGTATTTTCTTAAACAGGCACAAAAATCCGTTCCAATGACATTTACACCAGAAGATGCTTTATCTGCACTCAAGTTGTCAGAAGCAGTAAATAAAAGTATAAAGAAAAGATCACTCGTGTACATATAGCTATGTCATACATTCATAAATCAGCAGAGATTGCAAAAAAAGTTACTATCGGGCGGAATACAATTATATGGTCGTATGTTCAAATAAGAGAAAATGTGATAATTGGTGATAACTGTATTATTGGCAAAGGTGTGTATATAGATCATGGAATTGTTATCGGAAATAATGTAAAAATTCAAAATTACGCGTGTATTTATAACGAAACAATTATTCATGATGGCGTATTTATCGGACCTCATGTCTGTATCACTAACGATAAATATCCGCGCGCAATCAATAGAGATGGCACAGTAAAAAAAGCATCTGATTGGAAAAAGGGTAAAACAGTTCTTCACAAGGGAGTTGCGATAGGTGCTGGGAGTATCCTTTTGCCGGATATAGAAATCAATCAATTCGCACTCATCGGTGCCGGTTCAGTCGTTACGAAATCAGTTAAAGCATATAAGCTCGCAGTAGGGAACCCAGCAAAAGTTCTTGGAAATGTATGTGCGTGTGGTAATGTATTGGGAAAAGTAAGGCCAAATCAAGGAAAGTGCACCCGTTGTAAACAATGAAAAAAATTACTCTCTCGACTCCCCTCCTCGGAAAGGAAGAGGAAAAAGCTGTCATTCAGGTCATGCGAAGTGGCCAGCTGGCAATGGGAGAACAGACTCAAATTTTTGAAAAGATGTTTGCTGAATTTATCGGGACTCGCTATGCTGTTGCTGTATCGAACGGTTCAATTGCATTATATCTTGCACTTCTCGCAGTGGGAGTTAAAAAAAATGATGAAGTGATCACGACACCTTTTAGTTTTATTGCAACAGCCAACGCGATTCTATTGACGGGAGCAACCCCTGTATTTGTTGACATCGATGAGAAAACATATACGATTAATCCACTGTTAATTGAAGAAAAAATTACACCCCACACCAAAGCTATACTCCCGGTTCATCTCTATGGGTTACCAGCAAATATGAAAGCAATAACGAAAATTGCCAGAAAACACGGGCTGGCTGTTATTGAGGATGCAGCACAAGCCCATGGTGCTGTAATTGGTAATAAAAAAGTTGGAGCGTGGGGTGATGTGGGGTGTTTTTCGTTTTATGCGACGAAGAATATGACCACGGGTGAAGGCGGCATAATAACAACCAACAGGAAACGGATTGCAGATAAGATAAAATTGTTAAGAAATCATGGATTTAAAACAAATTATGAGTATGAATTATTTGGGTTTAATTATCGGATGACCGATATAGCGGCAGCAATTGGAATAGAACAATTAAAAAAACTCCCTTTATTTACGAAGAGTAGATTACGTAATGCAAACACGTTATCCAAGGCATTAATATCAATGGATAAGATCAATGTCCCATACATTCCAGCAGGGTATACTCATGTTTTTCATCAGTACACAGTAAGACTTTTAGCAAAGAATAAAATAACAAGAGCAGCATTTATACAAGCGATGAATGAGAAAAAAATTTCAACGGGAATATTTTATGCAGTGCCAATTCATAAAACTAAAATCTATAAACACGTGGCATACAGTCTTCCAGTTGCAGAAAAAGTATCGAAAGAAGTAGTATCAATTCCTGTTCGTTCGTCCTTATCGCTCGGCGATATTAAAAAAATAGTAGCTGCTATCCGTTCTTTCTTCGCTTCATCTTAAATAATTTTTTATATAATAACGGTTTTAGAAAATATAAAAGTAACATCAACAAGACACCACCCCAGGCCATTAGCGCTATAATTTTAACTGTATGTAACGGGCTGGGATCTTCATATTTTATATCTATGTAATGTAATCCTTTTTCAATATTAAAATTGATGTATCCTTTATGTGGAGGATTTTCGTAATGTATGGGAGTTTTTTTGTCATCGATCGTAACGCTCCAACCCGGGAAATACCATGTGTTTTCTTTAACTGTAACAGGAGTTGCTGCATATATCACATACGTATGTGTAACTGAGCTTCTTGATAGTGTTTGAATTTCTGCTTTCCCATTAATAACTTCCAAATTTTTCGATGGTTTTTTCTTTTCCCAATCAAGTGTCTCTTGCCAGATAGGAATTCCAATCCCCCATCCTTCACCATTGTTCGTAGATACTCCAATATTTGACTTAAGAACAGAGTCGTCTATCTCAGGTATTACACGACGATGTCCCCAGTTGAGCATCGTAGACATAATTGTAATAATAATGACAACGATAATTGCAATTTTTTGGTTTTTGTAGGTTAGTACTAACAATGCAGCAAGGATTGCGATACAGACGGTCAGTAAAAGTAACATTCTTGTCGAGATGAGTGTGAGTTTTATAAGTGGAACCGTATCCCAAATTATTTTAGAATAAGGGGTCATTAAAAAAATGAGAAATATGGCAACCGCAAACCAAAAAAAACGATGCGCATAATTTTTTCTTTTTTTATTTCTAATAAGAACATATCCAGATAATGCAATAACGACCAACTGTATATATCCAATAAGCGGTGAAAGCTCACCTCGTGGGCCTTGGAATAAAAAGCCACCTCGCCACGGCGCATAAATCAATTCATGGATGGGAGTAAATGCTACAGTATTAAATTCACTCGCAATTGTATAGTGCATGTACGTCAGATATGGAAAAAGAGCAGGGCTTGACAAAACTATTCCCAGAGAAAACGCTAAGATGACCATTAAAAGAGTCTTCTTGTGAAATTTTTTCGTAGTAATCAGAGAAAAAAGAGTATAGATACCTACCAAACATAATGAAAAAATAGCGACTGCTTGATGAGAGAGAATAACAAGTGCAGTCGCGATTGAGGTACATAATAGTCGGGGTAGAGTTTGTTGTTTAATAAGTTTGGTAATGCATACAAGCAAAAGTGGAAGTGTCATAAAAATACTCAGTTCACCAACTGATGCTCTAAAATGTAAGTCAACTAAATGATAAGGCGTAAATAAATAAAATACTCCCGCAGTAAAAGCTGCAAGCTTGTTCTTAAATAATTCATACGTCCATAAATACATGAAAATTCCGGAGAATATAAATGTCATACCAAGAAATATCTTCATACTTACGATAAAAGAAAAACCAAAAAAGTGAAAAAAAGAAACAAGATAGTATGGCAATGAATTGATAAAAATAAAAAGCGGATACCCATAAGAAGCATTCAAATTACCTGCCCATGAAGGAATAATTTGTCCTTCTTGAAGAGAATTATAAAAATCTATACTTCTATAGACATGTATATTGAAATCCCCACTTTCATAATCACCTGGTCTGAGAAGACTTAGAAGTGGAAGCAAGGAAAGCAAGATCAGTAGGGTTAAAAGATTCACTTTCTTTTTAGGATAGATATATCGATAAATGATACATCCACAAAGTAAGATAACAGAAGCGAGAATGTTAACAAAGATCATTCTATAGGGGTCGAACATATTGTTATAATTTCTAGTAGCGTGTAAACTCTCTATATGAAAATATCATTTATAACTACTATTTACAATGAGGAAAAGACTATAGAAGATCTTTTATTATCCTTATTAAATCAATCTAAATTGCCTGATGAAATTATTATCGTTGATGGAGGAAGCACAGACAATACGTTGGCGGTAATTTCTATTCTTCTCAGTCAGCTGACGGATCAAATTTCCAATCAACATGTAAAGATCCTTACTATGAAAGGGAATATCTCTACTGGGAGAAATTATGCAGTTAAAAATGCTTCGAATAAAATTATTGTCTGTTCTGATGCTGGGTGTATATTGGATAAGAATTTTATTAAAAATATTACCAAGTCTTTTAGAAATGAAACGGTTGATGTCGTGGCGGGATATTATAAAGGGTTATCCAAAACAGTTTTTCAAAAATGTTTGGTCCCTTATGTTTTGGTCATGCCAGATAAAGTAAACCCGGATACTTTTCTTCCATCGGCTCGGTCATTGGCATTTACTAAAAATATTTGGGAAAAGGCTGGGGGTTTTCCTGAGGCGTATACGTATAGTGAAGACTATATCTTTGCCAGGAAATTAAAAAGCCTGGGTGCAAATATTGTCTTTGCAGAAGATGCTGTGGTTGCATGGATTCCTCGTAAAACGTATAGCGAGGCATTCACTATGTTTTATCATTTTGCTTTCAATGATGCAAAAGCAAGGATAATCCGTCCGAAAGTAGTATTAATCTTTGTGCGTTATGCGATATGGATTTTGCTTTTGATTCTATCTATAACTTCTGGGTTATCTCTCTTTCTCTTTGTATTAGTTTTATTAATAAGTGTTTACTTATTCTGGGCAGTTGGTAAGAATTATAAATATGTGAAGCAGTGGGAAGCGTTTTATATATTACCATTATTGCAATTTGTCTCAGATGCGGCAGTCCTTAAAGGAACACTTATGGGATTGGTCGGGAAAAAACATTATTTTCTTTTATAAACTTCAACCAAATGCGCTCCGTCCGCTTTTACTGAATACACAACTTTATAATTACTTTTTATTTTACTATCATCAAATCCTTCACGGACAACATTGTAATAATTTACGACAACGTAATCATATGTTTGATCATTTTTATAGAAAGAAATTTTTCTTCCAGGAAGTTCAGGTGTTATGTGTGTGGGACTTGTCGCAACTCCAACTGTCGCTCCTTTTAGTGTGTTAGCATCGAGGTAATCAAATGCTTCTTTTATCCCATGACCCCACCACCCAAGATGGAAAAGTCCTTTTTCATAAACCCCTTTGGGACCTCCGACTAATATGTTGTAATAATCAGTGTAATAAGGAGTTATCCGCCAGAGAATAATAAAAAGATAGAGAAAGAGTATTAGCAAAAGTAAAAATTTGTAGTGCATATTTTTAACAAATTTTGATACTACAGTTTCAAAACCCATCGCAGCTATCAGAGCAAGAGGGATACATATCTGAATAATGTAGCGTATTCCTTGTTGCCGGTTTGGATAAAAAGAAAGGAGAAAAGGAAACAAAAGCCACAGTATAAGTGAATACCAAATCCAATTATTGGACCGATCTATTTTTTTTAACCCAATAAGACAAAGTATGATAATAAGTAAAGGGGTCGTTATTATTACATGAACAAAATAGTAGGGAATAGGAACCAATAATAATTTCCCAAAAAAAACTTCAGGAATCGATGTAGTGACATTCACACGCAGATCTACAAAATAATGATACATGTAATCCAAGTGAAAAAAAGGCATCGGCCATAAACAAAAGAATGTTACAAATGAAATTCCAAAAATACCTAACGTTTTATAAAGAATAGATTTGGGATTCTTTTCATGACCTGTTTTATATTTTAATAAGATCATGATAAGCATCATGGGTAAAAGCATAAGATGTGTTTCTCGCGCAAGTAAGGCAAAACCAAGCGCTATTCCAGCAAGTATTAATTTTTTCGTTGTAGGGTTTTCTAGAAAGAGAAAATAGGTAAGCATGCTTGCTGTAAAAAAGAAAAGTGTCAGCGGCTCGAGCATTGCAATTTGTGAATGCCCAAGAGGAATCGGAAGCATTGAGAATATTATTGCTGCCGCTATACCAGAATACAGGGTAATATATCTGGCTCCAATGATAAAGACCATTACGGCTGCAAGGGATGTCAGAATAACGGACAGTAGGCGGTTGTGTTTTAAGTCATAATCATAAATCGGCAAGCCTTCTTTATCCCAACCGGTGATATCTGGCAAGGAAACTACACCCCGCATGTATCGAACCAAGGGTGGATGATCGGGAGTTCCTTTCCACCAAAATTCCGTATCAAAGTCGAGATTCATCGCATCTCTGACGTGATAATATGCATAATCACGAAGGAGTGATTTTTCGTCCCATGCTTGACCAGCCTCTCCTAAATTCCACATCCGCAATGAACAAGCGATGAGAAAAACAAGAAGTGATATGGAGAGCAGTTTATGAAATGTTGATTTATTATTGTGCTTCATGTTTGATTCTTAATCTACTACGAGAAGCGTTAGTTTTTTTGAGCAATAATATATATGTTGCCGCCTTTAAAAGAGAAAGGAATTGTACCTAGGGAAGTGCTCGTAAGAAAGTTTGCAATTGGTGTTTTAATAAATGAGGGGGTGTTAAGCATCTGAAACCAGTAGGAAAGTGGGTAGGAATTTTTAACATCACCGATTTCAATAATGTTAAAAGCATGCTTTCTAAATAAAGTTGTAATGGTTTTTTTATTAAATAAATAAATATGTTCGATGTCGAAGATCGGTGATTTTTCTCCAAGTATTTTTGCAGAAAGAGCATCCGTATCGTGCATCACGAATAAAGCTAACCCTTTTTTTTTCAGAATTTTATTCGTTTCATTTACCATTTCGTTTGGATCAGTTACGTGATCAATTGTATGAAAGCAGTTCACGACATCGAATTTATTTTTAATAAACAAATTCTTTTTGAATATGGATTGTTTGGTATTCTTTCTTAAAGCCGGTGGCATGGCAGCAACCATTTTTTTACTTGGCTCGACACCAAAGAGTTTTTTTATTCCTCTTTTTTGTAAAGCCTGTAAATAAAATCCTTCACCACAGCCAATCTCCATAACTGACGGATTGGTAGGAAGTCTGTTTTCTATTTTTTTAAATAATGAAATATATGTTTTTGTGGCATATGGGACTTGATCGACATAGGAAAGATAACTGTCTGTATACAATTGGGCAATTTTATCCTTGGTAAAAATAGGTGAAGAAAAAATTAATGTGCACTTTATACATTTGTTTAATTGATAATGAATTCTGTCGGGGTTGCGACGAGCGGAAAACGTTTTTGCGGTAACATCGTGTTTCGTAAATGTTGCAATGTATAAGAGCTGTTTTTTTTGTTTGTTACCGCATAACGCGCATTCTATTTCCTGCATGAAATTAATTCTAACACAACAAGAGCCTTTACTTACTTTATCTTTTTGTTTTTCTCATAGTACTTTTTACAATATATTTCGGACGCTGTTTTACTTCTTCAAAAATCTTCGCGATGTATTCTCCCAAAACACTTATTCCTAAAAGTTGGATTGCGCCCATGAATAAAACGACGACCAATACTGTTGTAATACCCCAAGGTGTGTCAGGTAGAATCAAACGAAGTATTATTTGAGCCATTATGCCGATAAACGCGACAAAGAATACAAGAAGAGATAACAAAGTCATCATTTGTAATGGAACATACGAAAAAGAAAATATGCCTTTTGTTGCCCATTGAAAGTTTTTTAGAAAATTATTGGTGGTTTTGCCAAACATTCTTTCTGGACGCACATAAGGGACACCTGTTTGCTTAAAACCTACCCACGCGCGTAATCCCCGTAAGAATCTATCCCGTTCAGGGAAAAGTTTTAGTACTTCCACAACTTTTCTATCAATAAGTGAAAAATCTCCTGCGTCCAGTGGCATGCGGATGTAAGACATTTTATGAAATAGTCTATAAAACAATTTGTACAAAATCGCCATTAATAGCGGTGCTTCACGTTTTGTTCGCACACCATAGACTACATCATATCCTTCAATCCACCTCTTATAAAATTTTTCAATAATTTCAGGAGGATCCTGTAAATCACCGTCAAGAAAAACGACTGAGTCGCCTGTCGCAATATCCATACCACTCGTGAATGCCATTTGAGAACTAAAATTTCTTGAGTGATTTATTGCAATAACATGATAATCTGTGTCAACGAGTTTTTTTAATACATCTTCGGTATCGTCAGGACTGCCATCATTTACAAAAATTATTTCGTAATCAGCACCAATTTTTCTAAACGTTTTCGATAGCCGTTCGTACATGATAGGAACAGCTTGTGCATCTTTGTAGCACGCTATTATGGCAGAAATTTTCTTCTGCCTTTTTTTAATTATCGTTTGAGATTTATGTACCATGGCTTATTGCTTTTGAGCATTTTATTGACAAGTTGAGGAATCTCTTTTTTATCTTCAGGCCAGTAAGATTTTATGTTTTTCAATACGCGCATGACATCACGGTCTTCTTCCGCCCAATGAGAAATTCCATCATGGATATAATCTCTATTCCTTCCTGCACCGATAAGTTTGACCGGAATTTTTTCATAATGAAGATAATTTCGAATTGTTTCAAATGGCCGGTAAAGCAGAAATGTTGTGATGGAATAAACAATAGGGATTTTATTACTTAACGCCAATCCAATCGCTACGCCGATGAATGTTTGTTCTGCTGCTCCAACATTGATAAATCGCTCCGGATAATCCCGTCTTACGTTATCCCACATTTTATATCCTAGATCATTTACTACGACATAAATATTCTTATTCGTTTTCATATGTGTATGAATAGATTCAGCAAAACAAGCCCGCATTTGAATAGAGAGTTGTTGTCTCATACTAAAGCCTCCATAGCTTGGATATAATCCTCTTCTTCCATGACATAATAATGAGCGTCCTGACCTGTTAAAAAAGGGAATTGTGCAACAGAGGTGTGAGCAAACAACAGTGACAAGTTTTCCGAATTTTTCTGTCTGCAGGCGTTAATCAACGTCGTACTATCATGCCCATTTATATTTTTCACTTGATACCCAAACGCTTTTAATCGTTTCTTTAGATTTACCAGATCGACTCTATCATACGCAGACCAACCGTTTGCATTGATAATTATTTTTAAGTTAGTAACCTTTTTTTCAAACCCCACACGAAGCGCTTCCCATATACTTCCTTCGGCACATTCACCATCAGAAAGCATACAATAAATAGTTCTTTTACTGTCTGCCATTGCCATTCCGAGCGCAATAGGTAAGCCTTGTCCCAATGACCCGGTTGAAACATGAATATCATATTGAGGATTTCTGTCTGGATGGATGTTAAACTTTTTTGTTATTTTTGGGTGAGGAATATGTCCATATTTTTCAAGCACTGCATACCACGCGATACCTGCGTGTCCATTTGATAAAATAAAAATATCGTTTTTCTTTTTTACTGTATAGACTGCATCTATTATATCGACAGCAGTAAAACAAGATCCTAAATGAGATAAACCAGCGTCATGGCTCAATTCCAAAATTCGTTTCCGGAGTTTTTTTTGTTCTAATGAAAGTTTTTTTAATGAAAAGCTATACATACGTTATTTATATAAGCTACTGTTTCTTGCAAACCAAGAATAAGTAGTTTGTAATCCCTTGTCAATAGGATAATCAGCTGACCAGTTCAATTTTTGTTTTGAAT
>JBGTMH010000007.1:0-6873 GCA_041743715.1 Patescibacteria group bacterium | reverse complement strand
CATTTCTAATTGCGTCGATGTCAGCTTTGTTAAAGTCACACGTTGGACACAAGCGGCTTGCTTTTCTGATATTGGTTACTTCATACTTGTCAGCGCAATATTCGCATGCTTTGATAGGTTTCATGGTCCATGGGATGTCCTGATATTGCATTAGTTTCGTTTCCTTTCAAAATATGTCTTAACCGCTTTGTCTTCGAGTGCTTTTATTTCTGAATTTTGCTTAAGAACAAGATTTTCTTTTGTTAAGTGCTTCAAACTTTCTTTCATCTTCATTTCTTCCAATTCCTTTTTAATGCCATTTCTGATTATTTGTGAAGCGCTGATTTGGTTTCTTTTAGCTTGTGCCTGTAATGCGCGCTTAGTTTTAAAGTCGGTTAAGACATAGATTCTTGTTAAAAATATAGCAGGGGCGTTCATATTAAGCAACATAATTGATTACTGGGTATTTGTCAAAAATAGTTAGAAATCGTGTGTAGATGACCATATAACTCTTTTTTCCCATCTATCATTAGAGTATGAGAAAAACCTGGAGAAAGACGAGTCTGGTTGGGAAATTTACAATTTTTACGAGCGTTATTTTTGCCCTGGGTGTGGTGAGTGATGCTGTTGTGAATTGGTTGACGTATTTTAGAGGGTGTTGACCAAGCTAAACGGAAGGAGGCGCTTAACGCCGTGTGTCACTTTCTCTTATCAGTTCCTTAATTCTAATTCGCTTCTTCTTACCAAAATTATTATGATATTCAATGAAATAAGAAGCCGCGTCAAAGTTACGGGCGTAGTCGTGGAGTGTTTGACCTTTAATTGTATATGCCAACGTGTCATCTACTGACTGTCCACCCACAAGGTTAAATGCTTTACCCAAATTATTGGTTATCCAAGAGCTGACGTTTTCAGTCTCTTGTTTATACTCATGTTCAACCGTCCTTGGTGGGAGTTTTATATATCGGTAGTTTGGCAGAAACCGCCACCGTTTACCGTCGGGCAAGCGAATAAGAAGTTTTGGTTTATCAATACTTCCTGAGCCACCTCTGCTATTTTTTACAATCACATCAAGTTCAAAGTCCGCGTATTTGCCTTTTAGTTGTTCGGGTAGTTTATTTGCAAACTCTTCAGGTGTCCAGTCGGGAATTTGTAAGGAGAGTTCAGTGATTTTGATGTTTGGGGTGTTATATCGCGAAGAAATCCAACTAATTACAAGCGCAATAATACTAGTTACTGTACCAAAAGTACCAGTTACCGCACCGAAGACGCTCCAGAAACTTGGTTCAATACTCATTGGTCAATTATATCATTCAAGTTCAACAATCGCTTACTTTTAAGCTCATTATTTGCTATAATGTGGGTGGATAGAAAACAAGAGTCTCATTCTATCAATAACAGCGACATGGCCCCATCGTCTAGCGGCCTAGGACGTCGGGCTTTCATCCCGAAAATCGCGGGTTCGATTCCCGCTGGGGTCACCTAAAGGGATAGATACTCTATCTCTATAAATTGATCGATATAACAGCCCAATCGTTAATTATACCCATTTGTACTAATAATTTACTTAGCCTCAATTCAAGTTATACGCTAAAGGGATTTAAACTCCAAAGCTGCAAATTGACTTTTATAAAACGATTTATAACTCCATATTGAGCAAGCATTTATAAAAGAGAATCAAGTGAAATAATATGAAAAAAGTAATAAAACAATTGCCAAATTTTACAAATGAAGATGAGGAAAGAGAGTTTTGGGCAACACATGAACTCAGTGATGTTTTTGATGTTACGAAAGGGGTTAATGTTACATTCCAAAACTTAAAACCATCAACAAAAACAATAACAATTAGAGTATCAGAATCATTGCTAAATTCGCTAAAGGCCATAGCAAATAAAAAAGATGTCCCCTATCAATCTCTGGTTAAAATCTTTTTAGATGAAAAAGTAAAAGAGGAATCTATAAAAATAAAACCTTCTGTTTAAGAGACATCATCTACCTCATCATTAATCCCTTGGTTGGAAAAGCTTGAATATTCCTAAGTCATCCTCGAGAGAAATCTCGAATAATTAAATTAATTTCAATAGGATAACTCTTTCAGCTTATATAAAGCCGGGCTATTACATAGCTTCGCTAACGACAGCATTATTATTCTCGGCAGTACATCGATTCATATATTGAAGTCATTTTGTAAACGCAACTGTGTTGTCCTGCTCGCTTTCTCGTCCTGTCTCGTATAGTTAACTAAATAATCCCATGTGTCATCATCGTGCAATTGATGTTCCGCTATCCAATCTTCGTTAAAAATCGTACCGAGATACTTTTCCCCGGCATCGGCCAATATTGCCACTACCGTCCGTCCAGGGTTATCGGATAAAAACTTGAGTGCTGTGATAATCACGCCACCAGCCGAGCCACCCACCATTAAACCAAGTCTCTTGGCCAAAAAGTTACACGTAGTAAATGCTGCGGCGTCAGAAACTTGAACTGGCATGTCAATAAGTTCCTTCCTAATATTTTTGGGAAGAGCGACTCCTGCAGGATTACCCCCACCCGATTGTAAGTACGTATGTCCTTTATCGGAGAAGATTGCTGATCCATCAGGTTCCACAGCTACTACGTAAATATCCTTGCCTTGAGCATCCAGTGCTCGAGCAGCTCCACATAGTGATCCTCCCGTGCCGATTGAGCCTATCAGAGTATCAATCTGCGGAACCTGCGACATTAATTCGGCCGCAAGTGTCATATATCCCTCTGCATTTGATGGGTTGTTGGCTTGACAGGTCCAGTAGCTTCCCGGTATATCATGCTCTAACTGCTTCGCGATCTTACGTCGCTCACCCGTAGCTGGTACTCCGTCACTCGAGGGGACTTTAACAACGGATCCACCGAATGCCTTAATGGTGGCAATTTTCTCTGGTGAACATTGGTCATCGACTACGGCAATAAATTTGTAGCCCTTGGCAGCTGCAACCATCGATAGAGCACTTGCCGTATTCCCTGATGACGATTCGATAATTGTACCTCCACGTGCCAATTTACCTGTCTGTTCTGCTTCTATGACCATATTCAGTGCCATTCGATCCTTATAGCTGAGTGTTGGATTAAACCGTTCGAGTTTAAGATATAACGTCGAGGAGGATGTTGTCAAAGGATACTTCAGTATGGGTGTTGAGCCAATAAGATCCGTAATATTATTTGCAAAATTCTTTTTCATATTTGGTCACTTTCTATCGAGCTGGCTGGCAAGTCAGCAACACTAATAATATTGTCTTTGATGAAATGCCATATACCTGCGCTTTTCAGGGCGACTACTTTACTCGGAATGGGGAGGCGATGAAATTCTGACTCCTTTGAGTCCATCTGATATCCGGCAGTGTTGACGTATATGAGTAAGTCCCCTGTCAATGGACGCGTCTCAAATGGAATGAAACGACGGGCAAGATAATCGCTTTCTAGACATGTATTAGAAGCAATGCATGCTGTAAAAGATTCGGGGTCCCGTGACGACTTCGTAATGAGGAGGGGGTCGATGAAGAATTCGCTATTACGCCAGAATTCTGCGAGGCTTCTACTATTGCCATCGACCATAATTAACCATTGCTTACCGATAGCTCGTACACCCCGCACACGGAATAGAGTGATCCCTGCTTGATCCAAAAGTGCTCTACCCGGTTCGAGATCAACCACAAGCGATCGACCGATCGCATTCTCGGTATCTTTAATGGTTTGCTTCGTTACTTCAAGTATCTCTTTAAGTTGTAGATAACCACTGGGCTGCCCTGTATATGGATATACAAACTGAGGCTTCACTCCTCCCGCAAATTCTCTATTAGTAGCTTGCTCCAGATCCCAATCACTCGCTTTTGCATACGTCGTCTTCAAGCCACCACCGATATTGATATGAGTAGGTTTTAATCCATTGGTATATGCACGTTCTATCGCCTTACATGCCTTACCTATCATAAATACGCGATCTTTTGACTCGTATCCCGCTACATGAAATGAGAATCCTTCCAACTGAAACTTAGATTGCAACTGCGTTAAACGAAAAAGCATTTCATTGATAACCTCCGTTGTCATGCCAAATCGGGACTTGTCAGAAGCGGATAGGCGAAGGTGGATTCGCACGGGACGCATGACTGGTAACCTATCCACAAGTTCAATGATTGAGGATAGCTCATTAGGTTCATCAATAGCTATACAAGCATTATGTAATACTGCAAGAGCTAATAGTGCCGGCAACTTCGATGGTCCACTAACGCTAATAGAACGCCCCGGTACTCCAGCATTCAAAACCGCCATAAATTCCTGTGCACTTGATACGTCTGCGCCGATTCCTGCCGCCGCACTCGTGGCCAAGAACCCATTTGCTTTGTTAGCCTTAGCAGCGAAATATATTTGGCCATCTTGCATAGTAGCATCATCTAATATTTGTCGAAAGTGCTTGATGGTATCTTGCATTCTCTCAGGAAAAACAATATGAAGAGGCGACCCTAACAAATCTATGAGTTTATACAACTCAGATGAATGTTCTTTGAGTAGTCCGGATATATGCGGGTGAATTATGGGTGAAAGTCTAGGGGTCATTTTAAATACTTTTGACAGAGATTGCTGAGAAGCCAGCCATAATGTCTCTATCATCAGATTGTGTCTTAAATATTGCTAACATAGGAGAATACAGTCCTTAATTCCTAAAATTTTGTCAAATTGTCAGAATTAAGTCAGGTATTTATACGAATACTAGGTGCTTATTATCTCTCTGTAGAAATGTATTGTCAAGTATCAAGTTGTTCATAATTGACAACAAAAATTTATGACATTATTTTCTAAAATGATCCGTCCAAAAGTAATGTCTAAGTCGTTTAGAGTATCGCGGTCTGCACTTTATTTTATGGCAATCATGGTTAGTACTAAAAAGTATTTAAGGTCTTGCCTCTATTAAAACAAGCTGACGTGAAAGCTGTAATGCTTGGGTTCATTTAGATCACTCTTTATTTCTGTATCTTAGATATTTTATCTAGAATGTTATCCCGCATCTCGGGATTTGAAGCCAATACATAAGAACTTGAATTATTCCATGGTTGACCTTTCCAGTCGGATATAATTGCTCCGGCTTCTTTGGCAATAATTAGCCCCCCGGCAAAGTCATAGAGTTCATCGCCGCTACTCAGAAATGCTTCTGCGCTTCCTCTGGCAAGATAGCACAACATAAGCGCAGTTGAACCTTGTCGAAGAAGAACTGTTTTATTTAATATCAATTCTGTCGAAGCATCTAAGTAATCTCGTTTACCTCGCTCCGATCTGTTATGTTCGATAAGAATTAGTGATCCATCAAAATCACTGCGGTCACTCACATGTATCTTTTGTCCATTGAGATATGCCCCTTCATTCCTCTCAGCCCAGTAACACTCATTTGTTATCGGATCGCAAACAACTCCCAATATAAGATTTTTATCGTCCTCCAAAAGAGCAATTGATAATGCAAAAAAAGGAATACCTCTGATAAAGTTGGTTGTTCCGTCAATTGGGTCAATAATCCATTTTTTGCTAGTTTGATTATCAGTAGTACCGCTTTCTTCTCCAAGAATCGAGTATCCTGTTTGCTTCAAAATATCAACAACTATTTTTTCCGCTTTAATATCAGTTGCTGTAACATAGTCGTTCAACCCTTTTCGCTTTGTCTCCTTTACTACTCCGTACGCTTCTCTAATTATTTCTCCGGCTTGTTTTGCCGCATGAATAGCTAACTGTAGATCTTGTGACATAAACGAATTATACACTTTCAGCCGTTACCTTACTATAATTCAATTACATATAAGGAGTAACGAGAAGACTGTAAATGCATACGCGCTATGTCCTCAGAGAACATTGTGTAGAATTTTACAAGTTCAGACACAATTGAGTTCAGAACTTCGACACTTGGGGTCATCAAAAAACTCCGTATGGAGTTTTTTTGTGACTAATTAAATGCCTGAGCAGAGATGCATGCTTATTTCACCCGGAGAGCCCGTTACAAAACCCTAGAAGAATTGTTTAGCTTGAATTTAGATTGGTAAGATAAGTAAAATGGGCAGTGCCTTGAGGAGGTACTGCCCGTGTATGATAGTAGCAAATTATTGCCAAAAAGTCAGTTTCAGCAGTTATTAAAACTGTTACCAACCCCGCGATGGAAAAGAAATGGAAGGAAACCCAGCAACAAAGAGGCCATGGTAATAGGCATATTGCAGGTATTGGTTAATGGTGTTGCATGGAAAAAGATCGCAGATTGTGGTGCTTCATATGCAAGTTGCTTTCGGTATTTGCGCGAACTGCAGAGGCGAGGGAAACTCAAACTCATATACCAGAGATTGGCATGGGAGAAAACAGTCGTGCTTGTTGGTTCGATAGATACGACATTGATAGGCTCTTTTGCATTTCAGTTAATGACCGGATGGAATGGACAACATAAAGAAATAGGGACAAAGGTTTCACTATTTGTCGGAAAGGATGGGTTACCGGCAGATGTACAATTTGGGAAAGGAAACATCAATGATAAAGTATTTCTCCTCGATCATCTGAAAAACACGGTTGGCAAACGGAAAAAGATCCTAAATTTGGATATGAGCTATATGAGTTTGGCGCTCAGACGAGCAATGCGACAAAAAGGAATCAGGATAAATATGAAAACCAGAGTACAGGATTTTAAGAGAAAAAGAGGGAGAAAGTTCAAGTTTGACAACCAAATCTATAACTTGAGAATGGAGATTGAACGAACTAATAGTTGGGAAAAAGCATTTCGGGCCTTGCGCTTGCGACGTTCTCCTCATCCGGCAATATTTAAAGCTTTCGTCTATTTGGCACTTATCATTGTATTAATAAGATATTCGAAGTTTTGTAACAGGTAAGGAGGGTGGC
>JBGTMH010000006.1:0-51394 GCA_041743715.1 Patescibacteria group bacterium | reverse complement strand
ATCTTTAACAGGTACACTATATACACCCACAACTTCAACATCAATATCATACTCTTCTTTCGCTATTGCCGCTGCAGTGAGGGCAAACATAGCACCTAAGGAAGAACCAAAAAATCTTGCCTTTTTTATACCTCTTCTTTTCAGTATTTCTAAACATGGCCGTACTACGGATCGAAAATCTCCATTATCAAGATCTTGTTTTTGCTGTTCTGTAAGCGGACCAGAATCTCCATGGGCAGGGAGATCAAATGCAGTCGCTTCATCTTCAGGGTTCGCGTCGGCGATTCCCCCAATTCGTAACAGTGACGCGCCTTCATTTGCACTATTAGCGAAAAGCCCAAACCATACATTTTCAACACCATCTGGAGATCTTTTTTCTCTGTTTGTGACTACAGAACTAATTCTCTGACCATCGACATAGTCCACCACAGGATCTAGCAACTCATCAATAAGTTTTTTTGCAAATACTGGAGAATCTGGGTCTGGTGTTGGTGATAATTCTCTTACGGTCAAATCAACCCAAGGACGTTCTTTTTTGCCATCTTTTCCCTCTCGAATTGGTAAATATCCTTTATTGTTTTCTATTGCAGGATGCACATGGCCTTTATTGTCTGTTACTGCTACGAAATTTTCACGCTCTATAAGACGCGTAACCCCTACGCTATTGTCTGGGTTTGGAAAAGTATCTGGATTAGATCGTGCTCTACCATCACTAAAAGCAGATTTAGTCACAGCGTTTCCGGTTACCGGATCAACTAATTGTCTCTCAGGAATCAGTGTTAACTTTATTGGTTTACCTTGTGCGTCTTTTCGTACTTTTTTTGGATCAGGACCGGGCAAACCCATATTATATTCACCAAGTGGGTTACCTATATGATGTCCTGAGCCAGTAGCAACTTCATCTGCTAAAGCTCTAAAATGTGGATCGTGTCCACGTGGTCTATTTAAGATTGCTCTTAGATGTTCTTTTGCCATAACTGCCTCTCCAAAAGCCGGTCTAAAAACTTGAATAGCTGCAAAAGCAGCAGTACCTATTAAAAAATGCCTCCGTGATATTTCCCTTGACTGCACCTCTTTTCGAGCATGTTCTGCTCCCATAGGGCAAACCATAACATATTGAGACTTAAAAGCCAAACTATAGGACTAGTCGTCGATATGATTTGTGGCCCCGAGTGGATTTGTACCTGTCGCCGTGGCGACCGTTCTACCACTGAGCTGCGAGTCCTGTTGTTGCCTATTACTTCTTGATTATACATCCTGTATGCAGAATTCGCGTACTATCGCTTATAGTTTGACAAACAGATGGCACAATTGAGATAATTAAAGAATGGAAATTTTGAAAAAAGCGTATTTTTTTACCCTTGATTTGCTTCAAACGATATTGCTCGCTGCCTCAATTTTTTTGGTTATTTATATCTTTTTCTTCCGACCATTTCAAGTAAGCGGTGAATCAATGCACTCCACATTTAAAAATAAAGAATATATTTTGACAAATTTGATCGGGTTAAAGTTCGCGAGCCCCGTACGGGGTGATGTAATCGTTTTTAAAGCACCGACGGACAAGGAGAAAGACTTTATTAAACGTGTGATAGGTATTCCAAATGACACTGTATCTCTTAAAGACGGCTATGTGTACGTCAATGATAAAAAAGTTGATGAGCATGTCTATCTCAGTAATGATGTTCGAACGTATGGTGGAAACTTTTTGACAGAAGGGAAAACAGTCACCGTACCGCCAGAACAATATATCGTCATGGGTGACAACCGTCCTTTTAGTTCTGATTCTCGTGAATGGGGATTTCTAGAGAAAAAAGATATTATCGGAAAATCATTCTTCGTCTACTGGCCAGTGAATACTATGAGGATTGTTTCCAACCCTTACCCACCAGCAGAGCAGAAGTAATATAAATTTTCCATTTACTTTTTCAAATGATAAATTGTTACTTCGTGAGGATGTCGTGGATGGCTTTGAGTTTTTCTGTTGTTACTTCTGGATTTCCTTTGATAACAAGAGTAATGCGTGCTAATTTGCTGGACTGGAAAATATCTACTTTATCAAATGTGTGTTTTTCTTCTATCTCTTTTGCCATTTGATCTTGTTCTGGTATCCATAATTGGTCTTTTGGAGCAGGTGGTTCTTTTTGTTGTGTCTCTCCTTTAATTTTTCTTGCAAGTTCTTCTGTCTGACGTACTGTGTAATTGTCACGCAAAATTGTCTTAAAGACGTCAAGCATTAACTTGGGGTCACCAAGTGACAGGAGGGGCCGTACATGACCTTCTGTGATAACTCCTGCGACCAGTGCATCCTTAATAGCATCAGGCAACGAAAGCAAACGGATGGTATTCGAAACAGCTGGGACACTTTTACCTACTCTTTTCGCGACTTCTGTCGTCCCTAGACCAAACTCATCAATCAGTCTACGATATGCCAACGCTTTTTCGATAGGATTGAGGTCTTCACGTTGGACGTTTTCAACGATAGACATCTCAAGCATCCTTTGAGGTGTTGTCTCCATTACAACGACAGGCACTTTAGGAAGGCCAAGTATTTTGGCTGCACGCCAGCGGCGTTCTCCAGCAATAATTTGATACCCAGCCGGTGTTTTGGCAACAACAATTGGCTCCAGTATTCCCTGCTCACGGATGGATTCAACCAAATCTGTTAATGAATCAGGAGTAATGACACCGCGAGGCTGTAGAGGATTTGATTGCAATAAATTTGTTTCAAGGTGATGAATATTGTCTATAATTTGATTATCCATGAATTACCTCAATAATTTTTTTCCCTTTGAGTGTTTTAAAGTTAACGGTTCCATCTACCACTGAAAATAATGTGAAGTCTTTGCCCATGGAGACACCAGAACCGGCCATAAATTTTGTTCCTTTTTGACGAACCAAAATATTTCCTGGAGCTGCTGTTGAACCACCATACATCTTCACCCCACGACGCTTTGATCGTGAGTCTCTATTTCCTTTAACTGAACCTTGTGCTTTTGTATGTGCCATATCTTCTTCTATTTACGGTTATGAAAACTAAAAGTATTCTATCTCTAGTTTTCACAGATGTCAAGCTGTAATGTAAAGTTAAAAGTCTAAAAACTTTTAAATTTTTACTTGTATTTTTGAATTTTGACTTTTACCTTTTGACTTTATCTTCAAATCCCTTTATCTCAACTTTCGTCAATTGCGCTCGAAAACCTGTTACTCTTCTGTGTCTTGCTTTTGCTTTGAATTTCGCAACCCGTATTTTCTTGCCTTGCGTTTGCTCAAGTACTTTTGCGGTTACCAAAAAATTGTCGAGGTATGGCTTTCCAAGATGGACAGTGTCTCCATCAACAGTAAGAAGTACTTTATCCAATTTATATTCTGTCCCTGGTTCAGCCTTTATCTTATCAATTTCTAAAACAGTCCCTTCCGAGACTTTATATTGTTTTCCGCCACTTGTAACAATCGCGTATTTCATAAGTATAAAACATTATATCAAACTCCCACGGCTTCAGCAACAATTGAATCTTTGGAATATTTTACTTACTCATTTCCCGTCTCGCATAGACATCCCAGTGGGAGATCGGCAAGAGGGATAATTCTATCAAAGCTTGATAAGCGTTTCCCCTATGTTCGGTAAGACGTTTATATGCTCCTATACTCTTTTCAATTTGCTCCCTCACTCTTTGTGATGCTTCATAACATGGTCCACCCTTATTGAGAAAAAAATCTAACATTAATTGAAGATCTCTAATGTAGGCTACCCGATCGATAAATGATCTCTTATACGTGTCTTCATCTATTTGAGAATATTTATCAAGCATTTCTTCTCTTCTTGATTCCCATTCCCAATTTATTGTTCGACGTGATAGTAGAGGGAGTTTAAAGGTATTATCTATCAAACCATTATCAACAACCCATCTCCCATCCACTTCTTTTGCTCGATCCTTCATTCCCTTTACATCAATTCTCCCAAACGGCATGTATCCATTAACTAATCTAAAAGAAGTATCTTTCATTCTATCATCTGTCATTTGATCTCCTGCTGTACCATTTATGAAACCAGCACAAAATGCAGGCAGCTCCGAGTTTACTCTAAAAAAGCTTATTGTAAATTCCGTTGCTACTTCATTTACTTGTCTCGGATCATCGGTATCTATTGGAACTGTACTTTCTGGATTAAGATTTGTAAAAAAATCAAACAACTCTGGTATATCTCTTCGGAAATCTCTCAACCGTTCTACAAGTGTTTCTGGGTCAAAAAAATACCGCTCCAGTCTCGACCTGAAACTACTTGGTTCAACGAAAACGGTAGGCTGTTCAGGATGTTCAAATGCTCGTGTAGGTAATGCTTCTGATAATTCATTTTCAATTCCAGTCTTTATTCTTCGATACTCTTTCCGTCTCATGGAATCAACTACGTGCCACAATTCATGCCCTTCAGTGCTTTGCCCTTCCATAAATTCCCCTTCATCCGAAACAAAGTTGACAAAGACATTGTGTAAATGAGTTAATTCAGGTTCTGCACCTGGATTACGAACAGGAAGCGGAACAAAAAAACCTTTTGCTGTTCCTCCTGAAAGAATATTGTTAAAGATGGTAAACGATTTATCAGTCCTGAATCGAATTTGCACAACTGGACCCATGATATGAACTGATGTATTACCTTCAAGAGCTCTTACCTGATCTCGTAGATTTAAAGCAGATCCATACGCACCGATATTCGGACTCAGCCTCAATTTATCCATATTTTCATCACTAATTTGTTGAGAAACCCCATAGACATCTAGTAAATAATTAATTACCATATCCTGATGCTCATTATCAAGACTTACAACTTGCCCTTCGACAGCTGGTGTTGTTTGTTCTAATGGCAAACCTATTACAGCCTGCATATCTGATCTCGCCCGAACTGCATACTCATGCATAAACGATTGAAACGTACCTTCTAAAACGCTTTGAGGAGTGCGAAGTCCTCCACCATCAAAAATTGCTTTAACAATCTGCGCTTGGGCATGCAAACCTTCTGGAGTTACAGCATGGCGAAAAACTTCTCTTTCTCCAGAAGCTAGAGTACTATTGGACCTTCGATCGCCGGGATAAGATAAGGTACCCCTTCTGATACGTGTTCTGTTGTGTTCAATCCCACCCATCATCGGAGTATTGTAAACTATTTTGAGTCCTATATCAAACTATAGGATTATTTCTCACCTAATTTCCAACACTTCTCTGTGCTTTTGTGAGGTACTCATTGCTGAAAGAATTCCTAAGAAAATAAAATTTGAAAGAAGAGAGCTTCCGCCAAAAGAAACAAATGGCAATGTCACCCCTACGATCGGCACTATTCCGATATTCATTCCGATATTAACAAAGGAAGGAATAAGAAAAAATCCAAAAGCGCAAACCGAAAAAATTCTGACAAATGCATCATTTGTCCGGTTGAATATCATATATACTCTGTAACAAAGAAAAAGCAAAGCACCGATGATGATGAGTGCACCAAAGAACCCCAATCCCTCAGCAATTGTCGCGAAAATAAAATCGGTTTGGCGTTCAGGGAGAAACCGCAGTCCCGATTGTGAACCCTCCGACAATCCTTTTCCCAAAAATGTACCCGAACCCACCGCAATAATCGCTTGGATACTGTTATATGATATGCCAAGAGGGTCGGATTGAGGATGTATAAAATTTATAATCCTCTCTCGTTGATAATCACGAAGGTAGGTCCAAATAAGAGGTGATAGCAGAATAAGTGGAGCAAAAAGAAAAGCAAACCAACGCCAAGGAAAACCACTGATAACAAGGGCAAATAAAGCAACGCTCACGTAAATTATGGCACTTCCTAAGTCAGGTTGGAAATTAACGAGAAGAAAAATAGGCAGTAAAAAGAGGAGAATGAACAAAAATGTTTTAAAAGAAGGGTTTTTTTTCTCAGCTACAAACGCTGCGAAAGCCAATGTCAAAAATGGCTTGAGTATCTCTGAGGGTTGAAAAGTAAATCCGAAAATATCTATCCACCGTACTGCTCCACGGCTTTCAATACCGATAGCCAAAGTAATAAGAAGCATAACCAAAGAAATAATATAAACCGGTAGAGTAATTTTTTTTAAGACACCGACATGTAGCTGAGAAAAGAAAAGAAATGCTACCAACGAAACAATCAGTGACACGAGCTGAGCTGTAAAAAATGCTCTATTGAGCGAAAGAAGTGTGATAAGACTCACCAAAATAAGAACCACAACAGGGATTAGCAACCACCAGTCGATACGGAGATGTGTTTTCATTGTTTTAAACTACCGTCATTGCGAGGAACCCACGTTAGTGGATGACGAAGCAATCCCCACCAGGATACAAACCGAGTAGAGGATTGCCGCAGCCTTTCTAAGGCTTCGCAATGACGAGTTTTATTGCAGCCTTTTTATCTCAAAACTACCTTTCGTTATAGACTTTATCATGGCCTGACGCTTTATATACTCTTCAAATTTCTCCGGCCAACTCTCAAGACTGACATCTACTTTCTCATCAAGCCTCGTCTCAATCTTCTTCCGCTCCTCCTGAATCTTCCGGATTATTTCCCGTGCTTCCCCTTCTGCCTTTAACATCGGCGTTATCTTCCTATCAAGCGTTACCTGCGTTTCGTCTCCTATTTTTTTATCAAACGTAATTTTTTTAACATTTAATTCATCCAGGATGAGGTAATTCAAATCATCTTTAAATTTCTCCTCTTTCTCCCCTAGTGTAATAGTAATACCAGCCAATGGATGCTTCACCTTTAGTTGCAATTCTTTCCTCGATGCCAACCCCAGCTCCACAATCTTCCGAACATGTTTCATTTGTTCTATCAGTTCGGGCTTGCCCACCGTAGCTTTAGCGAAGGAGGGCCAGTCAGACAAATGCACTGACTCTTCACCTGTAAGATTTCTATAAATTTCCTCAGCAAGAAAAGGCGTAATTGGCGCCATCAACTGAGTTACTGTAACCAAAACTTCATAGCTTGTGTGATAGAATGCTTCTTTATCCTCAGTATCTTCAGCAGTTGGTCCCACCCTATCACGGCTCCTACGAATGTACCACGTGGAAAAATCAGTTACAAATGCTTTTATGAACTCAATCGCTGCCACAGTATCATAAGCATCCAGACTCTTAGTAACATCAGTGTTCAAATCCTCCAAAAGCACCAAAATCCACTTATCCAAAACATTTTTTGCCTGAGCGGAGTCAGGTACCAGACGGTACCTGGCGGAGTCGAAGGCCGTCTCACTTCGAGAAGGCTGCCACCCATCCAAATTAGCATACGTGATAAAGAAGTTATACACATTCCACAAAATCAACATCGTCCCCCTGACCTGCATTTTATACGCTTCCTCAGAAATCAAAATATCTTCTCCATGCATGACTGGGCTTCCCAAAAGATACAAACGCAACGCGTCCCCGCCATATCGCTCAAGCATCTCTGCAGGATCAGGATAATTTTTAAAATTCTTACTCATTTTCCGACCATCTGTTCCCAAAATAACACCCGTGACACTCACATTTTTGAAAGCCTTCGCCTCATATAAAGCTGCTCCTATGACATGAAGGACATAGAACCATGAACGGATCTGTCCTGTATATTCAGAAATATAATCAGGTGGGAAAAAGCTTTCTAATTTTTCTGAAGAATTAAAAGGGAAGTGTCTTTCTGCAAATGATGCACTTCCTGCTTCTATCCAACTATCTAAAACTTCAGGGACACGACGGGCAGATTTACCACATTTTTTACACCCGACCACGACATCATCAATTTCCGGTCTATGGAGTTCTGCAATTTTTTGACCAGATGCTTCTTCAAGTTCAAGGATTGAGCCAGGGACGAACCGTTCACCACATTTGCATTCCCAGACGGGAACCGGACTTCCCCAATATCTGTTCCGGGATATATTCCAATCAGGCGCGTTCTCCAGACTTTTGAGAAATCGGCCGTTTTTAAAATGTTTGGGGAACCAATTCACTTGCTCATTGGTCTTTTTCATGAGGGGTTTTAATGATTGCACATCGACATACCACGCATTTATAGGAGCATAATACAACCTCGTATGACAGCGCCAACATAAAGGAACTCTGTGCGTATAGTCGACATTTTTATAGATTAAGCCCCGCTTTTCCAAATTAGCGTTCACAACTTTATTTGCTTTAAGATAGTACATGCCACCAAATAACGGCACTTCAGGTTTTATATTACCTTCTTCATCAAGATGTGTTTCTACATGCACTCCTTGCTCCCGCATTACTTTGAGATCCTCTTCACCATACGCCGCGATCGTGACAATACCCGTTCCTTCATCAGCGCTCACATACTCAGCTCCGATGATCTCAAACACTTTTCCTTTCGCGTTCTTTGCATAATAATCATAATGCGGTACAAATTTCTTACCAATAAGATCCTGTCCTTTGATATGCGCAACTATTTCAAACTTTCCATCAAGCATCTTTATGGTAGACTCGGCTAGAATGTAAAACTCGACACCTTGCTTTACTTTTACGTATGTGAGTTCAGGATTCACTGCCAGGACTGTCGTTACAATTTTGTTCCATGGAGTGGTAGACCAAGCTAAAAAGTATGTGTTTTTTACCTCAGTGAGCGGATATTTATATGTTGTTGAATGATCATTGAGTTCTTTATAATTATCAGCATCCATCGCGACTTCAAAATTGGAAATTGGCGTTGAGCAGTGTGGACAATAAAGATTGACTTTGTAACCTTTATAAATAAAACCTTTATCATACATTTGCTTAAATACCCACATGACTGATTCCATATAATCACGATCCCAGGTCTTGTAGGCGTTTTTAAAATCGACCCAACGGCCGATTCGATCGACATACCATTCCCAGTCACTCGATACGATATTGACATAGTGTTTACATTCATCGATAAACTTTTTGACTCCAACTACTTCTTCAATATCGCGTTTGCGATTAATTTCAAGCTCATTCTCAACTTTATTCTCAATCGGCAAACCATGCCCATCCCATCCCCAAACACGACGGACCCGATACCCTTTCATCGTCCAGTACCGTCCAAATAAATCTTTGGGAAGACTCGAAAGAAGTGAGCCATAATGAGGCATACCAGTGACAAAAGGTGGACCGTCAAGAAATGTCCACCGTTTATTCTCAGGACGTGAAGTTATCGATTTTTCAAAAATTTTGTTGGTTTTCCAATACTTATTTATTTCTTCTTCTAATTTGGGAAAATCAACTTTCGGAGATACAGGCTTAAACATAGGTCTCATTGTACTTAATAACTTACCATAATTCAAGGGAAAGGTATGCTAATTGTGTGAAGAAATAGAGAAGCCTTTGATACTCTTGATACTTTTGATACCCTTGATACTCTTTCTACTGTGCGCACCAGTAGCAATTATTGGTACCACCTTGTGATTTACAGCTTGCACCAGCGGAGCCGTTTTGACTGTACTTGGTATTTGCATCCTGTTGTTGTGACTCAGATTGAGGTTGAAAACAAACTACCGTATCAGATACATTCCCGGTACTTGGATTTGGATTGGTGACAATTGCTGAATTAAGATTATTTGCGTTAAGATATGATTGTTTTAACTCCCCATCGGATATCAATGTGGTAATACAGGTAGTCAGACTACTTAAAGGAACTGTAGCAAGTGTATTGCCTCCTGTATAACAATTTGCTCCACCATTGGCAACTGCATGCCATGGAAGTGCATTGTGTACCGAGTAATAACGGACACTAGCACTGACAAATTGAGCTGCGATATTTTTTAAACTTGTATCTTGCGCCTTTTTTAGTTGCTCGACTGGATTAATTGTTGCCAAAAGAGCTGCAGCGAGTATTCCCAAGATTCCTAAAACAACGAGAAGCTCAATAAGAGTAAAACCCTTTTGGGGATTTCTGGACAGTTTTTTTAACATAATGCAATCTCTGAAACTAGAGCTTATAAATTATTACAACACACGTGAAATCCCTTGTCAAGGCTTATTCGTTTCAACATTCCAAAATGAATACTTCAAAAGTTGTTATGTTTTTTTCATAAAGCTCATAAATTGTTCTTGTTTATTCTTATCTTTACTGATGACTATTTGGGAAATAAAAGAAGCGAGAGGTAATGAGATTTTGGCGTACCGCGCAAGCCGTGCCAGTGAGTCAAGAGATGTATACCCTTCAACTGTACTATGCACTTTTTGTAATGCTTCATCTGTAGACGAGTTGACAAGATATTTACCAAATCTGAAATTTCTGCTTTCCCGGCTTGTGCATGTTAAAATCAGATCTCCAATCGTCCCCGCGGTCGCGCCAGCGTGAACCTGTAAATTGAGACTAAGAAACAACTTCTGGATCTCTTCAATAGCTAAAACTAATAATTTCGCTTTTGTGTTCTCACCATATCCCAACCCATCCGCCAGACCACATCCAATCGCGTAAACATTTTTCATGGCTGACGCTATTTCAAGTATCTCAACTCCTTCCGTCAAACGAACACGAAACATATCTGTCTGGAAAAGTTTTTTGACAGTTCTGGCGTTACGATTTCCAGATCTGTAGCCAATATTAACAAGTGTGGGCATATCTTTGAGCATCTCGTGCGCAAAACTTGGCCCCATGAGTGAATAATATTCCACATTATCACCAAAAACATCTTCAATAATTTGATATGGGAATTTATGGGTCGTTCTTTCAATGCCTTTGGCAGTATTGACGATGATTTTCTTTCTTTTGGAAAAAGTGATGAGCGGTAAAACGTCGCGTATTGACTGAGTCGGCACACAGAGCACCACTATTTCAGGACTATCAATCGAGTTATCTCTTTTTGCGAAAAAAACATCTTGCGTATTCTTCCGCAAAATATAATATATCGCTTTTCCAAAAACGCCTTTCCCGACAATTATTATCTTCATGTATGCATAAAATTTAATTGTAAAACAGATATGCAAACATTACAATGGCAGAAGCTTAGAGGAAACTACTTACATGATCTTATTTTTTAAATTAATTTGATAAAGTTCACTAAACTCTCCCCAACTACGCTAACTCATCGCACAATTAGCAACCTCTAGTATTGCATTGACAAAAAGATTATGTCCATAATATATAAGAAGTGCAGGGAGGAGGTGAATGATTATATGAAAAAACTAGTAAGTATACTTGCTATACTCTGTGGAATTGCGTATGCAGTTTCGCCTGCAAACGTCTTAGCGGTTACCCCTGCTACACCAGCTAATTGTATTGGCATGACCTTTGATAAAACTATCGAAGGGACGAGCAAATCAGAATCGCTTACAGGAACACCAGGACGTGATCTCATCTTCGGATTGGGAGGTTCAGATACAATTCGCGGACTCGGTGGTGATGATTGTATTGTTACAAGTGAAGGCGGTGCGAGTACTGTTTTTGCTGGAATTGGTAATGATATCGTCGTTGCCAATGGTTCTGATACGGCTTTGGGAAATGCTGGCAATGACAAGATGTTTGGCTATGGAGCAACATCTTTTTATAGCCAAGGTGGTGACGATGAACTTCGTTCACAAAGCGAAGCGTCTTATGCCAATGGTGGAGCAGGTGATGATACCTGTGAATCGGGTTGGAATATCAACTGTGAAGTTGAAATAACACCAACACCAACCGTTGGTCCTACAGCAACACCGACACCTACAGTTATTATTCCTGCTACTCCTGCCCAATGTTCCAATATAACCTTTGAAAATACGGTGGTTGGAACATCAGATTCTGAAAATCTTTCTGGAACATCTGGAAATGATTTGATTTTCGGGATGGGAGGCTCAGATACAATTGATAGCTTAGGTGGTGATGATTGTATCGTCACAAGTGATGAAAATGCGAGTACAGTAACCGCTGGTAGCGGTAACGATGTGATCCTTGCAAACGGCTTTGCTGACACAGTCCGTGCCGGAAGCGGCAATGACACTGTCATAGGCTCAGGTGCTACATCGATTTATGGAGAAGCTGGAGATGACAATCTCAAATCTCCAGGAGACGTATCATATATAAATGGTGGTGCAAATATAGATACCTGTGAAGGAGGATTTACACAAAATTGTGAAGTGGTCGTAACCCCGACCCCAACACCAACTCCTTAACTATTCTCTGGAAGTCACTACTGGCTTCCAGATGAGAGAGAAGGAGACAACTTTAAAAACTTACTAGATAAACGTGTGAAGGCGGTATTAGATCGTACTATGGTGTTGGTGTAGCCGTTGGATTTGTCGTTGTACTTGCTGTTGAATTCGTTGTTGTAGATGTTCCGCTTTGTGCCGGCACTTTCGTAGGTGTAGGTGTTGGCCAATTATCTGCCCATTTATCTTTTCCTGACGCATCAGTTCCGAGCCATAATTGAGATTTTTTCAGTTCCTCGCGCCAATACCATGCTCCGATTTGTTTATTTGCTTCTGTTGGAGTTATAGAAAGTTTAGGGGTAACTGCAGATTTGGTAGGAGTAACTGAAGTCGTAGGCTTTGGTGTCGCACGCGGTTTTTGTGTCGGTTTCACTCTGGCTGTTTCACCTTTCACCTCTTGCTTTGGTTGAGATTGTTGAAAAAAAATAATTCCGCCTCCAATAAATAACAACACAACCGGGACCAAAATAATTAAAATTTTCTTTTTACTCATTATCTAAGTGTAGCACATCTATAAGCGTTTTTTCCCTAGCTTGAACTGTGTTACCAAATAGATAGCAAGCACTATTATCAAATAAGAAAGCGGAAAGCCATAGTGTTCGAAATTCCAAGTCGTTATAGTCAGTAGAGTCAATACTCCACCAATTGATGATGCAAGCCAAGGCCAGGAAGTCTCTGTTTCTGGATGATGATATGCCTTGACCAATGTAGGCAACGCTGCCAATCCATCAGCTATTATTGTAAAAAGTATGGCTACATTACCTTCTTTCGTTATATACCATAATAGTAAACCGAGCATTGATAATGCTCCACAAGTCATATCAAACGTCGTTAACTTCCAGTAAGCTTTCTTATTAAGAAAACTCGCTATTAAAATAAGTAATGGAAATATCCCAACACTCAACGTCATCCAAGCTTGCGCCCCAACGCCCTTCTCAATCTGCGCAGCAAACGCCACAAACGGCGCAAATGACCACATAAAAAAAGTAACCCTATTCGGTTTTACTTTCCCTTTAAGAATGTCTTTTATGTAACTTATGACACCGAGAAAATTTATAAAGATTCCAACAAAAATAAGACTCTGCAGAGACATGAAGAAATTATAACACGACGATTGCTAAGACTACATATTCTTAAGGTAACGTTATATTATATGTTTTCCAAACTTTCTTTCAAAGCACTCGTGATAAGGTCTTCAAGGTGTGAGTAATCTTGTCGATCTGCTGCTTTCATTGCTTGGATATATGCTTCCCTATCTTCCCCCGTGTCCGCTTGAATTTCAAGCAACGGTAAGTCTAAATTAAGTAGTACAAGGCTTGTCAGAAGCCGTGCAACTCTCCCATTGTAATCTACGAAAGGGTGTATCCAGACAAAACGGTTTTGAAACCATGCTAAAAGTGAAATCACCTCAGCTAAAAACGCTTCCTCATTGTCTGATGAAGAGACATTACGCAAACGCTCCGAGAGATCGTCACAAAGATTTTGGACAAGCTCCGGAACACGGGTGTAATGAGGTGGTTCATACTCTCCTACTGTTACATCAATCGTTCTAAATTTCCCCGCCCAAACAGGAAAAATAAAACCAAACCCAATGTTGTGAACCTCACGGATAAGCTGTGGAGTAATCTGTATTTTGCTTTCACTTAATTGGATAATGTACTCAAGTGCTTTCTTAACACCTTCTCCTTCAAGCTCCACAACTCTTGAGCGGGGTAAAATACCAAAAGCTGTATCTTTATAACTTGTTGCTGCTTTAGGCTTTGTCGATTGAGTCACAAGACAATTGTAACGTAATTACTACGTTATTTGAAGAGTGCTTGCGCTTCTTTACGGGTGATCATCTCCCCCTCAAGACGCATAGTGCGGTATAAGACCTCTGGAAGAAATTTTGTAATATCAGGCTTCTTACCCACATTAAGATAGCTTTTTTTATATTTCCTGAACGCTTGTAAAAGATTCGTATTTTTCTTAACTACTTTTGCCGTCATATGACACATTGTATCAAAGTCCTTATCTTTGTGCAAAATATGCACCTATGTTACACAATAGAAAAAGTGCGACATGGTTTCCCTTGTGTGTCCGTTATAAATATTGTAGGATATACTCCACTTTCAGGAAAAGAAAATGGCTAAAGCACGCAAGAAATCAAATCGAGATGAACAACCACTAGATAAAACTTTTGGTTTGCTCTGGGATGTTGACCCATCCGTCAATGAAGATTTCATGATTGAACTCCCAGGTGAGGAAGTAAGAAATAAAGTTGAGGGACCATTTTGCCCAAGGTGTAATCGGGATTTATCACGTATCCAATCAGAAACTGGAACTAGCGCATTTGTATGTAACAAAGGTTGTGGATTTGAAAAATCAGTTCCGTTAGACTTGGAAGCACTTCGGGATGAAGTACTTGAACTACATAATGCAAAGGTAAGAGCTATGAGGGAAGTTATCTCGCTTGACCTTCCCCCAACGAAAATAGATGCACAATACAATGAAGATGAGGATTATTTTCTTTCAGCTCGAATAACGCAAAAGGATGGCAGGAAGCTACTTGTGGTGTATGCAGGAGAAAAAAAGAAAGGTAAACATGACCCCAAAGACTATTCCCAATTCTTTATTGACTTAGACCAAAAACAAATAAGGTATGATACGGGCAACAAAATGCCTGAAGAATTCATAGCTACGTTTGTCTGCGAGCTACGTGACAATAAAACTGTAACTGAATTCAAAAAAGGGAAAAAGTAATCTTGCTTCCTCATGCATTTGATATATTTAGCACCTCTTGCTATTCGCTTATTTTAACTGTAATATTTGAGAAAATAAACGTATGGGACTATTAATTCCTCTGCCTTAAAAACGCTGGGATGTCCCATTCGTCTTCTGGGGTTTTTTCTTCCTTTTTGTCGTCTTGTTGTTGCATCTGTTGCTGTGGATTGTCTTGTTGTTGGTGATCATCTTGTTGCTGAGTATTTTGTGGCGTGACTGGATCCTGGCGGGTTAGGGGGGTGTCGGTGATAATTGGTTGGGATTGGGGGAGGACGAACTGTTGGAGGCGTTGTTTGGCTTGGTCAAATCCTGTGGCGACGACAGTAATGCGGATTTGGTCGTGCATGTTTTCATCGATGGTGGCACCGAAGATGATGTTGGCGTCTGGATCTGCTGCGCTTGAGATTATCTTGGCTGCTTCATCAACTTCTGTCATGGTCAGATCGGCTCCACCGACGACATTGAATAATACCCCCCTGGCACCCTCCATGGAAATTTCCAACAGGGGAGAGGCGATCGCGGAACGGGCTGCGGTCTGGGCTCGATTTTCGCCAATGCCACTGCCGATACCCATCAATGATGATCCGGCATCGGACATGATGTTCCGGACATCGGCGAAATCGACATTGATGAGACCTGGGACGGTAATAATTTCAGAAATGCCTTGAACACCCTGTGTGAGTACTGAGTCCGCTACTTTAAATGCATCCAGTAGAGATAATTTCCGGTCAACGACATCAAGAATCCGTTGGTTGGGGATGACGATCAGTGTATCGACTTTGTCTTTGAGACTATCTATACCTTCCTCTGCCGTCACCATCCGACGGGTTCCTTCAAACATGAAAGGCTTAGTAACAACTGCCACAGTCAGTGCACCAAGTTCCTTAGCGATTTCTGCAATAATCGGTGTCGCACCAGTACCAGTTCCGCCACCCATTCCAGCGGTCAGAAAAACCATATCAGAACCATCAAGAGCGTGCTTAATCTTTTCCCGTGACTCCTCTGCAGCTTGTCTTCCGACTTCAGGGTCGCCACCTGAACCGAGCCCTTTTGTAAAAGTCTCTCCGATTTGAATTTTTGTGTCAGATTTATTAAGAAGAAGTGCCTGAGCATCTGTGTTAACGGCAACGAAGTCAACGCCATGGATACCGCCATGAGCAATCATTGACCCCAACGCATTCGTACCACCACCACCAATACCCATAACACGGATTTTTGCGAAGTTGGTTGATTGAGGCTTAATTAACATAGTATTGGGTATTGCCCAAATCCTACCAGAAGTACACCTAGAATGCAAGTGAAGAAATAAATTTATTGTAGTATTGCAGCATCAGCACCTGTAAGAGAAAATTCCGTGCATGAATCCGAAATATAATCAGCCGCTATTCTTTCTGTATGTATACTCTCTGGGGGAATATTGTTCCCATTTTCATAATATACGGTATAAAATTCATTTGTTTTACTTGATTTAAGTGTTACATTTAAAGCATAGAGCTCTGGGTTAGTATTTTCTATTATAACTTCACAATTGCCCAGCGATTGCTTGTCCCTATCAGCTGCGAATCTAATCTCCCTTACTTGCAAATTTTGTAAGGGAAACCTTTGACCAGTTGGAGTAATGAGTTTAGGTAACGTTGAGCCTGTAATACTTAATCCAAAAAAGCTTATAACTATATTTAAAACAAAAAAAAGTACAAAACTTATTACCGCTCCAATTACTCCTCTGCGTACTAACTTTTTTGCAAAAGTTTTTTTCTCATTCTTTTTCTCTTTTCCTATTATAAAAGCTATACCGCCAATGAGAAAATAAATGACGCTTAAACCAAAAGACATGAGTAAAGTAATAGTAGCCCCAGCGCCAATCATTGCATGACTCTTTTCAAGTTGCATCTTTGTGATTAACACAAATAACATGATGAGTATACCAATCAGAGAGATGCTTAATAAGACAGTCAGAGGAAGACCTAGAGAATTTACGATTTTTTTCATTTTACTTATCAACTAGGGTATAAATGATTTAATCAAATTGATAATCTTTTTAACTACTTTTGAAACGCCGTTTCCTCCTCCAGGCATTGAGAATCTTCTTGATGATGATTTCGCGGGAGCATTGCCGATGCCGTAGCGGATGAGACCGACGGCGGTTGAAAATGCTGGATGTTGGACTTCGTCGATAATTCCTTTGACGTCTGTGGGCATACCGATGCGGACCGGCATCGCAAGTGTCCTCCGTGCAGATTCCCGGATCCCGACTGTTAATGCTCCACCTCCTGTGAAGACAATGCCAGCGGGAGTTTGGGCTGCAAAGCCGCTTTTTTTTATCTCTATACCAATCATCGTGCAGATTTCATTTAACCTCGGACGGATTATGCCATCGACAAGGGTTTTCTGGGAGACTTTGCGGATATCTTCTGTTAGATTAAGGGATGAAAGATCAACTTCATCTGAGGGGCGCTGGTCTTTTTCTGTTTCCCCGCCTTCTGCTCTACCGAATTTTTTGTTTTGATTCTGGGAAAAGAATAATTTTATTTTCTCAGCACTTTCTAAAGAAATACGAAGGCCAATCGCTAAATCATTGGTAACATGCCGTGCCCCAATTGCCAGAACTGAAGAATATGCAACTGAGCCTTCTGTATAGATAGAAATATCTGAGGTCCCGGCTCCTATGTCCACCAAAACAACCCCCAACTCTTTCTCCGTATCTGAAAGCACTGCAAGCGAGCTGGCATAACCACTGAAAGCAAAGCTATCCACATCCACACCAACTTCAGAAAACGCTTTTTCGAGATTTCGTATCGATACGCTGTTGGCAGTAACAATGTGTGTATCAACTTCCAACCTCGTTCCCGACATCCCCACAGGATCTTTTATCCCTTCTTGTCCGTCAACGATATAATTGCGGGGAAGAACGTGGATGATATCCCGGGTGGAGGGGATTGAGATAGCCTTGGCAGCATCAATGACGCGCTGAAGATCGCTCTCGGATATCTCACCGTTTGGTGTGGCTACTGCAACAACGCCTCGTGAATTCTGACAATCAATCTGGCTTCCACCAAGAGAAACAATAACATGCGCCGCGGAGTAACCTGCCATGCGTTCGGCAGATTCTAGAGAAGCATTGATAGCATGGACTGCTTCTTCGATATCAACAATTTGTCCTTTACGAATGCCTTGTGATTTCACTTCAGAAACACCAAGCACACTGACAACATTTTCTATAACTTTGGCTATGACTGTAACAACTTTATAGGTTCCTACATCTATTGCGACAAGAATTTTTCCTTCCATAGTATATTTGCAAAACCACGCCAAGTATAACGCGTAGTATCGCTACCTTCTGTACGATTCAGCGTTTAGGGACAATCTAAACTATTTTTTAAGGACAATGACTGGCTTTTCAAAACGCAAATCAAGTCGTGTGAATTGTCTATCTTCCATTGTAAGGTGTGAAAGTATATATTGTAAAGAGGCTATTTGCGTTATTATATCTTTTTGAGAGGAAAATGTCACGCTTCCTCCCTTTTGCAATTGGACAACATATCCAGAATCATTTGCTTTCTCTATTTTTGAAAATGCAATATTTTCTTTCGTGAGTTCGCTTTTTAACACTGCAATTTTCTTATCCTCTTGACTCGCTTGGACAAATTTCATACTCGCGAGAGGACTGAGATACAATGGCTGGTTGAGCTTTACCGAGATAAAATAATAGGCACAACAGCTCACAAAACTGACAAGCCCAACAGTGAATACAGAAAAAAATAGGACTCGTTTGACTATTCTTTTACGTTTTCGTGGATGATCTTTTTTCTTTAACATCTTTATGGAGACTTTCATAAATAAGATACCCCAAACTAACTTGTCTTTTTGGCGGAATTCTTCGTTGCTGTTCAACTCAAGTATACAGTGTATACTATCGCTGACCAGCGCCTTGAATTCCACTCAAAAATCCTAAGTAATTTTGTGCATCTTATTTACGAAAGCCTCCAATGATCTCAATAATTCTTTCAGCAGCATCGGTTGGAATTAATTTCTGTGTTTCGTGTGCATGACTTTTATAGAGTCTCAGATTGGCAACCATCTCTTGTATTTTTTCAAAAAAAAGCCCAGGTGTCAGAGCGTCTTGATCAAACACTTCTCCAAGGCCTGTTTTTTGAAAGAACAGCGCATTAGACCGCTGCTCATTCCTCTGACCATGAGGAAGGGGTATGAGCAGAGAAGGTTTGCCGAGAAAAAGTAATTCTGTAACTGTATTTATACCAGATCGTGCAACAACTAGATCTGCATTGCTCAATACATAAAAGACTTCTTTTGGTTCAATAAATTTCTTAAGCAAATAGCGTTTATGCAACGCTGCTGGTAAAGCTGTCTTTAATTTTTCAAGCTGTGCAAAATCACCAAATTCCCGGGCATCACCGGTTTGGTGAATAACAAAAAAGTTCTCCAATAATTTTTCCAGACACCCCTCAACCAGTACATTTATACCGTGGGCTCCCCCGCTCCCTCCCGTGATATAGATGAGAGGAACCCCTTCAGTTTTGTCATTCCCGCGAAGGCGGGAATCTAGAAATTCCTTCCGCAAGGGATTACCAGTCAGAACTACTTTCGAACGTGGAAAAAATTCCTCTGACTCTTTCCAGGAAACGCATACCTTGTCAGCAAATTTTGATACTATCTTATTCGCTAGACCCGCGTGAAGTGTCTGTTCATGGATGACAATTGGAATTTTAAGCATTTTCGCAGCTAGAGCAACCGGCACAGAGACATATCCCCCAAAAGACAGAACCACATCAGGCTGGTATTTTTTAAGCAGAGATACAGCCTGTGCCAAACCAACAGGAATTTTTACAAGTGATGAGAGTGTATGAGCCGTAAATCTACGTTGTAGTCTTCCCGTGGTTAATGGAACAAATGGGATATTCAATTTTTGGGCCGTCTGATACTCAAATGACAACGCACTATCTCCCTCAAACGTATGCTTGCGCCCAACAAGCAAAACATTCCATTCTTTAGGAATTTTATCGAGGACACCCAATGCCGGCGAAAAATGCCCTCCTCCACCCACTGCAATAAGAAGCTTCATATATTTAGTATATCACTCTTGAGCTATAATTCTTACGTAAATTTATTACCTTGAGGATTGTTTGAAGATGTTGAGGAGAATACCTATGGATGCCAGGTCTACTACAAGAGCAGAGCCTCCGTAGGAGATAAAGGGGAGAGGAACGCCAGTGAGAGGGAAAAGGGCGGTCATGGCGGCCAAATTTATAATTGCTTGGAAGCCTATGAAAGAGATGATTCCGCCTGCCAATAATTTACCGAAGCTATCCCTGGCTTTTGCGGCGATATAAATTCCCCGCCAGATAAGAGCAGCAAACATAAGAATAAGAATAACAGAACCAATGAATCCGAACTCCTCAGCGATAATCGGGAAAATTGAATCCGTCACGTTTTCAGGAAGATAGGCATACTTTTGAATAGAATTTCCTACTCCAATACCAAATATTCCTCCCGATCCTAGTGCAATTAAAACTTGCTTGACGTGATACGATGTTTCGGATAAAGAGTTATTTAAATTCAAAAAACTCGTCAACCGTGACATACGGTATGGCTCAAGAATTATATACAGAAATCCAATAATTCCGACAATAGGTGCTGTAACAAGAAAAGCCATCAAACTCCCTCCCGAAAGAAAATATATTGCTGCCGCCTCAAATAGAATTATAGTCGCAGTACCCATATCAGGCTCAAGCATTATCAGTACAAGAATTGCCCCCATTAAAAGCGCAAAAGCGCCAAATCTCCCTTTTTCTTTATGGGAGAACCATGCAGCAAGATAAATTGCCAGACCAAGCTTCACAAATTCTGCTGGCTGCAAGCGGAAAAATCCAAAATCTACCCACCTATTTGCACCTTTTGCTCCTGAACCGACACCGGGTACAAAAACTAATATTAATAAAATAAATGCAGTAATCAGAAGCGGCAGCGCAAGATTATATAGTTTATGATAATCAATGCGGTAAAAAACAAAAAGCGCAGTGTATCCCAAAATACTCCATACTATTTGATCTTTAATATAACTATATTTATCTCCGAAGAGATTATCTGCATTAACTGACGAAGAATTATATATCATCAGTAGACCAAAAAGCGTTAACGCAGTGGTGATACCAAATAAAACAATATCAAGTTTGACGCCTTTTATTTTCTTAAAACGAAATCGTGATTTCATCGGGCAGATGTAAAAATTAAATGAGGGCTATAAAAACACCCAGAACGGCTAATAAAAATCCTATTAACCATGCACGCATAACGATTTTGGGCTCCTCCCACCCTTTATTTAAGAGATATAAATGCAGTGGTGCTACTGGAAAAGCCTTTCTCCCTAAATATTTTTTACTCAGAAGTTGTATAAGCGATGAGCCTACTTCCAAAACAAAAAATCCACCGATAATAATGAGTGCAAAAACTTTTCCTGTCAGAAGCCCAATCACAGCAAGTGCTGCACCGAGAGAAAGAGAACCAACATCACCAAGCCAAATCCGGGCTTTATAAATATTAAAATAAAGAAATGCTGCGACACTGCCAATAAGAACTGCGATAAATATACCAAGCGGCTGATCAACTTGTGTGGCATTAATAGCCAAAAATGCCCAGAGACAAATAAGCAGCAACCCCGAAGCAAGACCATCAAGTCCGTCGGTTATATTAAACGCGTTGACAAATGCGACAATGACAAAAGCCGCAAACGGCACAAAGAACATCCCAAGAACGAGTTTTCCGACACCATGAATATAAATAAAATCATAGTGAAGCTGATAATAAAAGACCCAAGCAATGATGAGAGCCAGAATCCACTGAATGATAATCTTATGCCGAAACCGAAGTCCGAAAAATGCTTCTTTCCCTGGGACAAGCTTTTTTAAATCATCGTAAAAACCAAGCAGACCAAAGCTAATGAATGAAAAGAAAATGACAAAAAGTTCCCATGGATTGGTCTTAATATTAAAAATCCCATACGCCCAAAAAGTCCAAATAACAACAACGAATATAATGAGCAACCCACCTCCGAATGGTGTCCCTGCTTTCCAGCCATTGAATTTATCAAAGATAGGCGTCTTGTTATCAAACATGTCTTTTGTAACTTGTTTGTGACGGCGGAGCTTGATTTTATAGAGAAAGTCTATAAACGGCACGAGCAGTATCACCGTTATAAAAGCAGCTGATAACATGAGTCCCAGAAGTTGTACCATATACTCATATTATACTCTATTGTCTGCTGAAGTTAAACATAATTTTCCAGTCGAGCTTGCAATGCTCATTCCACTCTTAACCATTACTGTATTTCGTGGGTAATTAATGGGACAATCTCTCGTAGAGTGAGTACCGTTGCATCCGGCTCAAAACCTGTTATTGGTTGTTGATTTTCTGCAAAGAATCCACGTTTGACCCAAAAAGTCATAAGTTTTGGGTTGAGTTGTTGGGCAAGCTGCAGTATAGGCAATCGATCATCAACAAGAAATAATTTACCTGACTTCCGGTATTTTTTAAGAATTTCCTCAATCACTGCCTCTTTTTCTTTTACAATGTGGATATGTTCTCGAAGAAAATAGTGCTCAATACTAGTCTCTATCAACTTTCTATTTTGGAAGGCAACTTCTCCTTGAGAAAAAATTCCTAAGTCTGCAACTTCCTTCAGCTGCTCCAAAACCTCGTGGACTTCCTCATATACTTCATATGTTTTGAGATCCGTATCTCGAAAGAGACCCATATTGAAAACAGTATAATCGATATCAAAGAGGATGATTTTCTTTTCCTTAACCATAACGTTATTTATTTTTTTTGCGAATCAGTTTAAACTCGTTGTAGACAGTTGTATCATATTCGACATGCTCCATAATTGTTGTCGACGGACCGATAATTGCATTATTTCCGATCATGATTCCTGGCATTGTTGATACACTGATACCCACCTTAACATCATCTCCGACTATTACCCCAAGCGAACGTATATCGGTATCAATATCCTTATCACCAATTTTTACTTTTACAGAATTTCTATCAAGCCGGACATTACCTGTGGTGAAATTTGCAGCTATCCTACAATTCTTCCCGATTATCGAATCCCCAATAAATCCAGAATGAACCTTCGTCCCTGCCAAGAGTACAGAATTTTTTAATTCCATCTTTGCTCCCACAACAGCGTTTTCTTCGATGATTGACCCGTTTCGTACAACTGCATTATTACCGATAAATGCATTTTTACCGATATAACAAGGGCCCTTTATACAGGCACCTTCCATAATTTTCGCTCCTTCTTCAATAGTTACATCACCAGTGATGACAACATTTTTACTGATTAAAACATCTTTGGAGATATGTGTTTGATTTTTTTCTAAGAGGTACCGACTGATATGAAAGACATCCCATGGATACTTTAAAGTAACTGTTTGCTTATCGGTAACGGCTATCCTCACGGTAGCTTTTTTGGCAAATTGGGAAATCGCTTCTTCCAAGTTGTAATGTGTCAACGGGATCGTGTCAAGAGTTTCAAAAAAAGCTTTGTGTAACAAATAGATCCCCACAACACGGAATTTTGAAGGTTCTTGCCCTTTGAGTGGTTTTTCTACTATCGCCTCAACTCTATCGCCGTCCATTTTTAAAACACCGAATTTTTCCAATAATACCTCTTCTTTCGCAAGGAGTACTGATTCCTGCTCATTTTTTCTTTTACTTTCAAGTAGCTTTTTAAAATCCGAAAAGTCAATATGATGAGCATGGAGGAGGAAAAAATAATCTTCAATATGCTCTTTGACTCGTAGCAAGGCATCTCCCATACCAAGAGGCTCAGGTTGAATAACATAGGTAATTGTCAAACCGAATTTCCGACCATCACCAATGAGGTCTTTAATCAATTGATCTTTCCCTATAACTATAACCACTTCTTTAATACCTGTTTCCTTAATAGAATCCAAGGTATGTTCCAGAAGAGTCTTCCCGAGTAAACTCAAAAGGGATTTGTGCTTTAAATTGGTAAAAGGATAAAATCTACTTGATTTTCCTGCTGCTAAGATAACAACTTTCATAAAAATAAATCTAACTGCTACATGGAATAGAGACGTTCAGCTACCTCCAACTCCTCGTGTGTATTGACTCCTCTCCAAGCAATTTTGCCGCCTCGGACTGTTTCCACTTTTTCTCCATGCTGGATTGCTAGATCGATCAAACTTGTCAGATAATATTCACCTGTTGCAGCACTTTTCTGTACTTGTGGTAGATATTTTTTGAGAAAATCAATACGAAAAATAAAACATCCGGGATTAATTTCTTTTAAAACACGCTGGTCAACAGTCGCGTCTTTTTCTTCCACAATTGCCAACAGACTGTCATGCTTCCCTCTCACAATTCTTCCCAAACCAGTCGGATCATCCTGCTCAATGGTGAGAAAAGTAAAAGCAGCACCAGAGGCAAGGTGCTTTTGAAATAACTCTTGAATGATGCTACGATGTTCTTCACGATAGACGACCGCGTCATCACCATAGACCACAATTACGTCGGTAATGCTTTCGGGCAAGGAAGAGAGAGCGGCCTGCGCTGCATGACCAGTACCCAACAATTCTTTTTGTTCTGCAAAGATTACATTTTCATTCTGTAAAACGGACATAACTGATTCTTTTGCATGACCCACTACAGCGACAATTTGCTTAATCCCTATAGATTCCATAAAGTGAACAATATGGAGGATGATGGGCTTTTTGGCAAGATCTAGTGTCACTTTATTAATCCCCTTAACTCCCATTCTTTTTCCTTTCCCTGCAGCTAAAATAATTGCTCCTAATGTTCTTTCATTTTTCATAATTTTGGATTTTTTATAGTAACTCTCTTAATATTTGCTCCTAATTTATTCAACCGTTTTTCAAAATCCTCATATCCCCGATCCAATTTTTCAATCCCGAAAATAGTTGACGTTCCCTTCGCGCAGAGCGCTGCTAACACAATTGCTGCTCCAGCTCTAATATCAAAAGTTGTCATTATGGCATTGTGCAGTCTTTTGGGACCTGTAATTTTTACTGCATGATGATATTCTGACTTATCATCTTCAATATTAAAATTATACACGCTTTCCGGATCTGATACTTCGGGATGGAAACGTTTTATCTTTGCTCCCATTCTTTGAAGATCTGTTATGTAACCAAATTTATTTTCAAAAACTGTTTCATGGATTACGGATTTTCCAATTGCTTGTGTCATAAGAACACCCCAAGGTGCTTGCCAATCCGTAAGGAATCCAGGATGGACTCCGGTTGTTATATCAACTGCTTTTAGTGTACCATTCGCAAAAAAACTGATACCGTCATCTTTTATCTCAAATCCAGCCCGGGTCTTTTGGAATTTCTCCATGAATGACGCGATGTGTGCTTTCTGTGCGTCTTTGATAAAGATATCACCGCCAGTAATAATAGCTGCGATTGCAAAAGTCGCGACTTCGATCCTGTCGGGACTGATGGTGAATGTACAACCATGCAGACTCTTGACCCCTATGATCGTGATCTCACGATTTGCTGTACGTTTTACATTTGCTCCCATTGCATTGAGCATCCCGATAACATCATCAATCTCTGGCTCCTCCGCAGCATTTTCCAAGACAGTAGTACCTGAGGCCAAAACAGCGACCAGAATCATAGTCTCTGTCCCTGTGTGAGTATTTTTGAGAAAACGATATCGAGTGCTTTTTAAGCCTTTCGTTCTTGCATGGAAGTAACCATCTTCACTATGATACGTGATGTCGACATTCATCCGGCTGACCCCTTCAATAGTTCGATCAATGGGCCGGGCACCAAGTCTGCAACCACCTGGATTGGGGATAATTGCTTCACCGGTTCTCGCCAGTAACGGCGCTATAAACATTGATGATGCCCTGGCAAGTGCAGCTTTTTCAAGAGGGATTGATGAGTGTGCAAACTTCTTCATCTGTATCGTTATCGTATGCCCATGCACTGCAACTTCTGCCCCAAGCTCTTTCATAATATCTATCATCACGAACATATCGGCAATGAGTGGGATATTATGAATTACCACTTTTTCATCTGTCAAACACGCAGCCACAAGTGCCTTAAGTGCTGCATTTTTTGCACCAGAAACAGTTACCTCACCAACTAATTTATTGCCACCTTTAATGATATATTTATCCATAGCTTCGGAATCAGGAATCATGAATCAGGAATCATGGGAAAATATAAAACCTTAATTCATGATTCCTAATTCCTGATTCAACTGGTAGTAAAATAAAATAACTATTTCGACAAACTAAACAAAATTAAGCTTAGCATGAATAGTATAGACATCCCCAGCTCCCATCGTCACAAGTACTGTATCCGACCGGAATCTGTTTTCGTTGATATATTTTACCACATCAGCGAGATTGGGAAAGTAAAAAACTGCTTTATGGAAATTACTCATGGCCTGTGCTAAATGTTTTGAAGAAACGGTTGGATCTTCTCTCTCTCGAAGTGATGCATAAATTTCTGTGAGAATAACTCCATCAACGCTTCCAAATGCCCTTGTAAAATCTTCAAATAATTTTTTGGTCCGTGTGTACGTGTGTGGTTGAAATATGCAAATAATTTTTTTCTTGGGGTATTGTTTCCGCAGTGCACCGAGGGTTTTGATGATTTCTGTCGGGTGATGGGCGTAATCGTCATAGACTTTTGCTCCTGTTTTAAGATCTCCAATAAACTCCAGCCGTCTTTTTGATCCACGAAATGCCAACAATCCTTTTTTAATTTTATCGATAGACAGACCACACTCCAGAGATATGATAATAGCTGCGAGTGCGTTTAAGGCATTGTGATCTCCAACTACACGAATAACGAACTCACCGATAGGCACTCCTCCGACTTTCACCCAAAAAAATGTTTGCTCGCCAGAAATATGCACACGGTCTAGAACATATTCATTGTCTAAATTAAAACCATAGGTAATGACCCTCTTTTTGTGTTCCTTGAGTAATTTTTTAATTTCCTGATCGTCGCCGCATGCGATAAGAAATCCATTACTAGGTAATTGATTGGCAAATGCTGAAAATGCAGATCTGACATCGTCGATAGTCGGATAAATATCCGAATGATCATGTTCGATATTGGTAAAAATCATGAACTTGGGTTGTTGCCACAGAAAACGAGGTGTTTTATCATACCTCGGTTCAGTTGCGTACTCATCCGCTTCTGCGATAAAATACCGTCCAATTCCCAAATGTCCAGGCACACCGAGTGAACGCACATCCCCCGTTCCAATAATATATGAAGGATCAAGTCTATTTTCTTTAAAAACAGTTGCAATCATGGCAGTAGTCGTCGTTTTCCCATGTGTCCCAGCGATAGAAATCCCTGTCAACTTTTTCCCAAAAAGTGTCCCCTTCATAAATTCCCCTGTAGCTTCTCCAGCCGACATTACAGGAATCTTTTTTAATTTTGCTGCCTTTACTTCCGTATTGTCATAACCCCCATGAGCACCAGTCGTAATCACCAAGTCAGGATTTGAGATATGTGTTGGGGAAAAATCTTTAAAGGGTATAATCTTCGCCTTTTTTAATGCAGCATCTGTAATAAATTCTTGTTCGACATCAGACCCGCTCACTTCAAAACCCGCCTCCTTCGCAATAAGTGCGAGCGGAGTCATATTGGTACCCTTAATCCCAACAAAGTGTATATACTTCTTCTTCATATTTTGCCTTCACACCTTCGGTTTATTTCAAACTAATCACACTCACGAACCTTCTATACATATCTCCCCCTCGATAGGAAAACAAATTATCCTCACACTTGGTACAAACCTGTGAGATCTCAACATGTTCCTTTAGTATACCTTCTTTCAAAAGACATTGCAGTGCTATACCTCTGAGATCAAGAAAATAACTTCCGTTTCGAAGGGTATATATTTTTTGGAATGATGGAAATTGTTTTTCAAATTGTTTAATTACATCCTCACCGACTTCATAACACTTCGTTTCAATGGCGGGTCCAATTCCGACTATTATATCGCGAGGATTACTCTTAAATGACGTTCGGAACTTATCAAGTGTGTGTTTTATTATCTGACGAAGGAGTCCCTTATATCCTGCATGGACGACACTTATCACTTGTTTCTCCGGATCATAGAACATAATCGGTAGACAATCAGCACTTACGACGGCCAATGGTATACCTTTCTTATCCGTAATCAATGCATCAACTTCGAGAACTAATTGCTTCTTCGCATCCTCAATAACTGCACTGTTTCCTCCATGGACTTGCTGCATACAAACCACTCTTTCTGATATGCCAACAGTTTTTCGAAACTGCTCCAAGTTAGCGTAATCTAAAGTATTATCCACCTTACGCATCGATCCAAAAACTTTCGTAGAAACTGCGTGTTGAATCGTGGGAAAACCTAGTAAATTTTCAAATTGGTATTTCTCATCTCTCATCTCTCACTTCTCATTTTCACTGCTTCTCTCGCGATCTCACTTTCATTCCAAGGCTCTTCGCCTTTTCCATAATTCATAGACTTCTCATGTCCTTTCCCAGTCAGCAATACCACATCACCCTTTTGTGCTATGCTGATAACAAACTCAATAGCCTTTTTCCTATCTGGAATGATAAAAACATATTTTTTACCGTTCTTAAACCTTGATTCCTGATTCCTGATTCCTGATTCTTCAATAACATCAAACATGCCATCCTTAATTCCTCCCAAAATTTCTTTATTGATCTGCTCAACCGCTTCACCCCTCGGATCCTCTGAGGTAAGCACAATAATATCTGAATATCGTGATGAAATATTTCCCATCTCCGGCCGTTTATATCGATCCCTTTTTGCTGCAGCTCCAAAGACATGTATCAAGCGATTTTTAGCAAGCTTTTTTACTTCAGGAATAATAACAGCAAAAGAATTTGGTGTATGAGCAAAATCATTAATCACCAGGAAATCTTTATCGTATACAATTTCTTGCCTCCCAGCTGGTGGCTTAAAACTTGCTATTCCTTTTTTAATCGCAACCTCCGGAATTCGTATTACTTGTAATGCAGCAATCGCAGCAAGACAATTATATTTATTAAACGTGCCGATAAGCTTTGTTTGGAATGGAAATGTGTGCGGGTTCACATCAGCATCTTTTTTCATACCATACGTCACGATATTTTCTTTTTTTCGTAGTTCTTTTTTACGAATCTGCCAGTAAGAATGATCATCTTTATTCACAATAGCAACCTTTGCTTTTCTCAAAAGCTTGGCTTTTGCGTGCAAATAGTTATCATAGGTTTTATGATAATCCAGGTGTTCCCGCGTAACGTTTGTCACTATACCGACAGCAAATGGGACACCGTACGCCCTGTATTGATCAAGCGCGTGTGACGTTATTTCTAGAACAACATACTTCACACCTGCCTTTTTCGCTTTACGTAGATACGATTGGATAGCAAAACGCCCAGGAGTAGTTATATGAAAGCCTAAGTCCGAAGCTTTTCCATCAATAATTGCCCCGACGGAAGAAATAAGTGCAGCCTTATATCCTGCCTGTTGTAAAACATGATACAAAATGCTTGCAGTTGTCGTTTTACCATCTGTTCCTGTAACGCCAATTACTATTAGTCCCCGCGCAGGAAATAAATAGACGACATTTGCTATAATCGCCTGACCTAAATGATAATAATTTTTAATCTTCTGCCACATATTATTTTAAATAGTGTTGTAATAACTCAAGAATTTTATCATAGTAGATATAATAAATATATCCCGTAACTAAAAGTAACCCAGGAAAAATAATATATTTCTCAAAAAATGCGCCTGTTGTGACACGTAATGACCTCAGTGGTGGAACGCCGATACTCCAAGGAAGGGGCAATAACCATGGAACACCGTCTTTGGTAAATGTATCCATCACCAAATGTGATACAAAACCTATCATAAATGCCCACCATACCACATCTAAATTAATATTAGGAATACTTGGTTGGAGAAAATTGAGAAAGATTTGAAAAATGAACCCAAACAGAAACACACCTAAAATTGAATGCGAGAGAAACCGATGTCCTCCAAGCAATCGTCCAAAAAATCGACCGAAAATTCTCAGCGGCGGGAGATTGCGCCAAAAAGGAGCTGTGGATTGATCAATATCAGGAGCTATACCACCCAACATATTTGCACCCAGTGCAGCAATTGCTGTACCCATTGTAACTTCAGGAAGAGGATGTGTCACAACGATAACTGAAAGCGCCGTAAATGCAGCCAAATCATGCGTCCGTCCTGTCATGCTCCTTCGCTATCACCTATTTTTAGGTGAGTCGCAGTCTCCTTTCTTCAATACGATATTCATCTTCATCTGCTTCGGAAGCATGACCCATCCGTAGTTTTAACGAAGGAGGGTCATAGTAATAAGTATAACAAATTTTTACAGACAACCAAAACCAGTTCTGTTATGATAAATTACATCGATGACTATCCAGAACAAAACACAAAATACAATTATTGCTCAGAAGGCAAGAGAAGCAAAAACCTTCAGGGAACAAACCTTTGGACTTCTTGAACATAAGGAACCAATCGCATTGCTGCTCAGGACACGCTTTGGAATCCACACATTTTTTATGGAGTATCCGATTGATATTGTAATTCTCGACCAAACACATCATGTCGCAGCGATAAAACATAGGATGCGCCCAAACACTATTTTTCTTTGGAATCTCAAACATAATATCGTCCTCGAACTCCCTGTCGGGACAGTTGAAAAGACAAAAACACAGGTTATGGATCAGATTGTTATGATAGAATGAATAGATGAAAATAGGTATCGACCTTGATAATATTCTTGCTGAAATTATTAGCCCGTTAACTGAATTTCACAACAAAACGTATAATACTTCATATAGTTTTCCGGACTATAAACAATACGAATTAGACATTACATGGAATTGTACTGAAAAGGAATCTATTGAAAGAGTCTTTGCATTTTATAAGTCTCCTTTTTTTTCACGCATAAAACCTGTAACTGGTTCACGTGAAGTCATAGACTATCTCAGTCAAAAATATGACTTGTGTATTATTACATCTCGTCCTCACATAGTCGAAAAAGAAACAACAAGATGGATAAACAAATATTTCCCAAAGAAATTCAAAGGCATTTACCACACAAATCAATTCTCAAAATTAGGAAGTGTGAGAAAGCAGAAATCTGAAGTTTGTAAAGCTATAGGTGCATCAATTCTCATTGAAGATTGTCTCGAGTTCGCGTTAGAAAGCGCTTCTCATGGTATTACTACCTATCTCATAGATAAACCTTGGAATCAATCGAAAACACTCCCTCAAAATGTAACTCGAGTGTTTGGATGGGAAGATTTAGAAAAAAAAATATAAAATATGGTACAATACTTCTCATGAAGCCCATCATCACCTATGAAGACTTTGCCAAACTCGACCTCCGCGTCGGTCAAGTCATCAACTGTGAAGAAAAAGAAGGCTCAGAAAAACTCCTCAGACTGACTGTAGACTTCGGAGAACATGGCACACGAAATATTTTGTCAGGTATCAAAAAATGGTACAAACCCTCAGATCTCAAAGACAAACAATTCGTCTTCGTCTTCAACCTCGCCCCCAGAAAAATGATGGGCGAAGAATCCGAAGGCATGATCCTCGCAGCAGATGGAAAGAAACCAATGCCTCTTAAACCGAAATCTAAAGTCAACCCAGGTTCACCAATACTTTAAAAAAGGAGTTTATGTAGTTGTAATAGAAATTTGTGTCTTTTGAGGATCGAACGCTTTAATATTTTCTTTAGCATCTAATATCTCTATTCCCAAAATTTTCCCATCCGCATCTTCATCCACTAAAATTGCATCTGTGATTTTCCTTGTTCTTTTATATTTTCCCTCTGCTAAATCGAAATATATTGCGTCTACTTTTGCATCATATTTTACCTTCATAGTTAATCCTCCAAATATGCAGTTATTATCGTTATCCGAGATCCTTCAGTCTTGGTAACTACTTCTAGCATTGTACCACCAAGTTTCCCTCGTCGCAACTTTCGGCCACGAAAACTAGAAAGTACCTCGTTTGGATTTTGTACTACTTCAATAACAACTTCTTGAGTAATTCCACGTTTTTCCAATTGTTCCAATGCATGCTCAGAAAATGTAATCGGCATAATTCTATTGTATAATGTTCCTATGAAAATACTAGACTTTGCCTTCACTATCGGAAAGCTAAAAATCCTCAAACGCACCGGTTGGGTGAGAAAGAAAATCCCAAACCCTGAAAGTGTCGCGGAACATTCTTTCAGAACAGCTGTTCTTGCACTTGTTTTAGCACCAAGAGTAGGTGCCGATGCTAATAAAGCAGTAAAAATGGCGCTTATTCATGACATAGGTGAAGCTGAAATCGGAGATATTGTCACTGTCCAAGGCGTAAAACAACAATACGACCTTAAAGAAAAAAGCATTTTAGAGAGAAAAGCATTTATGAATATACTTTCTCTTGTTGATGGGAAAGAATATCTTGCCTTATTTGATGAGTTTGAACAAAATAAAACAAAAGAAGCGCAGCTGGTCAGACAAATAGATAAACTTGAAATGGTTATTCAAGCTTATGAATACGAAAAAAAACATGAAATCACTTTACAAGAGTGGTTTGACAGCTCGACACCAGTGATAATAGATCAATCATTAAAAGAAATCTTAGAAACAATTGAAACTCTCAGAAAAAAACCTTAATTCTTTATTCTCCTGTGGGTTCTGTCGGTGGGATGCTGTAATACGTTAAAATATTTCTTGCCACATTAAAAAAGAGTGGTGCAGCTGTTTCTGAGCCATAAATTGATGATGTTGGTCGGTCGATGACTACCAGCATTAAAAATTTCGGATCATCAGCTGGTGCAAAACCTATGAAGGATGCAATTGTTTTGTTCGGATCATAATGACCTGCTACCGGAATCTGCGCAGTTCCTGTTTTACCGGCGATGCGATAACCCTTTGGCTTAGCCCATTTCGCTTCTCCCTCATCAACTGCTTTTACCATCATCTCCGTCATTACTTTTGCTGTCTTTGATGAGATGGGTTTACTCAGCATTTTGGGAGCGATGTCTATTGTATTTCCGTCGGCAGTTTGGACTTTGGAGACAATATGCGGTTCCATCCTTTTTCCATCATTGGCAATTGCTGAAAAAGCTGTCAGCAGTTGCATCGGAGTCATTGTAATTCCCTGACCAAACGTCGCAGTCGCAAGGTCTATCGGATACCAACTTTCTTTTTCCCGTAGACTTGGATATACTTCTCCCTGCAGATCAATACCTGTAGCCTCACCTATTCCAAACTTTTGCAAATAAGTAAGCATCTTATCAAGTCCCAAAAGTCTTCCAGCAAATACCATACCAGTATTGTCAGAATGGATAATAACATCCGTCATTGTTTCATTAGCTGTATATTTGTTATTCCAAGTTCGTATTTCATATTCCCCAATCTCCACTGGGCCGGCACAAATCGCACATGGTGTATCTGGTTTTACTAGCCCACTATCGAGAGCCGATGACATAATAAGCGGTTTGAATGTCGAGCCTGGTTCATATGCAAAAGAAATAAACGGATTTTTATATAATTGCTCAGAATAATCCTGATAATGTCTTGGATCATATGTCGGGAAAGATGACATAGCGAGTATGCCTCCAGTCTTTGGATCCATTACCGCAGCAGTTCCACCTGCCGCTCCATAGGCAGCAATGCCTCTTTTGAGTTCAGCGTCTAGCATAAACTGAATTCGCCGGTCAATATGTAGCAACAGATCACGTCCATCAACTTTTATTGTACTGTCACTCATGTTTGCAAGAATAGGCTGACCGGATGCGTCATGAACAACGATTGCAAGTCCATCTTTTCCCCGCAGCTGTCGGTCGTAGAAACCTTCTAGACCAAAGTATCCTTTATCACGTCCCTCTTCATCTTTTCCAACAAATCCTAACATATTTGCCGCCATTGATGCCTCAGGATACAGACGAAGTGTTTGCTCTTGGAACCCAACTCCCGGAAACTTTTTGGCTTCTATTTTTTCTTTCACATCACTTTCTACATGAGTTTTTAACGGTATCCAGAATTTATCTCTCGATAATAAAGCACTTATCGTGGCACTTTTTAAATCTAATAACTTTTCTAACTCGTCAGCTTGTTTTTCTTTATCTTTTACTTCTTTTGGATTTGCAAAGACCAGATATGCCAATTTATTTGCGGCAATGGTATATTCATCTGAAGTCTTTATTTCCCCCCGTTTGGCTGTCAAAGTAATTTGCCTATCGGATTGAGCTTGACCAAGAGAAGCAAGCTCCTGAGCACGCACTATCTGCCAGTAAAAAAGTCTCGAAATAATAAGACCAAACAATAACAGAAAGAATAATAAAGTAAAACGGTATCGCCAAGTCATAAGTATAAGTGTATCAAAGGTATCAAGAGTATCAAAAGTATCAAGAGCTTTTTGGTATTCCTGCCCTTGATACACTTGATACCCATGGTACTCTTGATACCCTTACCGTAATGCCAGCGGTAATGGAGTAGTTAGATTAAGTTGAGATTTTGCGGGACCAAACCCCATTCTTTTTGCTTTGGCGGAAATATGTGTATAAGAAGCTGCTTGCAGATACTGTTCTTTCAGCAATTCATTTTGTTTTTTATATTGTCCTATTTTATTCTGAATATCTACAAGCTCAGTTCCCGTGGTAGATAGATTGTTCACAAGAGTCATACGCACTACTGAAAGTGTGATGATGACAAATACCAAACATCCAATAACTAGTAATGGCTTTTTCATAACTATATTTTGAATCAGGAATAATGAATCAGGAATCAGGGGAAAAACCATAATTCATGATTCCTTATTCCTGATTCGTTTTCTCAAATACTCTTAATTTAGCACTTCTACTTCTCTTATTTTGCGATGTCTCCTCCTCACTCGGTACGACTGGCTTCTTTGTGACAATCTTTCCTAAACCATTCTCTTCAAATTCTATAAACGCCCGTTTGACAATCCTATCTTCAAGCGAATGAAATGAAATAACGACAAGTCTTCCTCCATTCTCAAGCAAACGTACTGCTTTTGGCAAAGCGTCTGTCAAGCTATGTAATTCGTCATTTACCGCTATCCGCAACGCTTGAAATACTTTTGTTGCTGGATTAATCCCTTTTTTCGACCACGGAACAGCACGTCGTATTACTTCCGCCAACTCAGTCGTTGTTTGAATCGGTTTTATTTGACGGGCGATAACAATACTCTGAGAAATGGCTCGAGCAAATCTTTCCTCACCCAATTTAGTAAATAACTCATATAATTCTCCCTTCGTTAAAATATTAACAAGATCCCTTGCTTTGACCTCTTGTTCTTGATCCATCCGCATATCAAGAGGTCCATCTTTCTGAAAGCTAAATCCCCGCTCTACACTATCCAAATGATGGCTAGACACACCTATATCTAATAGAATGCCTGCGACCTGATCAAATCCATGCTCATTCGCAATCGAATCAATATCCTTAAAATTTCCTTTAACTAATACAAGATCATCTCCAATTTTTAAATCCTTAACCTTAAATTTTAAATCTTTTTCAGCAAACGCCAATGCATCACCATCAACATCAATACCCAACAACTTTCCTCCTCGTTTCAAAACCTCAAACCCATGACCCGCACCACCAATCGTCCCATCTATATATTTTTTGTCAGGTTGTATATTGAGCGCTTTTATTGTCTCTTGTAAAAGGACACTGACGTGATAATTATTCATCCTGCCATAATTCGAATTAGGAATTAGGAATCATGAATCAAGGTCTCAAAACCCTAATTCCTGATTCATTATTCATGATTCAAATCTCTAAACCTCTCCTTCAGATAGTCTCTCTGCTATCGAGTCAATATTCTTTGCCAATTCCTTTTGATGTTCCTCCCAATGTTTCTTATCCCAAACTTCAACAAACCTCTGAATTCCTACAAAAACAATATCCACATCAATTTTTGCAAATTGTCGTAAATACTCTGGTATTACAAATCTTCCTTTACTATCAAGATCAACATAAGATGCGTTTCCTAATAAAAACCGCTGTAATTCACGTGTCGATTTACTCGTAAAAGGTTTTCCTTCAGTTCCTTCCAAAAGTGTTTTCCAGTTCTCTTCGGAAACGGCAATTAAACAATTCTCAAACCCCTTTGTTACGATTAATTTCTCGCCCAACACATCTCTAAATTTTTTCGGTAATCCAGCTTGATGTTTTTCTCCAATTTTACCCTCATATTGACCAATCAACATATAATTCAAACCACAATTGTCATGATGAAATAAATCAAGACGACAAATCATGGACTCTCACGTCCTACTTTAGACTACCTTTCCCTATTTTGCTCCTTAAACGAAAAGTTGTCAACTGTCGAGATAGACTTCTAGTGTGTGTGATAAAAATAAACTACAAAATGTAGTGTTTGGAAATGTAAGAAAATTTATATGATCAAAGGGTCGAGGATAAAATAGGAAAAGTTATAATTCTAGACTATCGGTAACTTCGTAGATCTTATTGCCGGCTTTCGTAATTTTAAGCGTGATGGCTACTGATGAAACTCCTGTGTCATACCGGCAAACATTTTTTGAACAACTCCCCAAATCAAGATCTTCAGAGGTATATGAAGTTTCACCAGACTTTATATCTGCTGAACCTGTAATACCACGCTGTACTGTAGCCTCTCCGCCTTCACTCTTCTCCTGAGCAGTAGAATCCGCTTCATATACCAATTCGTATTCAATTGATTTTATGTCTTGTGCCTTGTCAATTGTGAACTTTATTTTTTTCTTATCAGGTGTCGCTTCAAGAGTAAGGCCAATTTCTTTCGCCTCAAGCTTCTGTACAACAAGTTCAGAAGACTCTTCAATTTCCGGTTTTGGAGAAGATTTACTTCCAATCAAAAAGTAGCCACCAAGTCCCAAAACAACAAGAAGCACTACACCAACAGCAATCTGCATATTTCGATTCTTAAACATCAGTTAAAGGATACCCGATAACCAGCCTCCCTGTCAAGTCGGTTAACTCAGCTTTTGATTGAAGTAGGATACTAAATCTTTTATCGCTATTCTCTCTTGCTTCGTCGTGTCACGATCCCGTACAGTAACAGATTTATCTTCGAGCGTATCAAAGTCAACTGTCACACACCATGGAGTACCAATTTCATCTTGCGCTAAATACCGCTTACCAATATTTCCCCGGTCATCAAATGCCGTCATAAATTCACCGCTCAGTAAATCAAACACATCTTTCGCTTTTGTAACCAATTGTTCTTTATTTGCGAGAAGTGGAAAGACAGCAACTTTATATGGTGCAATTTTGGGATGAATCTTCATAACAATACGACTCTCCTCTTGCGTATATGCATCGATAAGTAAAAAGAGAATTGACCGATCGACACCTGCTGAGGTCTCAATATCCCAAGGAGTATATTCCTCATTTGTTACTGGATCTTTATAAGACATATCTCTTCCTGAATATTCTTGGTGACGCGTAAGATCCCAATCACCTCTATGATGAATCCCCATAAATTCTGACCAACCAAAGGGGGCCTTATATTCGATATCAGTAGCCATCCGTGCATAGTGTGCCCTTTCATCATCAGCGTGATCGCGGAAACGTAAATTTTCTTTCTTCATGCCAAGTGATAGATAAAAATCCATACGATTTTTCTTCCAATACTCAAACCACTTCCTGCCATCTTTTTCATCCGGCTTAATATAGAACTGCACTTCCATCTGTTCAAACTCACGCGTGCGGAAAATGAAGTTGCCGGGAGTTATTTCATTTCGAAATGCTTTCCCAATTTGTGCTATACCAAACGGAATTTTTATACGGGTTGAATTGACAACATTTTTGAAGTTCACTTGCACTCCGTTGGTTATCTCTCCACGTAAGTAAAGTTCTGATTGTTTGCCTTCGATTATTCCGAAGTAGGTTTTGACGAGAAGATTAAATTTCTGCGGCTGCGTCCATTCTACTTTTTCTTTTCCATGTGTTGTTATATGATCAGCAATTTCCTCAGGTTTGTCAGCCCTGAATCTTTGATGACAGATTTTACATTCAACAAGTGGATCAGTAAATGCCTCCACATGCCCTGAAGCTTCCCACGCCCGGGGATTCATAACAATTGCTGCATCCACCCCAACAATATCCCGTCGCAACTGAACCATCTCTTTCCACCAAAGATCTTTAAGATTTTTCTTCAAAAGTGATCCGACCGGACCATAATCCCACGTTCCACCAAGTCCACCATAAATTTCAGATCCTGGAAAGATAAATCCGCGCCTTTTACAAAGAGCAACAATTTTCTCCATCACATTCTCAGCCATAGGAGTATTATAACAGAAAAATTAAAGTAGAAAGAAGAAATAGTTAAGATTTAGCAACCTCTAATGCTTTGGACTCGTAATATTCATATAAAGATGAAATAGTATCATGCGCTCCTTCTGCCACTGTTAAAAGATTATCAGGTTCCCTACTACCAACCATAAAATGAGTAGGTTGTCGACTACCATCTTTCTTAACGATTCCTATAACCGTAAATAATTCACTTTCCATTGTACGGGATTCACCAGATTCGTCACTTCTCGTAGGATAGACACCATGAACAATAACCGTAACTTCCTCACCATCTCCTTTCTGATCAATTGTCCCATCTAAACGAAACGTTCTTCCATCAAGATCAACTGGATCATACTTTTTTAGAACTCCATTCGCAGTCTGTTTACCAAATTTTTTTAATATATCTTCACTAATCTTAATTTTATCTATGAGGACTATACTTTGTTTGCGTTCTTTTGTTTCTCTCCCCTCTCTATAGCTTTTACCTCTTCCTTGTTCGTGAAGGTTTGCCGCATCTGGAGTTAAAACTTGCTCTCTACCCATAGTAAAGCAGTATACCATATACAAAAAACAGGCACAACAATAACAACTACTGGAGCTTTGCGAAGATGGAGCGGGATTTTAATTTTCGCTCGAGGATACTTTCTATCATGTCATGGGTGTCGAAATTTTTAGAGAGTGCATCATTTTTATTCCAATACCCAAGCTCTGACAACAATGCTATCTCGAATGTCTGTAATGTATTTGAAAGAGAATCCCCTGATTGTTGAGTAGTCAATCGTGGAGCATCGCTTACGCCGATACCATAGGTTCCCAGCGTGTAATCGCTGATTTCTGCAGGTAAAACAGTGGGAACACGCACCTTTCCATCATGTTGTGACATTTGTGTTAAGACGTCACGCAAGAGATAAAATACTTTCCTATTCTCCTGATTCTCAGGACATAACCCGTCCACCAATTCGCACAAATGATAGGCCAGACCGACTTTGGTAAAATCTTCTTTTATCCCAGAAAAATCCTCAACCATCCTGGCTTCAGTCAAAATAGAAAAAGTCTTTCCTTTATAAAGATGTAGACTTGCATGATTGAGCAGCTCTGTATGCGCAGAACGACGGCTTGTGATTTTTCGAACACCTGCCGCTTTAATGGAGATTTTGCCGTAATTCGGGGTTATTACAGTCAGGATTCTATCAGCTTCTCCGAAGTTACGTCTTTTAATAATTATCCCTTCAGTTCTAAAATTTCTCATAGGCAGTTGCACTTAGTATATCAGTTTTTAAACAATTACTCGAGGTCAGCAATAATATAGATTTTCCATTTTCCAATTATTTTTGTTTAAGCATGAAATAATTAGTTCATCCAATGGAGAATGGTACATGGACAATGGTAAATCATTGAAGCGATCATTATTATAGCTTCAATTTCGTCTCTTTGTCGCTCGTGAGGTCAAACATCTCGACTGCTTTTCCATTTACAATAATTTGATAGGTATTGTCAGTTGTACCCGGCTGTTTTTGGATAAGGAGTGGAAGTGGAGACTTAGAAGATAACTTAAAAGGCAATTTGTACGTGAGTGTCAACGTCGCAACTCCTTTAGGACGGACGGTTACAAAACCGTCAAAAACTGTTTTACCCAAATCTTCATAGGTTGTCATTTTTACTTGGGAACCTTTACTTTCAATTAATTCACTCCCTTTGGGGACATAAATACGGATCCAGTCACGATACTCAGCATTGAGGCAGAGTCCTCCCCGTTCAAGATTACAATCAGATGGTGGAAAAGGATTTTTGTATTTGATAGTGACAGTTTTTGTAATTGTACCGTCTTTTGCTACTTCATAACTATTATCAACGTCTTCCTGCATAAAAATATTTACTTTTGCTCCTGAAAAATTTGTCTCATTAATATGAAGATAATCTCCTTCAAATGGTCGAATGCGTCCTGAGGCATTCAAACCGTCCATCCCTTGTTGGGCCTGATCATCGTAGAGGTAAAAGAGAACGTGTTTTTGATTTGTCTGTGCAATGATCGACTGGAATAATGGCCCCCAGTATTGTTTGGGGCTGGACGATAGCGCTTTAACCATGATTGCTGAAATCAGGTCGCCAATGATGCTTTTCCGATCTGTTTTTATATAATTAACAGGACGAGAAATATCATTTTCTAATTCGTAAATCACTTGTGGACAGTCACAACGGGGATCATTTTTTGTAGTAAATGTTTGTCCTGATACTTGTATCTGATCATCAAGAATTTTAATGGTAGAGACGAGAACGTTTGTGTCAATTGCTATAATGCCATCAACCTCTTCTTTCAATGCTGCTCTTTCGTAGAGTGACTCAAACGTCTTCATAGACTCAATAAAATCCGGAGATAAATTCGAATCGCGTAAATTCATCGTATACACTTTTGGCAAGTACTTCAAAATAGGAGCAGCTGCTTTTGGTTTATTGGGAATTGATTCATCCAATTTATAGATATCGTCGGATTTTTCAAATTTGATGATTCCTTTATCAATACTAAAAATCGCATACGCTGTAATAAATCCACCAGTCGGTCGAAGTTCCTTATCGTTTTGAAAAAGAACTAGATAACGCTTTGGTTCTGATTCTCCCAGGAGTGAAGGAAGCGTTTTTATAAGTGGTTTGGCATCGCTAACTGCGACAGCACTTTGGTCTGTTATATTCCGGAAATTTGTCAGCTGTAATTTTATCGTTTTACCAAAAATAAATTCAGGATAATGATTGGGGTCAATTCCGTCAACCTCCTTTTGCATTAAAACAAGCGATTTTTCGATTTTATCAATTTCGGGTGTTATTTTACCCATGCTAAGCACAGCTGTCTTAATCCTATCTTCAGCAGAACCTCCAGCAAAACTATCTGTTCCTTTAAGTCCTAAGACATCAGCATAGGGTTTTAACGAGTCAGTTACTGTCTTGGCACTATCTAGCCCATGCCCTGCGGCATTGAGCATATGATCTGCATCGTTATAGTACCAGCCTATGAGAGGAACAAATTTCAAGGGTACTAAATAATGCAGATTCTTTTTTGTCTCCTTCAAATGCTTTTGGGTTTTGACAATTTCATCCGATGCAAGCTGCACGTTTTGTTTTTTCATAGCACTTGCGATGAGCTTTGATTGCCGATAAGTTTGTAGCCCTGACTTATATGTCGCGTAGGCCGGTATACTGATAAGTACTACGAGCAGTACAACTACAATAATACTTATATACACTTTGCGGGGGATTTTAAATTTTGCTTTTTGTCTTCTCTTCGGCATAATTGGATCTACACTTTGACTTTTGGCGAAATCTTGCGTTTTCTTTGTGGCAGCAGCCCTTGAAGGCGGATTCGAACCAGCACTTCTCGTCTCTTCTTTAAACTCTATTTTATCAAAACCTGACATTATACATATTACATAATACCCAACAGTCTCTTCTTTTGTCAACTTGACAAAGGGAAGAGTATCAAAAGTATCAAGGGTACCAAGAGTATCAAGGGCTATTAAACAAAATGCAATTAAAAACTTTTGATACTCTTGATACTTTTGGTACTCTTGATACCCTCCCTACAGTGCTCCTTTCCCAGATACCATTGCCCAAGGAGTTTTTAAGATAATATACACATCCAGTCGAATTGATTTTTTTCTCGCATAATCTGCATCCATCTGAATTCTTTTGTCAAAATTCACTTCACTCCGTCCTGATACTTGCCAGTATCCTGTAATCCCAGGCTTAACTGATAACACTTCCTTCACTAGATTTTTTGTCTGGGGATAACGCTTCTGCTGTTTCTCAAGTTCTTCAGGATAATACGGCCGGGGACCAACGAGACTCATTTCTCCCCGCAACACATTAAAGAGTTGTGGAATTTCATCCAGAGAATGTTTACGAATAAATGTACCAACACGCGTAATTCTGGGATCATTTTTTATTTTATAATTACCTCCTTTTTGCTGTTCTTCATACGCGGCTTTAAACTTTGGATCTGTCTTTAAGAGATAGTATGCATTAACAATCATTGATCGAAATTTGTAAGGATAAAAAAACTTATTATCTCTTCCTACTCTTCTTGGAGTATCTGCCAAAATAGGCCCCTTCGATTCTAACTTTATCGCGATTACAACAACAATTATAATGGGGAGAAAGAGCAAGAGAAGTAATACAGAAGAGAAAACATCAATTGTTCTCTTTGATAGTTCGTAAAATATGCTTTTTTTAATTTTAGTGTAAGACATTTTTACACCAAGTGCTCGTAGTCAGTACCGCCGAGATTTTGTACAAACTTTTTAATTTTCGGCACCGAATCTTTGGGGCAAATCAAGATAACATCTTCCATGCTGACAACTACCATCTCTTCTAAATCTATTCCAACAATTAATTGCTTCGTCTCGTTATGCAATATAGAATCCCGGCAATCTTCAAGTAATATTTTTCCTTTTGTGACATTTGCATCGACTTTATCACTAAGTGCTTCTTTCAATGCTTCCCATGCCCCGATATCGCTCCATCCGATATCAGCTGAGATAACCCGACCTGATTTGGGATCCATTTTTTCGAGAATTGCGTTATCAAAAGAAATCTTCTCAAGCGTTGGGTAAACTTCATGCAAAACCTGTTCATACTGCGCAGTTCCAAAGGCGTCACTGATTTTTTTAAGTTCTTTAAACAACTTAGGTGAAAATTCTTCAAAAAGTTTCCAAAGAAAACGGGGCGTTGTGGCAAAGTATCCTAAATTCCATGCATGACTGCCATCGGTTGCATAGGTTTTGGCAACATCAAGCGGAGGCCGGTACTGAAAACCAGTAAATTCGTGAATCGGAAAATCATCCTTTGTCTCCGTTACTTTTCCAAACTCAATATATCCTAAATTCTGATTGGCAAAACGGGGCTTTTGACCGATAAAGATAATTTGCTCTGGATTTTCCTTGATCAATTTCTCAGCTGTACGGAGCATTCTACGAAAAAGTGCTTCCTTTTTTACCAAATGGTCACTCCCCCACAAAAGTACCAATGGTTCATCAGGAGATATTTTTACAAATTGAGCAACTACCAAACCAACTGCAGGACCAACATCTCGCATTTCAGGCTCGACGATAAGATTCCGATCGGGTAATTGAGGCAATTGATCTTTAATGAGCGCGGAATATTGTTTACCTGTCGAGATATACACTTCTTCCCATTTGAATTCAGGAAATAATTTGTGCACAGCTATTTGTACCATCGAACGGTCAGCAATGATTTTCCCAAACTGTTTTGGAGCATTCTTTCTTGAAAGTGGCCACAATCTGCTGCCAACTCCACCTGCAAATAAAACGATCTTCATAGATTACTGTTCTATTATAGTATTAAATTGTGTGATTAACAAGTTTTAGAAATTCTGCCTTGAACTTTTCGTGACTAAAACGTTCTGCTTGTTTTCTCGAGTCTTTCGGATCAAAAGTCATTTTTCGAAATACTTTTAACGCATCCACAAGAGATTTTTTTGTCTGTTGATCAAAAAATAAACCGGTCTTCCCGGTTTTTATCGTCTCAAGTGCCCCTCCTCCTCCGAAAGCTATGACAGGTTTTCCAAATCCTTGTGCTTCCACAACCGTCAAACCAAAATCCTCAACCCCTGGGAATATAAGAGCCCGACAATTCTTATAATACTTGACCAGTTCATCATCAGTCAAGCTTCCAACAAATTCAACTGTAGGCCCAGCCAATTTCTGCAAATCTTTTTTCCAACCACCACCACCTACTATTTTTAAAGGCAACTTCAATTCATTACACGCCTCAATCGCCAAATCAATTCTTTTATATTTGGTAAACTTCGATAGTCGGGAAACAACTAAAAAATACTCCCCTTGATTCTTTTTGGAACTAAACCCTAAACCCTGACCCCTAGCCCCTAATTCAACCGGTGGATAAATAATCATCGCCTCTCTCTTATAATATTTCATAATTCTTGTCTGTACTTCTTTAGAAATCGCCACAAATGCATCAGGCCGGGTTGCAGCGACACGATCCCATCTTCGTAAATATGAGACCGCTGGGCGCGCGATCGTCCGTAGTGTTCGGTTTTTAAAATATTCATCATACCCACTCCAAAGATAACGAGTCGGCGTCAAGCAATAACAAATGTGTTTTGTCCCTGGTTTGGTAATAATTCCCTTAGCGGCTTCGCTTGTTACTGAGATTACAACGTCATAACTTTCAAACGAAAAATGCTCAAAAGCGACAGGCATAAGAAATGGGTAGAGCTCATGATTATTCACAACGTGTGGAAATTTCTGAAGAAACGATGTCTTGACATCAAAGTCTTTGGCCCACGTCGCATTTTTAGGATTATATACTGATGCAAATAACGGAGCTTTTGGGAAAAGCTTGTGCAGTGCTAAAAGGACACGCTCCGCTCCGCCCCACTTATTAATCCGATCGTATACCAAGGCTATTTTCATAAATTTTGAGTGTTTCTTCAGTCATTTTCTTCCAAGAAAAAGCATCTACCCGCTTGGAACCTTTTTCAATAATCTTACGAAAATCTTTTTTATTCTCTAAAACTTCCCGTATTGTAACATGGATCGCATTGACAGCAAGAGGATTAAAATATATGGCTGCGTCATGATAAATTTCTCTAAAAACAGGTATATCAGACGCGAGCACCAAACACTCCTGCTGCATCGCCTCCAATCCAGGTAATCCAAAACCCTCCATAAGCGACGGCAAAACAAGTGCTTTCGCGTTTTTGTATAATAAAATAAGTTCTTCATCACTTACACCTCCAACAAAAACAACGACTTTTTCCAAACCCATCTCTCTCACGCTTTCTTTCAATCGATCGTAAAAATAATTTTCTTTTCCAACAAGCACAAGCTTTACATAGGGATATTCTTGATAAATCAACTGAAATGCTTCAACCAACCTCTCTAAATTCTTATGAGGGTAAGCGTTGCCTACATATAATAAGTAGGGGAAAGGGTGAAGGGGAAAGGGGAAAGTTTTATCTCCCTTCACCCTTTCATCCACTCCCTCATATGTCACAACAATCTTCTCTTTTGAAACATTCAAATGATCCACTATCTCAAGCTTTGTGGCCTCCGATACGGTAATAATTTTCTTCGCCTTACTCGCAGCGTGATTCAAAACATATTGATAACCAAAACGCTTTAGTTGATACAGAGGAAAAGGAAGTGTAGAAGCTTTCCCCGTGGGATAGTGATTAATAATCAAATCATGTATGGTAATAACATACGGTCGGTTATAAAAAATAGGAATTGAGAAATATGGAAAATGCACCAGATCCAAATTCTCTTTTTCCAAAATTTTAGGAAACTTTACTTGTTCTTCAATAGTATGCCAGCGAATATCTGTCGCTACAATCTTCCACCTGGGAGGTGATACAGCTACGTCACCTAGGGATTTTACGAATAATACATACTCATTTTTTTGATCTATCTCCTGCAGTTGCATCACCAAATTCCGTATGTAACGTCCGACACCAGTTTCATTCCATAATCTCGCGTCTATTCCAATTCTCATTTATAAAGTATAACACAGGCACAGAATCTAACAACAATGCACCACTTACATATTCATATAAGGGAGCACATTAGTTATACAAATTTAGCACTATACTAGTATCGGTTAATATTCTTTGCACACCTTACAAATATGTTGACGATTATCGACAACGAGCTTGACTAAAATATATATATTAACTATACTTAATCGCTAAGAATACGTTGTTTCGTCTGAGAAACAAATTGTATCCTTACAGTTCTTTGAAAATAAGGCAACAGGGCGTCAAGAAACCTACCGACAATACCTTGTGGGGAACGATAAGACTAATCAATAGCCTTATGGTTCCCTACAAGGTAAGGAGGTGACACTATGTCTAAAAACAAGCGCAAGAAAATCGAGCGCGGAGTTGAAATCGGCTGATAGTCGATGAACCACTGCAATAAGTAGCACCCCTCTACAAAAGGAGGTAACTATTCCCTAACCGGAGGGCGTGGCGATTGTTTTCCAATCAACTACTCTGCAACTCGCGGAAGTCTTTGACTGGTATCGTCACGCTCTCTCTGGGGATATTTCTTGACAACGGCCTGGATCAACTGATCTTATTTTCTCATCGCTTTGAGATGAATATAAATAATTATCTTTTGACCTAACCGTCGAACTGGAATTTTTTCCGTATTACAGCTCTGCTGATCTTTCGTGTTTTCACGATTCCTTCGGAAATCCTTCCGATTCACTCTACCCTGTTGCCTTTATTCTTTTATTTATTTTGAAGTATTTTTTTTGTGGAGTATGTCAATTCCTTTATGAACAACCCACGAAACCAGCATTGGATATTTCGCATGATAATTCTTTTTGAAAAAAATCCGCATTGCATTAAATCTGTGGCCCTGCATGATTTTGCGTCGTTCTCGATCTGCGGTTGTGAGCTTGTGTGAATGTTTCTTAATTCCACTTGAGACACCTCCATAATGCAGACTACTGACTTGTGGTATGTAATAAATTTTATATCCCAATTGATGAATGTTATAGCAAAACTGTAGATCTTCACCATAAAAAAAATACTCTTCATCCCACCAGCCGATTTCCGCACCAACCTCCCGGCGTACGAGCATAAATGCTCCCACTATTGCATCAACTTCATGCGTTTTCGATATATCTTTCCATCCCTGGATGTAACCGCTGAACAACCGACTACGTGGAAACACTTTCTCAAGCCCTGAAAAATGACTAAATGCATTCCAAGGCGTAGGAAATCCCCGATGTGATGCTTCGTCGATACTACCTGTCGGGAGTTCCAACCGACAAGTCGCAGCACCTGCATCAGGATGTTTGTCCATAAAATCAATCATATATGTTAGGGTTTTGGGATGCACTATCGTATCTGGATTGAGAAATAACACATACCGACCTTTTGCAAACCCAACCCCTCGGTTATTTCCCGCTGCAAAACCAATATTTCCTCCATTATCAATAACCTGAAAGGATTTAATTTTGGATTGCTTCTGATATTTCTTAAATTCCGCAAGAGACCCATCAGGAGATGCGTTATCCGCTAGGATAACTTCATATGTTCCGGCAAGAACCTCTTTCAGATAATTTTTTTCAATAGACTCCACCGCTTCCAATGCGAGTTGTTTCGTGTTGTAATTCAAAATGATGATAGAAAGATCAACAGTGTTCATAAATAAACCAATACTACCAATAACCCAATAAACAAATCAATGAATAGTAATTAAATGCAAAATAAATTATTCATTATGCATTTGTTTTATTGATTGGGTTATTTGCATATTTGTTTATTGGGTTATTCTTTAACACGTCCAGATATACTTCTTCCAATTTTTTACTAATCTCTTTCCAAGTATACTTTTTCTCAATCAACACCCTGCCGTTTTTGCTCAATTTTTCGTAAAGAGCATTGTCCTCCAGCAGGGATAGTGTTTTTTCTGCCAATTGTCCGGTTGTATTTCCCACCATAATATCATGACCATCTTTTGCTTGAATCGCATCCGCGCTAAGTTGCATTGTAATAACTGGCGTGCCACAACTCATTGACTCAAGGATTTTATAACTTGTCCCTCCTCCCACACGAATCGGTGACAACAACACAGTTGCTTCTTGAAAAATCTCCGGTGTAGGCTTCGCAGAACTTTCTTCATCAAACAAAACATCGGGGTCAGTTGTTAAACTCCTAACAGAATTAGGAATACTTCTTCCTACAATCCAAAGTTTCAAACTCTCTTCTTTCGTCATTCTGGCTTGTCCAGAATCGCTCTCGTTACAGCGGTAAGAGATTCTGGATGTGTTTCGCTTACCAGAATGACGAAGATACTGTTGCTTAATTTCTGGCCAAATTTCTTTTATAATAAACGTCACTGAATCACGATTTTGAATCCACTTAAAATCTCCAATAAATAAAATCTTTTTTTCTTTTCTTTCAAGCGCTTTATTTATATTTTTAAAAATAAACTGATCTGTATTAACACCATTTGAAACTAAGTATGGAACGAACCCGGCTTTTTCCATAATCTTTTTATCCTCTAGCGAAACCGCGACCAGTACATCAGCTTTTTTCCAGTAACGTTCTTCTTCTTTTTTTATTTTTAAAATATCAAAATCCAAAAGTGGACGGAGCGGTAATGGAGCACGATTTTTAAATTTTTCATAGACTGTATATTCGATATTGTGTTCGACCAGGACTACAGGAATATTTGTCTTTGGAAGATTTTGCATCACATAATATGTTTCAACATGAATAAAGTCATAGGAGGAGTTTTTTTCAAGTTCTTCTTTTATTTTTTCTTGCATCTCTGACAAGGTGTGTCCCGTGACCAGAAAAGACTGAGCAGAAAATCCTGATTTTAGAATATTCTTCGCGGACCATTGTTTTCGTCTCTGAACAGTTATTACTTTTTTACAAATTTTTTCGATAGCTTCTATATCCTCTATTGTTTGGCTTGACCGTTTCTCGCAAATTAATGTTATCTCATGTCGAGACGAAAGCTCTTTAATAAGATTATATAATCGTACTTGCCCACCAGAAAAAAGGGGATAGGGAAGGTATGATGAAATCATAAGAATTTTCATATTATTAAGCTAACTCGAGGATAAAAAAAATCATTCGCTATTATATCGTCTATGGAGTAATCGTCCATGTCCCAAATGATTTGAAAGCACTACATGCTGCTCCACCTTGAACATCAGCAGTTTGCTTAGGTCCACTCCCCACTATTGTCGCGAGGGCAAAGTTATTAAGAAGATAATAGGTGTTTGTATTTGCCCCTATAGTTGCTCCAAACTGACTGTTGGCTTGACTATCATTATTATACCAAAGCCTTGCAGTACCTAAAGGGTTCAGTGAGCCGGTACAAGCTGTCCGGGCATATACTTTAATACTTAGCTGTGATCCTTGGGGAAAATCAATAGGCGCAAAGGCATTAAATGGAATAGTATTCAATTTTGCACTATTAAATCCACCAAATCCCAATCCTGGATCAACACTATTGACCTGTCCTGTACTGACAAGTGTTGTATCTTTATATGCTTCTGCTTTCAAGTCAAACTTTGCTCCTGCACTAAAGAAATTGGGTAACCCTACCCATACTTTTGCAGGACTCAGGGCTGTGAGTTTATTTGGTGCTGGTGTGGGTGTCGGGGTACTTGTCGGCGTAGGAGTTGCTGTAGGTGTCGGAGTATTTGTAGGTGTGGGCGTTGGAGTATTCGTTGGCACTGGTGCAATACCAAAGTTAACGGTGGTATCAGCGGTTAACGGTACGGAGACAGGATTGGTTGTTGTTGCAGTATAACCGGTAGGTACGGTTAAGGTTTCTGTGTAGGAATTGGTTGGGAGATTTGTAAAAGAGTAATTTCCGTTTGTATCTGTTACTGCTGTCTGTCCTGTGTTAAGGGTAAGCGTTGCTCCAGTATGTCCTGATTCTTCAGTATCTTGCACTCCGTTTTGATTAGTATCGACATAGACCGTTCCTATAAGTGAATAGGTGGCTTGAATAGTAAATGTTTTACTCTTGTGTGTTTCTCGTACTCCACTATTATCAATAGACCAGTATTCAATTGTATGCTCTCCATCACCTGAGACAGTAAATGGTGTGATGTAGTTCTGTTGTGATCCCCCATCTACTTTGTAGTAAGTATTTGCAATAGTGTAACCTGATGCAGCTATTGCAGCAAGTGTCACAACTGTCGGTTCAGAGTACGTTTCATCATCTTGTTCTGTTTCAATAGTGGCTGTTGTTATAGGAGCGGTATGGTTGTACTGTAGGGAAATTATTTCTGTTTGATCCTCTGTGACGGTGATATTATTTAATGCAAAAATGTTATATATACTTCCTTGTGGAGGTGTAGCTATAAAATCATAAGTATTTTGGAACAGCCATAATTTTGCGTTGCCTGAATTATCAGTAGCTATACCAGATGTATCGTAGTATGAGAACCCTGTTGCAGTGGTGATTCCACCTCCAATATTTAAGTCGTTTACACCAGTTGGATTATTAGTCGTCAATTGTACGCCACTAACTGGTTGGTCATTCGCATTTTGAACATGGACATCAACTTGTTTCAAAGGTAACGTAAGGTTTAAATTTGTTGTATCCTGTGCAAATAAATAGTTATTTACTCTAATAGTGTAATTTCTTGCAATATTATATAAATTATTTGTATCAACATAACTGATAAACAAGTCATAAGTTCCACTTGTTATTGTTAAGGAAAAATACCCTGAACTATTTGTGGTAGTAGATGCAACTGTAGTACTACCAGTATTTAATCTTACATTTTGATTTGGAAGAATATTCCCAAGAGCGTCATGTAGATACCCACTAAACGTTACAGGCCGTTGCATATTAATTGTTAGACTTGTATCAGACGCAACATTTTCAGTGACCGCTTTTATGACATAATTACTTCCAGTTGGAGGAGTTGAAGTAACTGTATAATTATTTGTGAAAAGCCACAAACTTACATTACCTGAGCTATCTGTATTTTTCCCAGGAGCACTATAAAAAGAGAATCCAGTTGCTGTTGTAATTCCACCTCCAATATTCAAATCATTTACACCACCTGGATTATTTGTTGTCAATGATGCTCCACTAATTGGTTGCCCACCATCATTTTGGACATAGACATCAACTTTTTTGAATGGAAGGGTTAGATTTTGATTAACTGTATCTTGCGATAGTACATAATCATTTACCCTAATAGTATAGTTTTTTGCAGTATTGTAAAGATTATCATTATCTACATAACTAATAAACAAATTGTATGTACCTGGAGCCACAGACAACGAATAGAAACCGTTACCATCTGTGGTTGTTGATGCAACAGTCGTACTTCCTGAATTCAACCTTACATTCTGATTTGGTAGAACATTCCCAAGAGAATCATGTAAGTATCCGCTAAATGTAACTGGTTGCAACATTGTAATCGTAACATTTGTATCAGAAGTTATATTACTGCTAGTCGTTGTTATAGAGTAATTACTTCCAGTAGGTGGAACGGCAACAATAGAGTAATTATTTGGAAATAGCCACAGTGTTACATTACCAGAACTATCTGTAGTTCTACCTGGAGAGCCATAAAATGAA
>JBGTMH010000005.1:0-3170 GCA_041743715.1 Patescibacteria group bacterium | reverse complement strand
CGAAGGCCCTTGAAATTGAATTGAAAGATATGCTGAGAAATGAGCTTCCCCCGCGGGAGTAGCCCTACAAGGTGCTAGTGCATACCTTTTGGTTCACGCAACGAGAGCAAAGGCAGGACGCAGAGAAATCCTTTTTCTTTTTGAAGGGATTGAGACTTTGTGGATAACGTTAACAACTGACTGAGGCGAATTAGGCGGAGAAAAAGGTTTGAGACCTATTCAGCGATTCAATCCTCAGTCAGTTTTCTAAACAAGCATCAAATAGAAATTTAGGTTACGAGGCCTATTATAAAGGTTTTGATAGTGTTTAGAAGCGTTAACGGATACATTATTATCTAACCACAAATGTAATGGAAACAATTTATTTTTTGGGGATTGACATGGCGAAGAAAACATTCGAAGGTGCCCTAACGGTAGATGGTAAAACTTTCTATCAAGCCAATTCAGATAACACTGAAATGGCGATCAAAGCCTTTTTCAAGGATGTGATGAAGAAATTCGCCATATCATACGGTCAACTTATCGTATGCATGGAGCATACCGGCATCTACTGCCATCCTTTGCTTGAATTTCTGATTAAAAATCACGTCAAGGTATGTCTGGAATCCTCTACCCAGATAAAGAGATCTCAGGGAATGGTCCGGGGAAAGAATGACAAAATTGATGCACAACGCATAGCATTATATACTTACAAGAACAGAGAGGATCTCACTTTTTGGACTCCACAAAGGCAAGTCATTCAAAAGCTAAAGGCATTGTTAGTAACGCGTGACCGCCTTATTAGATGTAAAACTGAGCTTCAAGTACCCATACACGAGTGCGAAGAATTTATTGAGAAATCTATTCACAACATGATTGTAAAGGGATGTAAAAGTTCAATCAAGATTCTGGAAAAGGATATTGAAAAAATCGAAAAGATGATAGAGGATCTGGTAAAAGAGGATGCACAATTGAAGGTAAAGTACCAACTCGCTACTTCAGTAACTGGCATTGGCAAGATTACAGCATTAAATATGATTGTCTCAACGGGCGAATTCGTCAGAATCCAGGAAGCCAAAAAATTTGCTTGCTACTCCGGCGTAGCTCCCTTTGAATATAGTTCAGGGACTTCGATACGAGGCAAAACCCGGGTATCAAAGATGGCCAACATGGCGATCAAAAAATTACTGCACCTGGCCGCCATGTCAGCCATTCAATACGATGATGAAATAAAACTATACTACAATCGCAAAGTTGCTGAGGGAAAAAACAAAATGAGTGTTATTAACGCTGTGCGTAATAAGTTGATAAGTCGCGTTTTTGCTTGCGTGAACAAAAACAGACTATATCAAAAAACTTATAAATATGTGCTTGCATAAATCATAGAAATCGCTGAGGTGAAGTACCCGCAGAGGGCGCCGAGGACGCCCTATGAATAGGCTCTGCGATCTCCGCATTTATTCCTATGCGTCTGCCGCAGGCAGCTCTGCGGTTAATTCGTTCGGACGCACATTCGCGGTTTTATCATTCAACAGTGATGAGGTCAGCACTTTGATGAGTTAAATGCAAATAACCGCGGAGATTCTGTGTTAAGAACCAAAGATATTTTTTATTAATTTTGTTTTTAAGGCGGCTTTATGCCAGCCTGGAAAGAAAAGCGGTTCGTTGTCAAGACGGGCCGCTTTTCCGTTTTAAACTCATCGTTGTTAAAATTAAGGCGGAGCGATACGCATTGGTTTTTCTGATGTTGATACGTGGATAACTCCGGCAATTTTGTAGGCCTATTGGAGTGCTTATTTGGAGTTACCCACATGCCAACATCAGTTGTAGTTATAATTGACCTTTGCATTATCGGAGATCCTTAAGGTAAAACAGCTACCACTTCTTCTTTGCGATGATCCTTGTTGAAAGGTGTTTTGGTTTTGTACATAGTATAAATTAACTCCAGCATTTTTCTTTGAACAGCTACAGCAGCTTTCATTTTTACTCCATGCTTGGACAGAAGTCTAGTATATAGAACTTTAAACCTTCCATCATAGCGTATCGCAGCGAGTGCAGGCATATACATGGCCTTTCGTAAATACTTGTTTCCTTTCTTCGATATTCTTGGTTTGCCCTTTACCGAAGTGCCTGAGGTTTTTTCTCTTACATCAAAGCCTGCATAGCTGGTCAATTGTTTTCTACTACGAATCAATTCAAAACCATTGGTCTCTGCCAGTGCGGTGACTGCTGTTAAGATGCCTATACCAGGTGCGGAACTGATAATCTTTATATCTTCATTTACAGCTTTATCTTGCTTTAACAATGCACCTATTTCTTGTTCTATCTGTGCAATCTGTTTGTTTAAAAGGTTAATTCTTGTTTTCATCCTGGCCATACTTTCTTTGCTGGGATAAGCTTCTGAACGTTCTGCATGCAATTGGTTCTTCACCAATGTTCTTTCTCCCACGAGCTGGTCGCGTTCCCGGGTTTTCTGTCTTAATCTTCTAAAGATTTCTGCTGGCGGACTCCATCTATCCAACTTCCTCTCCAGACCAAACCTTGCTATGGCTTCCGAAGAGGTTTTGTCGGTAATAGTTTTTACTTGTAAAGTTCTGGTGTAATTGCTGATCTTATTGGGCAATACAATACTTACTTCAAACCCTTTTCCGTCTAAAAAATAAGCCAATGATTCATGATACACACCGGTCGCTTCCATAACATACAGAACCGGACTCAATTCTGTAGTGAGCTTTTTGACCCAGTGAACCAATGCAACAAACTCTTTTGCTGTATTTGCAAACGTTTTATGTGCATATAACTCTGGAGCCCAATCCTCATTCATACGCCCTAAGCATACCACCAATTCGCTTTGGGCTACATCGATGCCCACTACCTGTTTTAAAATTCTTTTCATTTTACCATTTAGTTTTAGAAATAAAAGTGAAAAATCTCCCTTCGCTTTTTCTCCTGGCTGGATATTCTGGATATACCGACTTGCAGTATTCCTTACATTCTGTTCAAGCTCAAAGAGATAAAAAAGAGTGAGGCAATTTCTCCGCGAGAACATACCTTGAAGGTTGTTTAGACGCAAATGCGCTCTCACCCTTTTTCACTTTAAAATTCAAATCTATTGGTAACTTAACTTCTTTTCAAAGAACCTCTTTTGCTTACTTGCAAACATAGGAGCACGCTGAGGTAAAGTACCCGCA
>JBGTMH010000004.1:0-78190 GCA_041743715.1 Patescibacteria group bacterium | reverse complement strand
AATGCTCAAGTTGGTATCGGGACTGCTTCTCCTGTTTCTGCATTCCATGTTACTCGCCCTCTCTCGCTTGGTGCAACTGGGAAAGCGCTTGGTATCTTTGATCAGATTGAAAATCAGGATATTATTACTGCTTCTGCTGGTGGTGCTACTCGATTTACTGTTGCTAATACTGGCAATGTCACGACCAGTGGTGATGTTGCTATCAATGGTGGAGATTTGACAACAACCCAAACGACCTTTAATCTTCTCGATACTGCTGCGACCACGATCTCTGCTTTTGGTGCTGCTACTGCGATTGATTTTGGTGCTTCGTCTGGTACAACGACGATTAACAATAATTTAGCAATAACTGGTACAACTACTTCAACTGGAACTTTGACTGCCAATGGCAATGCTGTTCTGGGGGATGCTGCTGCTGATACGGTGACAGTTAATGGTACAACGACATTTAATAATGATGTGACCTTTGCGCCATCAGGTACAACTGATGTTACCTTTGCCACTGACAGTGATTCAAACATTGTCATTACCGGTTTGGCAACAACTTCTGGAACACAGCTTTGTCTTGATGCTTCAAATAACGTCGTGAAATGCTCAAGTGCTGCTGCTGGACTGCAAGCTGCGTATGATCTTGGGAATTCCATCACCACAACCGATGCCCGCGATATTGACTTTGTTCTAGCAGACACTGCGACTGATTCTAACTTTGATATCGATCTGACTTCCGACAACACTGTCTCTATCAGCAGAAATGATGGTGCATCTACTGAAGCGCCTGCGCAGTTATTACTTCTTGAAAACCTGGATACCAACCTCACCATTGCTGATGGTCTAAACATTAATGTCGCTGCTTCAGGTGTTATCACCGATGCCCTTGATGTTTCAGATGCTGATATTGTGAATGCTTTGAATATTGGTGCAAACACTATCATCGGTACCACCGGTGCAATTGATTTAACCAACTTTGATGTTGATGGATCTGGTAATACCACCGTTGGCGGTACACTGGGTGTTACTGGGGATACGACACTGACTGCTGATTTGGCTGTGAATGGTGGCGATGTGACGACCAATCAAACAACATTTAATCTCTTAAATGCTACAGCGACGACGATTAACATTGGTGGTGTTGCAAATACCAACTTTGGTGGTGGCTATGGATCAACGGGTGTGTCTCTCTCTTCAGGTGGTAATATCCAAGCAAATGGGACATTGACTGTTGATAGCACCTCAACGTTGACTGGTAATGTCACTGCTGCTGCTGATCTGGCGATTAATGGTGGCGACCTAACAACGACCCAAACGACCTTTAATCTCTTAGATGCAACTGTTACTACCATCTCAGCATTTGGTGCTGCTACTGCGATTGATTTTGGCGCTGCAACAGGCACCACAACAGTCAATAATGGATTAACCGCAACGGGAGCCTTAACTGCCAATGGCAATACTGTTCTTGGTGATGCTGCTGCTGATACTTTAGGAGTCAATGCTACTACCACCTTTAATAATGATGTGACCTTTACTCCTTCTGGTACGACTGATGTAACGATCACTACAGATACGGACTCAAGACTCAATGTCAGCGGCTTAGTAGACTCAACCGGTACTGCTTTATGTATTGATGGATCCAATAACGTGATTACTTGTTCCGGACAATCCCTCAGTCTGCAGAATGCATACAACGGCGGCAACTCCATCACAACAACTGATGCTCGGGACATTGACTTTGTCTTAGCTGATACGACAACTGATTCTAACTTTGACATTGATCTTATTGCTGACAACACTGTCTCTATCTCCCGAAATGACGGTGCATCAACTGAAGCGCCATCTCAGTTATTGCTGCTTGAAAACCTCGATACTAACCTGACTATTGCTGATGGCATTAACTTCAATGTCGCTACAACTGGTGTCATCACCGATGCAATAGATGCCTCAGATGCAGATATCGTCAACGCGCTCAATATCGGAGCAAACAACATAGTCGGCACTACAGGATCAATTGATCTCACAAACTTTGACGTCGATGGATCAACGGGTACTATCACGACAGCAGGAGATGTTGCAGTCAACGGTGGAGATATCACCACATCACAAACCACAGCCTCACTCTTTAACGCAACTGCGACAACTATTAACATTGGCAGTGCAGCAACAACTGTTGCAATCGGTGCAGGGAGTGGCACGACAACTGTGAACAATGCATTGACGGCAACCGGAACGTTGACTGCCAATGGCAATGTTGTTCTTGGTGATGCTGCGGCTGATACGTTGGGTGTCAATGCGACCACAACCTTTAACAATGACGTGACCTTTACTCCGTCAGGTACTACTGATGTTGTTGTGAATACTGATGCTGATTCATTCTTGAGACTCACTGGTCTGACAACACCAGGTGGTGCTGGTACTACTTTGTGTGTTGATGGTTCTGACAATGTGACCAAATGTTCTGCTAGTTCTGTCACTTTACAAACTGCTTATAACGGTGGGAATTCAATTACCACAACCGATACACGAGACATTGATTTTGTCTTAGATGATACTGCAACTGATTCTAACTTTGATATCGATTTGATCGCTGACAACACTGTCTCTATTAGCAGAAATAACGGAGCATCCACTGAAGCTCCTGCACAACTCTTGTTGCTCGAAAACTTGGATACCAACCTTACTATCGCTGATGGTCTGAACTTCAATGTTGCCAACGCTGGTGTGATCACTGATGCTATCGATGCTTCAGATGCTGATATTGTGAATGCTTTGAATATTGGTGCAAATACTATCATCGGTACCACTGGTGCAATTGATTTAACCAACTTTGATGTTGATGGATCTGGGAATACCACCGTTGGCGGTACGCTTGGTGTTACTGGGGATACAACTTTGACTGCTGATTTGGCTGTGAATGGTGGCGATTTGACGACCAGTCAAACAACATTTAATTTGCTCAATGCTACGGCGACGACGATTAATATCGGCGGTGTTGCAAATACCAACTTCGGTGGTGGATACGGTTCAACTGGTGTGTCACTTTCTTCAGGTGGCAATATCCAAGCAAACGGTACCTTAACAGTTGACAGTACTTCTACCTTAACTGGTAATGTCACTGCAGCTGCTGATCTGGCGATTAATGGTGGAGATCTAACCACTACCCAAACCACCTTTAATCTGCTTGATGCTACAGCCACGACTATCTCAGCATTCGGTGCCGCGACTGCGATTGATTTTGGCGCTTCATCTGGCACGACGACTATTAACAATAACTTAGCAGTGACTGGTACCTCTACGCTGACTGGAGCATTAACTGCAAATGGCAACGTAACGTTGGGTGATGCAGCTGCTGATACGGTGACAGTAAACGGAACAACAACATTTAACAATGACGTGACCTTTACTCCATCTGGTACAACTGATGTTGTTGTCAATACAGATGCTGATTCATTCTTCAGACTGACAGGTCTCACTACTCCAGGTGGTGCTGGTACTACTCTTTGTGTGGACGGATCTGACAATGTTACCAAATGTGCTGCTGGTTCTACGACGTTACAAACTGCTTATAATGGAGGAAATTCAATCACCACAACAGACGCACGGGACATTGACTTTGTCTTAGCTGACACGGCAACAGACTCTAACTTTGACATTGATCTGATTGCTGATAATACAGTGTCAATCTCCAGAAATGATGGTGCGTCGACAGAAGCACCTGCTCAACTCTTGTCGCTCGAAAACTTGGATACCAACCTTACTATTGCTGACGGCATCAACTTCAATGTCGCTGCTTCAGGAGTTATCACTGATGCAATTGACGCATCAGACGCAGATATCGTCAACGCATTAAATGCCGGTGCGAATGACATTATTGGAACAAACTTCTCCATCACTGGTGGCACTGGAAATATTACGACCGAAGGTGATGTTGCCGTCAACGGTGGTGACCTAACTACTGATGAAACAACAGCTAACCTCTTTAATACCACTGCAACGACTTTGAACGTTGGTGGTGCTTCGACCACACTTACATTGGGCGGAACAACCGGTACTGCCTCAGTCAGAAATGCGACCATCTCCTTCCCTAACGCGACTGCTGTTGATAGCTTAGCTGCACTTGCAAGGTTTGATGCGCTCCAAGTTGGTGGCGGGTACGGTTCAACCGGCGTTACAGTTTCAAATACCGGCAATATCCAAGCCAACGGCACACTGACTGTTGATAGTACCTCAACTTTGACTGGCAATGTCACCGCAGCTGCAGATGTCGCAGTCAATGGTGGCGATATCACAACAACTGCTGGCACTGCGACACTCTTTAATACCAACGCAACCACAGTAAATATCGGTGGCGCCGCAACAACAGTTGCGCTTGGTGCAGGTGGCGGAACAACGACATTGAACAACAACTTGACTGCAAATGTTGCTGATAACAACACCAATGCCCTGGATATCCAACAAGGATCTGATAACTACATCAATATCAATACAACTGACAGCTCTGAAAATATCAGCTTTGGAAATGGTGTGACCAACCCAACATACAGCTTCTTGGGCTCAGGAAATGTGACAGTAACCGCCGATGTCGCAGTGACTGGCGGCGATCTCACGACTACCTCTACAACCGCATCCTTATTTAACACCAACGCGACAACGTTGAATGCGGGTGGCGCTGCAACCTCACTGACTCTCGGCGCAACAACCGGGACAACAACAATCCGAAATACAACAGTCGCATTACCAAACGCACAAGTAGGTATCGGTACCGCGACACCTCTATCAGCACTCCAAGTGACTCGCCCACTCGCACTTCCAGTAACCGGAAAATCACTCGCGATCTTTGATCAGCTTGAGAACCAAGATATCCTGACTGCATCAGCAGCTGGAGCCACAAGATTCACTGTTGCCAATAGCGGAAATGTCACGACCGCTGGTGACGTAACAGTTAACGGCGGCGACATAACGACAAATCAAACGACGTTCAATCTCCTGAACACAACTGCAACAACACTGAACATTGGCGGCGCAGCCACAACAGTCGCGCTCGGTGCTGGAACCGGTACAACCACTCTTAACAATAATCTCACTGCAAATATTGTCGATAACAATACCAATGCCTTGGATATCCAACAAGGAACGGACAACTATATCAATATCAACAGCACCAATGGTTCTGAAAACATCAGCTTTGGCAATGCAGTTACCAACCCAAGCTTTAGCTTCCTCGGCTCAGGAACAACAACGTTTGCTGGACCAGCAACAGTCACTGGAACATTGACTGCATCAAATGCATTCGCAGCCAATGGCAATTCCACCTTTACACCAGCCGGCACATCAGATGTCACTATCACAACTGATTCCGATTCAAAATTTGTTGTCACCGGATTGTCTGACTCAACCGGCACAACACTTTGTATCAATGGTTCCAATGAAGTGATTACCTGCACAGGCCAAACATTAAGCTTGCAAAATGCCTATGCTGGGGGCAACACTATCACCACCACCAACAACCGGGATATTTCCTTTACCTTAGCTGATGATAGTGCTGACTCAAACTTTGATATTGATATTGTCGCTGATAACACAGTTTCTATCTCAAGAACAAATAATGCATCAACTGAAGCACCAGCGCAATTATTATTGCTCGAAAATCTTGATACAAATTTGACTATCCCTGCAGGGATAGCCTTCAACGTTACAAACAGTGGAGTAATGACTACTGCAATTGATGCATCAGACCCAGATATCGTCAATGCCTTAAATGCTGGTGCGAATGACATTATTGGAACGAATTTCTCTATCGCAGGTGGAACAGGAAATATCACCACCGAAGGTGATGTTGCAGTCAATGGTGGAGACCTCACAACTGATGAGACAACTGCCAACATATTTAACACGACTGCAACGACTCTTAACGTTGGCGGTGCTTCGACCACACTCACATTAGGTGCTACAACTGGTACGGCTTCAATCAGAAATGCGGCCATCTCCTTCCCCAATGCAACTGCTGTTGATGGATTAGCTGCTCTTGCAAGGTTTGATGCGCTCCAAGTTGGTGGCGGGTACGGTTCAACCGGCGTTACGGTTTCAAATACCGGCAACATCCAAGCAAATGGGACACTGACTGTTGATAGTACATCAACTTTGACCGGCAATGTTACCGCAGCAGCAGATGTCGCAGTCAATGGTGGCGACTTAACTACCAACCAAACAACCTTTAATCTGTTAGATGCAACAGCAACCACAATCTCTGCTTTCGGTGCGGCAACGACTATTGATTTCGGTGCATCATCTGGTACGACGACGATCAACAATGACCTTGCAGTCACAGGCGCCACGACACTCACTGGAGCACTCACTGCCAATGGCAACGCAACCATCGGTGATGCTGCTGCTGATACAATAACAGTCAATGGTACAACAACATTTAATAACGCGACCACGTTTACACCATCAGGGTCAACCGACGTCACGATTAATACTGATTCTGATTCACGATTGGTTGTGACTGGCTTACTTGACTCAACAGGAACCACACTGTGTGTCAATGGTTCAAATGAAGTGATCACCTGTACTGGCAGTGCAGTCACCTTACAAAATGCCTATACCGGTGGCAATACGATCACGACAACAGATAACAAAAGTATTGCCTTTACCTTGGCTGACACAACAACTGACTCTAACTTCGTCGTCACCACAGCAACCGGCGGCGCTGGTGGATCAGTCTTCCAACGGGCAGATGGTGCAGGGACATCTGATCCAGCACAACTCGTTCTCATCGATAACCTCGACACGAACCGGGCGCAACCAATAGGCCTGAAGGTCCAGTCAGTTGCTGGAGGAATAACGACTGCTATTGATGTTTCTGACGCTGAAATTGTCACCGCATTGAGCGCAGGAGAAAATGATCTTACTGGTGCTAATTGGTCTATAACTGGATCAACTGGTGACATAACTTCGGCTGGTGATATCGCAGTAAATGGCGGCGACCTCACCACATCCGCAACAAGCGCCAACCTGTTCAACACCAATGCCACCACCCTTTCAGTCGGCGGCGTTGCTAGCTCGCTCACCTTGGGAGCGACAACCGGTACTGCTAGCATCAGAAATGCGACCATCTCCTTCCCTAACGCGACTGCTGTTGATGGCTTAGCAGCACTTGCCAGATTTGACGCTCTCCAAGTTGGCGGCGGGTATGGATCAACTGGTATTACCGTTTCCAACACAGGCAACATCCAAGCCAATGGTACCTTGACGATTGATTCAACCTCAACCTTAACTGGTGACGTGACTGCCGCAGCTGACGTTGCAATCAATGGCGGCGACTTAACTACCAATCAAACAACATTCAATCTGCTTAACAGTACTGCCACCACCTTAAATGCCGGTGGCGCCGCGACTGCTTTGACGCTTGGCGCGACAACAGGGACGACTTCAATTAGAAATACAACCATCTCCTTCCCCAATGCGACTGCTGTTGATGGCTTAGCGGCACTTGCCAGATTTGATGGTCTCCAAGTTGGCGGCGGGTATGGATCAAGCGGCATTACTGTTTCAAATGCAGGCAACATCCAAGCCAATGGCACGCTCACAATTGATAGCACATCAACATTGACAGGCAATGTCACAGCGGCAGCGGATGTTGCAATAAATGGTGGGGACCTAACAACAAACCAAACAACCTTTAATCTCCTCAACGCCACCGCGACTACCCTCAATATAGGAGGCGCTGCTACAACTGTTGCGCTTGGCGCGGGTACCGGAACAACAACACTCAACAACAATTTAACCGCGAATCTACTAGATAACAGTGCTAATGCATTGGACATCCAACAAGGCAGCGATAATTACATCAACATCAACACAGCTGATGCAGGCTCAAATATCAGCTTTGGCAACACTGCTACCAATCCTACCTACTCATTCTTAGGATCAGGAAACGTCAGTGTCGCCAGTGATGTCGCAATCAACGGAGGAGATTTGACTACCGACGCAACGACATTCAATTTAGTTAACGGCACTGCAACAACAGTTAACTTTGGCCAAGCTGCTACGACCTTAACCATGGGAGCCAACAATGCTGGAACCACAACCATCAGAAATGCAACCGTCGCGCTCCCCAACGCGCTTGTTGGCATCGGCACAGCAAGCCCGATCTCAGCATTACAAGTCACACGACCACTCTCGCAAGCAGTCACTGGCAAATCTCTCGCCATCTTTGACCAAAACGAAAACCAGGATATCCTAACAGCATCAGCAGCAGGAGCAACACGATTCACTGTTTCCAATGCAGGAAATATCACAAACAGTGGCACGATCACAGCCGGTGGAGACATTACGACATCAGGTGACTTAATAGTCAATGGTGATGACATCACTTCAGATGGCGATTTGACGATCACCGCAACAGGTGGCAACATCAGACTCCCACAAGCACTCAATGTCGGAGGTGCTGCTGTCACTGCCTATAACTTCTTTGCCGATGCAACAACCAATAATAACAACGCGGCATCTGATAATGATGTCTATATCGAAGATATTTTAGAAGTTGATGGCGGTGTCTTCCTCTCACCGAGCAGTACTGCTGACATTACACTGACAACCGACAGTGATTCTAACCTGATCGTTTCAGGTCTGTCAGCAGTCACCGGCAGTGCGCTTTGTGTCACCGGCGCAAACATCGTCGGTACATGTGACGGCGGGTCCCTTGGTTTACAGAATGCGTATAACAACGGAAACGCCATCACCACAACCAACAACCGTGATATCGCGTTTACTTTGGCAAACACCGCAACTGATTCGAACTTCCTAGTTACCACAGCAACTGATTCAACTGGTGAGTCAATCTTCAGACGCGCGGATGGTGCAGGATCGACGTCTCCAAACGAACTCGTCTTGATTGAAAATGCAGACACTGATTTGCTCCTCCCTACTGCTCTCAAAATCCAATCCGATACCGGAAATATCACAACGGCAATTGATCTATCAGATGCAGAAATTGTCAATGCATTGAGCCTCGGTGCCAATGATGTCACCGCATCAGGCTTCTCAATTGCTGGCGCGACCGGAAACATCACCACATCAGGAGACATAGCAGTCAATGGTGGCGACCTAACAACAACCCAAACAACATTCAATCTCGTTAATGGCACAGCAACAACTGTCAACGTAGCCGGTGCAGCGACTGCCTTAACTATCGGAGCAAATAATTCCGGAACTGCGACTATTAGAAATGCAACTGTGACACTTTCTAATGCAGCCAACTTTAACGCCTTGGCTGCTACTGCAGGATTCGATGTCGTAAATGTCGGCGGCGGCTACGGCGATACCGGCGCAACAATAGCAAACACCGGCAATATTCAAACAAACGGTACCTTAACTGTTGACGGCATATCAACGTTAACCGGTAACGTCACTGCAGCAGGAGATGTCGCAATCAATGGCGGCGATTTGACAACAAACCAAACAACATTCAACCTGCTTAACGCAACGGCAACCACCTTAAATATCGGAGGCGCCGCAACAACGATTGCAATCGGCGCGGGAACCGGTACGACAACCGTCAATAATAATCTAACGGTCACAGCCGGTGATACCTTCACTGCAAATGGCGCAAGTTCATTCAACCCGGATAGTACCAATGATGTCACGATCGCAACGGATAGTGATTCTACCCTACAGCTCACCGGCTTGTCAGCTGGAACTGGTTCTCAACTTTGTGTCACCACCGGCAGCACTGTTGTCACCTGTGATTCTGCGTCAGCCGGACTTCAAGCTGCATATAACACTGGCAATACTATAACAACCACGAACAACCGTGACATTGCCTTCACTCTCGCCAATGACACGACTGATTCAAACTTCTCTGTAACAACTGCTACAGGCTCAACAAGTCACTCTGTTTTCGCTCGAGCAAACGGAGCAGGAGCAGCTGATCCCGCACAATTGGTCCTCATTGATAATCTCGACGTTGACCGAATCCAGCCAGTTGGTCTCAAAATCCAAGCAGCAGCAGGAGGTATCACAACAGGTATTGATCTCTCTGATGCAGATATCGTAACCGCTCTTGCTTTGGGTGACAACGACATCAGCGCTACCAACTGGAGTATCGCTGGCACAACTGGTGATATTACGACATCAGGAGATGTAAATGTCAACGGTGGTGACTTAACTACGGATGAAACAACTGCAAATCTCTTTAACGCCACTGCGACAACATTAAATATCGGTGGCGCTGCCACCACATTGACACTTGGCGCAACAACCGGTACAGCATCAATCCGGAATGTTTCACTCACACTTCCAAATGCCACCGGCATCACTGCCGCCGGCGCCGCACTCTCTATCGCCTCAACAACCATTGGCGGCGGATATGGTTCAACCGGTGTTTCAATAGCTGCCGATGGGACTGTCCAAACAAACGGCACACTCACCGTCGATGGCGCTTCAACCTTAACCGGTGATATCACCACCGCGGGAGATATTGCAGTCAACGGTGACGATATCACCTCAGACGGAGATTTGACGATTACAGCATCAGGCGGTAACATCAGACTTCCCCAAGCACTCAATGCCGGAGGTGCTGCTGTCACTGCATATAACTTCTTTGCTGATTCTACTTCGACGGCCGGCAGTGTCGCGGGAGATAATGATTTGTATGTCGAGGATGTCCTAGAAGTTGATGGCGCGACATTCCTCTCCCCATCCAGTACGCATGATGTCACGATTGCGACAGATGCCGATTCAACCCTCGTTCTCTCAGGATTACAAACACCTGGAGGAAGTGCGACGACACTGTGTATTGACGGAACAGATAATGTTATCAAATGTGATGCCGCAGCCAACTTAAGTCTCCAAGCTGCATACAATAATGGCAATAGCATCACCACAACGAACAACCGTGATATCGATTTGATCCTTGCTGATGACACGCTTGATTCTAGTCTTGATATTGATCTTATAGCAGATAATACTGTCTCAATCTCCCGAAATAACGGCGCGTCAACTGAAGCACCTGCCCAGCTATTACTACTTGAGAACTTAGATACCAACTTAACTGTTGCGAAAGGATTAAACTTCAATGTCGCAGCGAGTGGCGTCCTCACAACAGCAATCGATGTCTCAGATGCTGAAATCGGCACTGCGCTTGCTACGGGTGACAATGATCTTTCCGGTAGTACTTGGTCTATCACTGGTGCAACCGGTGATATTGCAACAACTGGCGACATAGCTGTCAATGGTGGCGATATCACAACTGATGAAACAACAGCCACCCTCTTTAACACAGTTGCAACAACGATTAACATTGGTGGCATTGCAACTACAACCTTTGGCGGTGGATACGGATCAACCGGAGTCACCCTCTCCTCTGCCGGAAATGTCTCTGCCAATGGGACGTTGATTGTTGATGGCACATCAACATTAACAGGTCAGGTTGGCATTGGCACTGGAGCACCGTTGGGTCAACTGCATGTCACCCGCGCGCTTACCCAAGGCGCAACCGGAAAAGCGCTTGGTATCTTTGACCAGATTGAGAACCAGGATATACTCACCGCATCAGCAGGTGGAGCGACACGATTTACTGTTGCCAATAATGGCAATGTGACAACAAGCGGTGATTTCGCAGTCAATGGAGATGACATTACCTCTGACGGGGACTTAACAATTACCGCAACCGGCGGCAATATTAATCTTCCACAGGCATTAAATGTCGGATTTGTTTCAACAGCTGCATACAACTTCTTTGCCGATTCGATTGGCACTGTCAATAATGCTGCTTCAGATAATGATCTCTACATCCAAGATATCTTAGAAGTCGATGGCTCAACATTCCTGACTCCCTCAGGAACCAACGGCGTCACGATTGCGACTGATGCTGATTCACTCTTAACGATCTCCGGCCTCCAATCAAACACCGGCACGCAACTCTGTCTGAACAGCACCACAGTCGTGACATGTAGCGCGAGCAGCTTGAGTTTGCAGGCTGCATATGACAGTGGTAATTCGATCGATACCACCAACAACCGCGACATTGACTTTGTCTTGGATGATGACACCACTGACTCGAACTTAGATATTGACATAGTGGCAGATAATACAGTCTCAATCAGTAGAAACGCCACAGCATCTTCTGAAGCTCCTGGCCAATTACTGCTTCTTGAGAATCTTGATGATGATGTCACTGTTAACGATGCGCTTAAGATCCAATCAACTGGTGCAAATGACATAGTCGATGCAATCGATGCTTCAGACGCAGAAATTACCAATGCCATAAACATTGGCGATAATGCAATTGCAGGTACCGTCTTCTCAGTCGCTGCAACCACCGGTGATATCTCAACTTCAGGAGATGTGGCTATACTTGGTGGAGATTTGACTTCTACTTCGACCAGCTTTAATTTACTTAACGCAACGGTAACAACGCTTAACATAGGTGGAGCAGCAACAACCGCATTTGCCGGTGGGTACGGATCATCGGGTGTCACACTCTCCTCTGCTGGAAATGTTTCTGCCAATGGGACATTAACGATTGATGGCGCATCAACATTAACTGGTCAAGTTGGGATTGGTACGGGAGCACCTTTGGGTCAACTGCACGTCTCACGCGCGCTAACTCAGGGAGCAACCGGAAAAGCGCTTGCTATTTTTGATCAGATTGAGAATCAAGATATACTTACGGCGTCCGCTGCAGGGACAACAAGATTTACTGTTGCCAATAGCGGTAACATCACAACAGCAGGTGATGTTGATATCAGAGGTGGCGATTTGACAACCAACCAAACAAGCTTTAACTTACTAAATACAACCGCAACATCAGTTAACTTTGCGGGAGCAGCTACTACCCTTTCAATTGGAAATGCGTCGGGTACGACAACAGTCAATGGAGCCCTTACTGTCCCAACCGGCAAGACCCTGACGGCGAATGGCGCAGCAAGCTTTACACCAGATTCAACAAATAACTTCACTGTCACAACTGATGCTGATTCCAAATTTATTCTGGCAGGTACTACAACAACAGCCGGCAGTGCCCTTTGTATCAATAACTCAACCAATGCAGTTGATAAATGTGACTCTGCTTCCGCAGGATTGCAAGCTGCCTATGCGCAAGGCAACACAATCACAACAAGCTCGAATAGAAATATCGCCTTCACACTGGCTGATGATGCAACAGATTCCAACTTCTCGGTCACCACAGCAACCAATTCAACCGGAGGATCAATCTTCCAAAGAGCTGATGGTGCTGGTACCAACTCCCCCTCTCAGTTGGTCTTGATTGATAATCTTGACACCAATTTGGCACAGCCGATTGGTTTGAAGATTCAATCCGCAGCCGGTACTATCACAACGGCAATTGATGTCTCAGATGCTGAAATCGATAACGCACTTCTCACGGGAGCCAATGATTTATCAGGCACAAATTGGTCAATTACTGGATCGAACGGTGACTTCTCAACCAATGGAACCATAAATGCCAATGGCGGCACTATCGCGACCGATGAACTAACAGCAAATCTCTTCAACGCGACTGCGACAACAGTGAACTTTGCCGGCGCTGCCACCACCTTAGCAATAGGAGCCAATAATGCCGGGACGTTAGATATAAGAAATGACACGGTCAGTTTCTCCCAAGCAGATGCATTCAATGCAACATCCGCAACCGCAGCCTTTAATATCCTCAATGTCGGCGGCGGTTATGGATCAACAGGTGCAACTATCGCTACAACGGGAAATATCCAGACCAACGGGACATTAACTGTTGATGGAACTTCCCTCTTAACAGGAGATGTCACAACATCTGGAGACTTGGCAATCAACGGCGCAACTTCTGCTGATATTACCTCAACGACCAGCACAGCTTCTGTCTTTAATAATGCATCGGTTACAACACTGAATATCGGTGGCTCTGCTACCACAGTATCCTTGGGTGCAACAACGGGAACAACCACAGTAAATAATGCACTCACCGTTGCCGACGGCAAGACTTTTGATGCCAATGGCATAGCAACTATCGGTGACGGCGGCGACGCGATCACTTTGTCAGGAACAACAGTCACATTATCTGCCAGTGGCGCAAACAATGATATTACAGCCAATTTAGTCGACAACAATGCTGATGCTTTGGACATTCAAGAAGGATTAAATAACTACATTACTATCTCGACATCCAACACAACAGAAAAAATCGAGTTTGGTAATGCGACAACCAACCCTGCCTTCAACTTCTTAGGATCAGGAGATGTTACGATTGCTGATGATTTGATTGTCAACGGCAATGATCTCTCATCCGCGACAGCAGGCACATTTAATCTCCTATCAACTGCCTCTACCACTGGCATTAATTTTGGTACAAGTGCTACCACGTTATCAATCGGCGCTAGTACAGGAACAACCACCATTAATAATAACCTCAGTGTTGCAGCAAATAAAAATCTTAGCCTTGAATCAGGAACAGGACAATTTTCTCAGCTCTTTACCGGCAACACGACCAACGCAACAACGATCACTGCAAATTCCTTAACAACAGGCTCTGCTCTTTCTCTTACCTCAAGCGCAACAGGATTTACCGATACCGATGGACTCGTCAACATCTCCCTAACAGGCAACAATGCTGCAAATACCGGGACCCTCTTCAAAGTATCTTCAACAGGCGCAAATAATACTGGAACCGTCAGCATGGTTACCAATTTAGGAACAGGTATTTCCTTTAGAGTCAACGATGAGACAGGAGACGCGGATGCTAGCCCATTTGTGATTGATAATAGCGGCAGTGTCGGGATTGGGACAACTACCCCCGGAGAAAAACTTGATGTAGTAGGGATAATCGGTGTAAGCGGAAACGCAAGTGGACTGAGACTGAACCCCCGGGATGGCAGCAGCAATTCCTATATGCTTTACAGCGCTTCGGGTGAATTAACGTTCTATAATAGCCCTGCAGGCGGTATCCAATCAGTCCTAACAACCGACGGCAGATGGGGCTTTGGTTTAAATAACTTCTCTCCTCAAGCTGAAATCGATGTCCGTGGTGATTCAGGCACTATCCCAGTTGCCTCAATATCAGGTCGAACCTCTTTTGCATCAATGGTTGTTAATAACGACGGCGTGGGAGACATTTTCGCCGCTTCCAAGAGTGGAGCGACCAAGTTTGCTATCGCCAATAACGGTAATATTAAATTTGCCGGAACAAATAGCGTCCTCAGTACCGTGGACTCACTCGCGACAGCTGCACAGACCTGGACTCTGCCAAATGCTACCGGCACTATCTGTATCAGCGGTCAGGTGTGTGCGACGAGTGGAACGGTTGGGTATTGGGGAAGAAGTGGCACTACCCTTTCTCCTTCAACTGCTGGGGATGCTCTCACAACATCAGGCAATATCTCAACAACAGGCAGTGGAACAGGAACATTTGCAGGACTGTTGACTGCATCAGCTGGATTGACAGCAACGGGAACAACCTTGATTAACAATTCAGGAACTGCCACCACCACAATTGGCAACGGTTCAGCAGGTGCTATTTCTCTCCAAAGCGGCAGCACTGTCGGTCTCACTTCCGGTACCACCCTCAATCTTACGAGCACAGGGGCTAACAATATCAACATTACTCCGGGTGGAACAACTAACACAGGTGTACTCGTTAAGCCAGGGGCTGATTCTACCGCAGCCTTCAGAGTCCAGAATGCCGGCGCTACGAACGATACGCTTGTCGTTAACACGACGAACTCACGCGTAGGTATTAACGTGGAGGCCCCAGCGCGTGAACTTCATATTGAAGGTGTTGCCAGAATTGACCGCGGCGCAAACTCGGCCGCTTTCATGCTCCATCGTTTCGACGGAGCTAACCCCTGGAAGACCTTCTTCTTCGGTGTCGATGCCACGGCCACAAATACCGGCGACTTCTTTATCGGCGACTATGGATCAGCCGTATCCGGTGCTGGGCTTACCCGTCGACTGACAGTTGATAATGATGGAAGCGTCATCATTAGTGGTACCCAAACCGCCGTTACCGAAACCTTCTACGTCGATGGCAGCGCCCTGTTCAAGAGTGTAACCAACGCCACCGACGCCTTCCAATGGGAACAGTCAGGCTCTAGCACACCTGTACTAAATATAGATACAACAAATGCGAGAGTAGGAGTTGGCACGGCTACACCTGGCTTTGCATTTGATGCTGAAGCATCAGGTGCTGTCGTTGCTGAATTTAATCGTACAACTAGTGATGGTGCGATAGTCAACTTAACACAAGCTGGTACTGTCGAAGGAACAATTTCTGTCTCAGGCACTACTGTCTCTTATAATGCCTTTACCGGCTCTCATTATGCTAGGACAGATGAAAATATAGAACGTGGCATGCTTGTTACCATGACAGGCGATAATAGAACGCTTTATGACAGACCAGGCGGTGAGCTAATCTATGGTATTAAGAAAACAACCCAAGCCAACGATCCCAGTATTCTTGGTTCATATCTTAGTTTGCTTGAACCGACTCAACCCTTCGGACCTACAAACCCTCATCAAGTAATGGCCGTTGGAAACGGTGATGTTTGGGTCATTGATAACGGTAAAAATATTCAACCTGGTGATCCTCTCATATCATCAGACATTCAAGGTCATGCTATGAAAGACCCTGGCATTTATCCCATCAGTTATGTCTTCGGACGTGCCGGTGAAATCGTTGATTGGTCTACTGAAACTGAAACAATTAATGGTATTAAACATAAGAAAATATCAGTCTTTTATGACTCCTCACTTGTTGAATCGCCCATCCAAATAACAAATACTGGTGATATAACTATTCTTGGTCAATCTCCAGCGTATACACTTCAAGATCAGGACGGCAACAATATCACCCGAAAAGGAATCTTCGAAGATGCAGTTATTGGCAATCTGCGAGCCGGTGGTATTGATGTCAAAGACCTCATACTTGATGGGCAAAATCTCGGCGATAGACTTAACAATCTTGAAAACTCGAGCAGTAGTTCCGCTCAATTCGATGATATCCAAACACAATTACTCGCACTCACCGATCGAGTTGCCACTGTTGAAGCAGAGACTACCGCTTCCCTCTCAGCTGAGACAGCTAGCTTTGGCATAAGTGGACAACTCAATGTCGATGCATCTGGTAAGCTCACTACCTCAAGTACAGTCAAAGCAAATACCTTTGAGACAGATGCGGGAACGATACGGGCTGAGAATGGCAATATCATTGAACAACTCGCAACCGACACGACTGGAACAAATGCAAATAAATTTATCTTTAAGAATGCGGCCAACACCGATCTCTTCTCTATCGACAGCACTGGTAACGCATCTCTCGCTGGAACGCTTACGACATCTGGCGGGAATTATGACTTGGCTGAAGATTACGCGACCCGCGACGAAAGTATAGAAAGTGGCGATGTTGTCTCGGTTGACGCAACAACAGATGGTCATGTCCAGAAATCCACAACTGCCTATGACAATACTATTCTGGGTATTTATTCAGAAAAGCCAGGATTTAGACTTTCTCAGATAAGTGATACCATCAATGGTGGCAAAGCAATTCCAGTCGCACTCGCTGGACGGGTACCAGTGAAAGTCTCAATGGAGGGTGGATCTATCCACAAAGGTGATTATCTGACCTCTTCCTCAACAATTGGAGTCGCGATGAAAGCCACGAAGCCAGGACAGGTTTTGGGTAAAGCGCTTGAAGACTTCACTTGTGCGGACAATTGTACTGGTAAGATCACCGTATTTGTTAATATCACCTACGCTGATCCAACCAATGTCTTAGCGAATTTAGTAAACGGTCTGTCAGACGCGTCAATTGTTCAGAACGTCAGTACCGACAAAATCACCTTGCCTTCGACCCTACAAATCGGCACGAAAGAAATCAACGGTACGCTGAATGATGCATTGATTGCGATTAGTGACAGTTTGACAACTGACAGAAACGCTATCAGTAGTCTCCAAACAGACATCTACAATGTAACAGCCAGAGCCGATGCAATCGACACAAGAGTTGCCGGTCTTGAAACCCAACAAGCTTCAGTATCTGCTGAAATCGCGAACTTAAACAAGACGATTAATGAACTCAAGAACTCATCAGCTTCCGCGGATGTCGAGGTATTAAATAAGAAAATTGATGATCTCCTGGCCCGAATCAGTGGCAGTGTGACACCGACCGCGACACCGTCAGGAACACCTGTAGCAGAGACAGTGACACCATCATCTGAAAATCTCACATCACCTGATACGCTAATCGCCAGTGATTCCGCAACACCGAACACGACAAGCATTGCCTCCACCGCAACGCTTCCAGGAGAATTCACTGCGTATAAATTAACCGTCGAAGACACGTTCCAATCATTTGGCAAATCATATCTCGGAGAAACAACAATTGCCGGTGATGTCATGGTAACTGGTAAAACAACGCTTGAAGAAACAGCAATCTCTGGTGTCCTGACAGTTGATGAAAGAATCAATGTCGCAGGTAAGCTTTCTATTACAGAAGACGCAATCAGTGTCTCCGGTACACCAGTCGAAAACGGCCAGGAACCAACTGATGGTATCCTCTACTTACAGAAATCTGCCCTTGCCAATCTGATTGATCTCTTTGACGGTGCTGTAACCATCGACCGAAACGGTACACTCCAGACAAAGGGTGATGTGAAGATTGCCAAGAACTTAGATGTCAAAGGCAAAGTCAAAGTCGGCGGCAATATACAAATTGAGGGAGGAATCACTATCACCGCAACAGCCGGCGCAGATCTCAAAGCAAGAGATGCACTCTATATTTCAGAATCCGGAATTGTGAAGAAAGCCGATGCAGTCAGTATCGACCGCTCAGATGTAATCGGCATAGCAGCGCATGACGCAAAAGAAGGTGAAGAAATTCTTATCATTATCGGCGGCAAAGCAAAAGGCTTTAAAGATTTACAAGCCGGTAAAAAGTATTACTTAGGAACGAACGCATCGATAACAGCAATCGTCCCACCAAACGCGCTGAAGACCATCCCGATCGGTATAGCCTTTTCAGAAACTGAAATGATCATCCAAATCAGTCAAACGACACCCGAAGAACCAAAAGAAACAGCCCTCAATACAAATTAATAAGAGGCCATGAGAAAAAAGAAAAACAATCCATTTCTATTGACTGTTTCACAATTCACTGTCATATCTGAAATATCCCGAGATATAGCGCAGGTATTTTTTGCAAGTATCGTTGTTTCCCCTTTCCTTGCGGTTGACAATATTGATTGGGTTGTTGTACTATCAGGTGGGTTAGCAACCGGTACTTTTTGGATAATGAGTATTTTGTTTGCTAGGAAAGAAAAAACATGAGTAATGATCCAAATGTTGTATTAATGTTATTCTATATTTTTGGCGCTCTAATCGCTGTCGCTTTCTCCTTCTTATATTTTGCTTCCAAAAAATCAAAACGTTAATACCATTTCGAATTTTCCTATTCGTTCAGGATTTGACAAAATAATTCTTTGCTGAGCGTAGTCGAAGCAATAATAGAACCCTTCGACTCCACACCGCTTCGCTCAGGGAAAAAACTCTTTGACAACTCCTGAACGGCTACTAATTTTCTCATTGACATCCAGCAATAAAAACTCTATATTCTTCTAAGAATGAAGAACTATAAAAACTTCCTGCTCATAGTCCTCGCCTTCCTAGCCGGATCAGCCATCTCCCTCGGCACCACCCTAGCCCTCGCCCAAAGCGGAGACACAAACCTCATCCACGGATGCGTCAAAAACACTCTCCTCCCCAACGCAGCAAATCTCCGCATTGTCGGCGAAAATGTGAATTGTAATGCAAATGAGACAGCACTTGATTGGCCAAAAACTGCAAGCTCTGGCGGAAATTCTGACTTTGTCTGTGTAGAATGTATCCGCAGAGATATACTCATTCGCATCAATCAACAAAACTTAATTAACGTCAATCTCGATCGTGCAATCTTAAGTGGTTCCTTCTTGCCTAACGAAAATTTTAGTGGTAGCTCTTTCGTAAATGCCGTACTTAGTGGAGGTATTGGGGTAGGAGAATCAAATTTCACTGATGCAGATTTAACTAATGCTAATTTGAGAGGTGTTAACGCTCATAGTACTAATTATACTCGCGCAAAACTCACAAATGCTGATCTTTCCACCGGCGCGGATCTCTCTAATGCAAACTTTACTGATGCCAATTTAACAGATGTTAATTTTACTGATTCCGGTTTAATAGGTGCAACAAACATGGATACTGCAACAAGAACCGGAATCATTTGGTCAAACACTACCTGCCCCGATGGCACCAACAGCGATAACAACGGAGACACCTGTGAAGGGCATCTTACTCCTTAAAAAAGCGAACGAAAACTCTTACTCCTTATAGCTCGCAACATCAATCATTGACAGAGATACATACAATGTATATACTTTCGTTATATGAACACAGCGGTTATCAATATAAAAACAAACCCAGAGACAAAAGCGCGGGCGAAGAAAGTGGCTGATGAATTAGGTCTTAGTCTGAGTTCTATCCTCAATGCGTATTTAAAACAATTTATTAAAACGAAAACAATTAACTTCAGCGCAAAAGAGTTAGACGAAGTCCCCAATGCCCGCACTCGTGCTGTCTTCAAACAAGCAGAAAAAAATAGAAAAGCAGGAAAAGGGTCACCCCTTTTTACCTCTGATAAGGAATTAATTAAAAAAGACCCAATAAAGTACCGGCATATTGACACTATGCAACAATGGCTTAACGAACAGGGAATATGATTGTACAATACGATCCTGCCTTGTTAAAAAAGGTAAAAAACCTCGATGTAAAAATCCGCAATAGTTTTTTTGAGAAAATCAAGATCTTTGAAAAAAATCACCAAGACGCAGTCCTCAATAACCATACCCTAAAGCGAGAATACCGGGGATATCGAAGTATAAATATCACCAACGATTACCGGGCAATCTACGAGGAAATAAAAGTAGACGATGATACAATTGCGTATTTTATACTTCTCGGAACACACGATCAATTGTATAGTTAGCATTAACAATACAACAATTGAGCAATGAAACCATTCCTATAAACTATTCCTCGGACTTACCAACTCTCCTTCCATCAAAGGCGTACCTCCTATTTGAGACATTATACTGTTTGCATGTTTTATGACTTCTTTTCGGTCTGTTGTATACTGTAAGGATTCAAACACTATCTGATTTTTTTTGTAGAACCCATCACCATACACACGATCGAGTGCTTTTTCCAGCGCTTCTTGATCTTTCGTAAAATAGATTTCTGCAAGCTCGCTTTCAGTGATCATTTTTGTCATTTCGCTGATGATTTTTGCATGTGCTGGATAGCTGATATTTATCTCGGTATCGAAAGACTTATTTGTGACACGACGGGTAAAATATTCAGTGAGCCCTTCTTCAAAAAACAAATCAGTGAGTTTTTGTTCTTCTGATATGTAACTTGCGTAATGAAGATATTCATGGATTACTATCGCAAAATAATCAGCGACTGGATTTGGGTTCTTCGTATCATATGCAATCTTAATAGTATCTGGTGGTTCAAAGTTGCCGGACTCAAGAGGTATATTTTCACCAACCGTTTGCAGCCGTTCTTTTTGTGTTTTGAAAAAGTTTTCGGAATCTTGATATATTGCACGTTGCTTTTGGAGAGATTGTATCTGCAGATTCGACTCGCTTATATCTAGCTTCCCCTGCTTTACCGCTTTATTCGATTGATTCAAAATATCGTTACAGTCTCTCTGCGCAGAGCGCGCGGCGAGACATTGCTTATACTCACTGTCTCTGAGTTCTGTCGCGTTATTTAAAAAGTTCTGTATCTGGGTTATTGTATTTTTGTTATTTTCTATTGCTGTATTGGAATTACTGACTGCACCCAAAACCTGCTGTATCGTTTCATCAATTTTTGCTACTTTTTTCTTTGCATCATCCGCTCGGTACACGGAATATTCATCTTTATCCATAAGTGATACCTGAGGAAACGATTTAATATGTCTCCCCCAAAAATAGTGTTTGATTAACAAATTCGCTATGATCGGGTTTATTCTATGCACATCAACTGGCAGAACTGCTGTAATGACGACTGTGTTATTAACGAGGAATATACTCTCTTTTTGATGTTGAACTGGCCATACAAAAAACTTTGGAATTGCGGACAAGATATACCGACCATAGAAAGTTTCTTTTCCAGCTGCAGCAGCCGCAATCGCAAATACTTCTTTATCTGTTTCGGTTATTATAATTTCTGGTGTACGATTAGCTGTTTTGAGTTTTCTTATTATTTCATTGGTATCCCTTGTGATACCAAGAATTTGAGGATTGCTATTCATTACAAGAGCAACGCTATTGAGATGCAAAAAGGCAATAAAAAATAAAGTAACAAACGCAAACATGAAGCACATGACAGTAACCTGCAGACTATGGATGAATGAGAAAATAAATCTTCTTTTGACAGGGTGCTTTCGGTGATGTGGCGCACGACTGAGTAATACGACAAATACCAGAAAAAGAAACACAGAAGCTTTCCAGTACGTGTAAAAAAACTCTCCCTCATGAATAAGATAGAGAACAAACGGATTTTGAAATGTTCCAAGAGGTTGAATTGGGAAAAAAGCAATACAGATAAAAACCAGCGTAATGATGAATAGTACAAGTGCCATAGAGATGGTCCCCAAAATTTGTTCAAAGAAGCGCTTCGTTCTCTATTTCTTGGGCTTTTCTTTAATACTACACTTGGCAAGTTGAGAAATCAATAAATGAGGTGAAGTATTGCTATTTTTTATCAGCGCAAGATAGCCATAGTATTTATCTTCGGGCAGGAGCTGTTGTTGGTGTTGCGTTAATACCTTGAGGTAAATTCGCTTCAGGGTTAGGTTGAACTGTTGGTGCTGGAGTTACTGAAGGCGCATTGTCAAGATTATTGAGATTAACTTCTCCAAGATCTGGGTTTTGTAGTGCGCTACTGGATGCGGCAGCTGGTGCTCCCTCATTGGATTTCACTTTTTTCGCTAAATCATCTTGGAGTTTCTTTGCGACTTTGTAATCAGGGCTGTTTGTATTTTTGTTTAAGAGTTTGACTGTTTGGTCAGCAACAGCTTTTGCGTTTTGGAAGTCTCCTTTTTCTCTGAGTGCAATAGCTAAGTTAAAGTAGGCATTGGCATAGTCAGGTTTTAAGTTTGCTGCGTCGGAAAAGAACCGAATTGCCAAGTCATAGTTCTTTATTGAGTAATATATTCCCCCGACATTAACTCTGAGTGCAGGGTTCAATGGATCTCGTTGAATTGCTCGGCCATAACTATCGAGTGAGAAAACTAATGCTCTTTGTGCGACACCTGAGATGTTTCGGTATATTGAAGCCAATACTTCCCAATTCCGACTAGACCGTGGACTGAGCGCCACACTTGCCCTGCTTTCGTTGATAGCCTGTGAGAGGAGTGTTTGAATAGTTTTTTTGTCCTCATCTGTGAGAGATCCTTTCGGGTTCTCTTTTGTTGGGCCTTTTTGGGCTGCAAGCGCGTTCGCCAAGGCAAAGTTCGTTTGCGCCATATCTACTCTATAGAGATCAGAATATGGATTTAACGTTTCTGCTTTTTGTAAATATTGATAGGTCAACGTACCGTTTTTGCTCGCTTGTGAGAGTGCTTGACGGTGCCAGTAGTCTGCTGCAACGACATTGTATGTCTGGATTAATGCGGGAACCGCACCGACGAGGAAGACGATAAAGATAAGGACCGGGAAAAGATCAAATTGTTTATTGTCAGACGTTGAAGCCTTTATACCCATGGATAACATCATGACCCGGCTTCGGATAGATTTCTGAGAAATCATCAAGGCTGCCAGGATAAAGAAGGTCATGACCATAGATACTAGTGTCGTCGCGTGGATTGCCCACAAGACGATACTGAGTAATCCGCTAATTGCCAGTGCTGGGAGCAGTACACGTGTGTTATCAGCGTGAGAATCTGCAGAGTCAGACTGACTATCTGGTTGATGTGCTTCATGAGCGTCCAAGGATAAATTCTTCCGAGTGTTATTTATAATAACGATACATATAACGATGAGGAGAAGCAGTCCAACGATACCTAATGTACCTAAGACCTGCAGGAATTCGTTGTATGCTGTGTCAAAAGAGAAGTTCCAGAAGGTTAAGGAATTAAATTCAAGTGGTTTGTACGTTGTGAAGTTGAAAAGATATGTTCCGGGACCTGTTCCGATAAATGGCGCATCTCGAAACGCTGATGCTGAAACTTTCCATGAGATATCAAACGGCAACTGGATCTCTTTCGGGAAGTTAGCTTCCAATTGCTGGATGCCGCCAGGCAATTGTGGGACATACGCAAGTGTTAAGGTTAATAAAATTGCAACGACTGGAATGATCGCCATACCAAGTGATTTCCTGATTTGTTGCGGTTTGGATACGAATAGAGTAAGCGCAAATGCAAGAATCAGAGCGACATAACTTGCGACAGAGCCAATTAAAACAATCGTGACCCCAAATAATACCGATATGACAAGTGCGAAAGGAAGTGGAAAATATTTATTTGGATTAACTATTGAGAGTAAAGGGAATGGTAAAAGCAATAGTAAGAACGCAACAGTCGAGAATGAAGATCCAGTAGGCGTAAAGTTAACTGCTTTCGCAAAATCAAATGGTAGGAAGAGACTGAAGAAAGAGAAGAGAGATATCAAAGCGACTACTACCGCGCTTCCATACATAATATATAAAAGCGTCTTCACCTGTGCCATATTTTTCAAATGTGAAACCGTGACAAAATACAATAAGATGTAGGTTACCCATGAGACTGCAGAGCCGTGAACTTTCGGAAAGTTACCATAGATAGCAGAGTATCGAGAGTCGCTAAAATACGTCGATAAAAGAATGACAATAAGCAAGAGTAACAATGGGATATCCAAAGGTGTTCTGGTTATAGCTACCTTCCCTTTAAGGATACAAGAAAAAATCCACAATCCGAACAATAGTATAGTAGCAACTACCAAGAAAGCGAGTTTTGGCATTTCATAAAATTCAGTAGTTTGATTAAAAAACAGGAGGGGGGTAAGACCAGCTACTACTAAAAGTAGCATGGTGATTATATTATCTAAATAGGCAGTAACGTGTCTTCTCATATCAAGTAAATCACTATAGCAACATTGGAGACGAGTCCTCAACAATCTGCTGTAGCCATTTGTTAGATTAATACCAATATAAACAATTACCAGCTCACTCGTCAATAGGCAATTTTTATCCTTATCCCTTGACAACACGTAAATAGGTTCATTATAATATTTTTATGATACAGGAACTAACCTTTTCCCAGTTCATCAAACAGTACTCCGACGATGACTCTTGCCTTGAAGAAATAATGGATATTCGTTTTCCAAGGGGTGTGCGCTGTCTCCGTTGCAGACAAATTACTACACATTACAGGTTATCTAAAAGATCTGCTTATTCATGCAAAGAGTGCAGGAACCAGGTGTATCCGCTAGCAGGTACTATTTTTGAAAAATCATCAACGCCTCTGAGATTATGGTTCTATGCATTGTTTCTTATGACACATACCAGAGGACGTATTACTATTAAACAACTACAACGAGAGTTGGGAGTGACCTACAAAACTGCTTGGCGAATGCAAAAAAGGATCCACAAACTTATGGCCCTGAACAATGGCGACTTACTCGCCACGACAGAAGAAGATGAGACAGGAATAAAACAAGTACATAAATGGGTGTTCTTCAAACGATTCGAAATCTCAGTGGTTGAAAAGCAAGATTCATCAGACTGAACGTCTTACCGCGCGTTTCACCAATTCAAGAAAATCCTTCTTTGCGCCTTTTCGTTCCCCTTTTTGTATTATCTCTTTTACCTTTTTATCTTTAATTGTTATCCGTTTCCTTGCCATAAGAACAGTATACAACAACCTCTATGATTCATTATATATAGTACAATGATACATAAAGATGAGTTTGCTATTTAAAAATCGCATGATATACTACATATAGTTCTGTTGTGATGATATATACACTACTACAACGTAGCGCGGCTTTTTTTGTTGTTTTATACATCTTTCTCCACGCCCCTTTTCATACCCACGCTGAAACTTTTACATTACCTCAACAATTTCATCATATTGGCCTTACTTTCTTGGATCCCCTTACCTTTTCTCAATCCGAAGACCTCCCTCAGCAGAAAACAACAATACAATTTATCGTACAAGGTACTATAGAGATACAACATGAGGAAGAGAATAATGAGTTTGAGAAAATTATCATTTCTCCCACATTTGAAAATCTCACAACAACGACGATAACAGTCATGCCAACTCCAACACTCTATATTCAACAATCAGAAGATCCATCCCCTACTCTCACACCTTCACCACAACAACTTCTTACACCAACGACCACCACGCCAACAGCAGCCATCACCCAATCAGTTGTCGGTGGACTCAGTAGCGAAAAGCTATTCTCTATGAGCAATGCATACCGGCAGTCAAAAGGACTCGCAGCTTTCATAAAAGACGAGCGTTCTTGCTCACTTGCCGCTACTCGCGCACCGGAAATTGCAGGAGAAGTGGCATCAGGGACGTTACACAGCGGTCTTCAAGCACGAGCCCTTCCTTATTGGAATACGGAAAATATCATATCCATGAACTCAGAAGAAGCAGCATTTAATTGGTGGATTAATGACCAAATTCATCATGACGCAATCGTCGGAAACTATACATACAGCTGTGTCGCCTGTTCAGGCAATAGCTGCGCCCAAGAATTTACCAACTTCCAGCCGAAATAACCCTCAATCTCCACTTGCATAGAGTATTCCTCATCCTTTATGCTAAAACCATAAGAAGCATTACACATACCTTTGGTTTTTTTATAACAGGACTTGTTGCCGGAATTCTTTCCTACTTTATAGTTGTACTGAGTATTGGGGACTATATGGGAATACTTTTTCTAAACGGGTTTGTATTTAGCTGCATTACTGCTCTCTATTTTATTATAACCAAACATGTTACGTCTCTCAATTCCTTATCTAGCTACATATTCGTTTTACAAATAGGATACATTATTGCCGTAATTGGCTATATGTTTATGAGCGAATTCCCGCTCACTCATTTTTCTGCATCAGTCATTTACAGTTTTATCTATACATTTATTTTTATCTATGCATTCCACTGGTTCATTTACCAGTTAACTACCCCCCAGATACTCGCCCTTCTCTTTGCCGGAAGCATACTTGGATTAAGTGGTTATATCCTTCCAGGAATTTCCTCTTTACAAACAGGCATTGAACTCCGGGATAATTATATTGATCATGCTACATTGTTTCTTTTCTGGGGAGCAGGCATGGGACTGGCATTAGGAATCGTGAGTACACATGAAAAACACTGGAAAAGGTAAATTGTATATTTTATTTTAGTCATTCTTTTATTCAAAAAAAAGCGTATAATACACTCATCATCGTATAAAAGAAAGAAATTATGTCAAAATCAAAACGCAAACCAAGAGGAGATATGTTCGGCAAAAAAGGACCAGCACGAATTAACAAACACCTCAGAAAAAAGAAAAAATAAGAATCTTCAGTAGCCGTTCAGGAGTTGTCAAAGAGTTTTCTCTCTGAACGAAACCGTGTGGAGTCGAAAGGTTCTCCTGCGCTTGGACTACGCTCAGCAACGAATTGTTTTGTCAAATTCTGAACGAATACACTTTCCTGTTTTGCTTTTTCTAAATCTTTATTATACTATTAAATAGAGGTAATGAAATACGCACTCATAGCATTAGGGGTATTGGTAGTTGTTATAGGAATAGGAGTTTTTTTCTTCTATCCTTCTCTTTTCAAATCAAAAACTCCAGCTGAAATAAAATCCTTTGAAGACTGTGAGAATGCTGGATTTCTGGTCGTAGATACCAAACCACGTGAATGCCATACCAAAGCGCAACAGGTTTTTGTTGAAGAATATAATGGTGTACTTTTACAAAATTCGATTGTGATTACTTCGCCAACTGCTAACGAAGTAATTTCTACTCCTCTGAAAGTTGAAGGCAAAGCCATAGGCAATTGGTATTTAAATAACCAATTAACAGCGAGACTCCAAGATGATAATGGAAAAGTTCTCGTAACGAAGCAACTGAATGCTTTGGGAGACACACAAACTGATGATTTTGTGCCATTTGTTGCAGCAATTGGTTTTAACGTAGCGGAAGCAGAAACACCAAAAGGGAGACTCCTTATCGAAAAGACAAATACAAGTTACCAATCGGGCGAATCCGGCCCTCTTATTATACCTGTTAAATTTAAATAACTTACTGTGGTCCCACGAGTCTACCTTCTCGAAGATTGATGTTGAAGAGTAAATAAGCTTTCAGTCCATCAATAAATCCTGTCCATCCCTGGGTCTGCCCCAATGCTTTTTTAACTCCTTCTTCATCCATCGGCCAACCAGATTCGATTATCTTAATCGCCGTTTCATGAGGACCCATCGATTCAAATATCATTTCAACCGTACAATTCGTGCCACTTGCGGCCCATTCAAATACTACTATTGTATTTGCGACTATTTGTTTCACAACAACATCAACTTTCCCATATTTACCAAAATCCCAAGATACAGTACTTCCTTCAACCAAGTTCCCACTAGCGCCTGATACAAAAAATTGATACAGCTTGCGCGCATCTATGACCGCATTAAAAACCTCGGCAACAGGCTTGGGGATAGTATCTTCAATATGTGCTTTAATTGGTGTGTTGGGCATAAAATGAGTATAGCATAAGATCGTACTTGTTGTTTTAGGTTTTAAAGCGAGAACTAAAATTGTGAGCTATTTTCTTATGTGGTAGAACGAAAAGCAATGAAGAATTATTTTGTTGGTTGGCTGATTGCTAAGATATTGCCATCAGGATCTTTGAACCACGCACCTTTTTCTTCTTCTCCTTCTGAAATAGCAATACCTTTTTCATTTGTTTTCAAACCAGGAAAGTCATATTGCTCAAAAGTAATTCCCTTCTGCGTCATCTCGTCAACCATAGCTTCCAAATCATCTACCTCAAATCCTGCCAGGGTATGATCTGCTTTTGAGGGACCACGCTGATAAATATAAAGCCTAGTATTATTTCCAGCTTTAAATGTAATGCCCAGAGGAGATTCTTTCTCAATAGCAAGGCCGAGTGTTTTTTCATAAAATTCACGAGCCCTTGCAAGATCTGTGACCGGAATTGTTGGAGCGACTGACGCATTTGTTAACATTTCACTCATAGAATATGACAAATAGAAATGTATGTCAAGAAAGAAAATTGTAAGTTCCCACAGTTACACGAGACCTCTTCATTGACAGAAAAGTAAAAGCATGGTTCACTGGAATAGTGAAGAAAATATTTTTGACATTGCTTGTTGCCTTTCTTCTTTTTCCACTTGATGCGAATGCACAAGCAGGTAATGCTGCGTCAGCTCCGGCTGAAGGGATACAACGTGAGGCAGCGGAGATTATGCCTCCTCTTCCTCCCGATGAGAAACCAGCGAACCTCTTTGGACAAAATCACTTTTATACAATCACGTTTCGCGGTAATGGTGAAGCCGTCGTTACATTTAAAGCAATTCTTTCAAATACCACGACAACCCCACTGACGAAAGTCAGTCTGGATTATCCTTCTAATTTTGACCCGAAAGAATTTGCTGCGTTTCAGGTAATTCAGGAGCCACAATGTATTCGGTATCTCCCCCGCCCAGTCATGGACCTCAAGATGCAGGATAGAATAATGATTGATCCTGCAGGTTATACAGAACAATGCGCCGAATACCAGCAACCTACGTACCAGTATCTTTATGGCAATACCAAGTACCAAAACATAAAAACAGAGGTAACAAATACCACTCTTGAGCTTTATTTTCCGACACCGATAGAACCAAATAAACATGGCAGTTACTTTATCTACTTCCGTAGTAATGATCTCACAAAAAAAGATCTTTTTGGCGCATATAAATATCAGTTCCAGACACTGAAGACAACGGACAAGATCCATTCACTGCAAGTCGGTATCTCAACGGATGCGGATCATTATCTTCGCGGCGCGAAAGCGAATGTGAACTATGCGTCCACTGATGTCGCAATGGCTGTTCCCTCTTCTGCAGGAGGCTCAGAAAGAAGTATGAGCAATCCACAATTTGATCAATTCTACAATCAAATCGGAAATGGTACAATTACCAAACACGTATCAGATTTGGCATCACTTGAAAGCTATGACGTAAAAGGGCTTTATGCGGATTCTCAATCGAAATTGTACGGAAAAGAAATAACAATTACCGTTATTGTGATTCTGCTTCTTATCCTTCTGATAATCGTCCTCGTCAAAGTCGCGCTCAACAAACTTGCCAAGAAAAAAGCAGACAAGCCTGAAGAGGCAGTAGTGCAACTAAAAAATCAAAACAAAACATTTCTTACGGCTATTAGTATCAGTTTTCTCTCTATGCTTCTTTTATGTCTTTATACCTTTGGTGTGTTTGCTATTACACAACTTCTCAATCCAAGTATGTATTACTCCAATAATAGTATGGTTCTGATGTTGTTCGTTTTTGCTATTTCTTGTTTGGTCTATATGTTCTTTTTCTTTGCGCCGTCTATAGGTATGGGAGTTAAAAAAGGTTTGGGATGGGCGCTCGTGACATTTTCGGCAACTGTCGTCTGGGCTATACTGTTTCTTCTTGTGCTCTTTGCTCTCCTCTTATTCCTTTCTCCAAGAAACGATGGATATCCCAAACCATATCCGATGATGGGCATTATGGAAGGCCGTTTCGCAGTTGATGGTGGTGCTCCACCAGTACAAATTGAACCGGGCTTTAAACCGAACGCGGTAGATCAAGATGCCGCACAGTCTACGACAGGAGAAGCCGAAATCACGCAATAATTGCATTACATAATTAAGATTTACTGAGGAACGTAATTATAGCTTTACAGAAATCCCCGAGATCTGCTGGAGTACGCGACGAGATAAGATTTTTATCAACGACTACAGATTCATCCTTCCAAACAACCCCTGCATTTTCCATATCATCTTGAATTGCAAAAAAACTTGTTGCTGTTCTTCCCTTCAAAATTTTGGCAGAGATGGGTACCCATCCTGCGTGACAAATAAACGCGACCAACTTGCCCTCTTTGTCATATATTCTCACTAAATCCAAAACTTCTTTGTACCGACGTAGCCAGTCCGGAGCAAATCCTCCAGGAATGATTATGCCGTCATAATTCTCTGGCTTTATTTCAACAAACGTTATATCCGGTTCTGCCGGCAATCCTTTTTTGCCATGATATACTTTCTTCTCCTTCCCTGCAACTATAATAGCAATCCCTTCTTCCGCAAGTCTCATCTTCGGATACCAAAATTCTAAATCTTCAAACAAATCCTCTACAAGTAAAAGCAGTTTCTTATTCTTCATAACAAATGTATTATATATCTTTCACAAATCAAAAGCACACCAAATTGACTCTTTGCTATTAACCTCTCAATAAATTATGATGTGAGTAGATGCTTGCATTACTTATCATTATAATATTAGGAATTGGTGTTGCCTTACTAGCGATGCAAAATCCTCAAACAGTAGTCCTTTACGCTGCACACTATCGTTTTGAGCATATCCCCCTCTATGCTGTGGTCTTAGGGGCTTTGCTTTTTGGTATTTTTATCAGTTGGGTTATTAGCATGTTTGATTCTCTTTTTACCTCGCTTACGCTCCGTCGTAAAGACAGTAAAATTAAAGACACAGAGAAAGAGAATATTGAACTAGTAAAACGAGTTCATCAACTCGAACTCGAGAACGAGCATTTAAAAAAACCTGATACTGGAGACACTCGATCAATGTGAAGAATTTGCTTGCCAAACTATGGCGTTTTCTCGCCCTCCCCAAAAGCGTCCAGCTTTTTATCATGCGTTTGTTCCAAGACCAATTTCTCATTGGCGTAACTGGTGTCGTTTTTAACGAAAAAAAAGAAGTATTACTTTTTAAACACACCTATAGACAGACTGAATGGAGCCTACCTGGAGGTTATATCAAGGCAAAAGAGCATCCAGCTGAAGGACTGGAGCGGGAAATAGAAGAAGAATCAGGATTAACGGTCAGTATGGATTACCAACTTAACATAAAAACCGACAGGGAAAGCGCCCGATTGGATATTCCACTAGTCGGGAAATATATTGGAGGTGCATTTGTCGCAAGTTCTGAAGTAAAAGAAGCTCAATTTTTCTCTTTTGAAAATCTTCCTCTCGTATCCAGAAACCAACTGTTGCTCATTGAATCCGCCCTACAACATACGCAAGCAAAAACAGAAAGCGCTCCCAACATACAGTTGGGCACGTGGTCTAATGTACGAAAAAAACTTCGTAATTTATTTCGTTAATGTGCCCCTCTCTTGTGATGAAATCGCCGTCCCGCATAAATAATAATGCTCGCTCCAATAACGGCAACGACAAAACTATATAAATCAAATCCTGTGACTCCAGGCTGACCAAGTGCATTCATAATAAATCCGCCGAGAAATGCACCGATTATACCCAACACGATATCCATCAGCAGTCCTTGCTTGGCATTCGTTTTCATAACAAGAGATGCGACCCATCCCGCGATTGCCCCAAAAACAATAAATACTAAAAAATTCATATTTTTAATTCACCCCCCTTCTTTCTCTTTCTATGATACCAATCTCTGCATTTAAAAAGTGTATGGGGTACGTAAGGATGAGCTAAAATAAAAATACTCTGACATATTTCATGAACTTGTGATACAATCCCTTTTGTGGGAGATTATAAAAGAGACAATAGATCAGGAGGAAGACGAGACTTTAACAGTCGCGGTTCCGACAGACCTTCTATGCATCAAGCAACATGCAGCAACTGCGGAAAAGCATGTGAAGTTCCTTTTCGACCGACAGGCAGCAAGCCCGTTTATTGCAGGGATTGCTTCCAAAACACAGGTCCAGACACAAATAGATTTGAAGGAAGAAGATTCGAAAGGTCAGGCTCTGAGGATAGGCCAATGTATGATGCCGTATGCGCGAATTGCGGAGACAACTGTAAAATCCCCTTTCAACCAAGAGAAGGAAGACAGGTTTTTTGCAGCAGATGTTTTGAAAAAAATGAAGGGACTGACACAAGAAACTCTGACAATTCGCGTTTTTCCGCCAAAGGCGGAGACAGAAACGATAACCGCAACAGAACAAACGACCAACCTAACTATAAAATACAATTTGAAACTCTGAACGCAAAAATGGATAAGATACTCACCTTGCTTACCCCTTCTGTTACTGTAGAACCCCTTCCTCTGGATTCCGAACTTGATGAAGATATCATTGAAGAAATTGTTGAAGAAGTAACTGAAGAAAAACCTAAAAAAGAAAAAGCTGCGGCTAAGAAGAAAACAAAAGCAGCAACTCCTAAGAAAAAATTAAAAGAAAGCCCCACTGTTTCTTAATTAACTAGAAAAATCAATTCCAAATTACTCGAAAGCTCAATCCTTCTCAGACCAGTAATATAAGCAGCCTTTGGGTCCAACTACTCCGCTGTGAAGTGTATTACTAGGTATATAAAGTTTGTCTCCAGGTTCAAAGTTGTATTCTTTATCCAATACCTTTATCTTCTGTGAACCCTGCAAGCAAACAAGAAGTTTTGTATCATCATGTTGATGTTGTTCATAAACCAATCCCTGAGGATCGTTAACGAGTTTGGGATCGAACCCGTCCTGCTTCATCGCTTTGATGATCTTTTCTTTCGGTGTCCCTACTGGAAAAAAGTTTTTGGAGAACATATGACATATTATAACAAATGCTATACTTAACCTATGGTAAAAAAACTACTCCATTTGGAAGGCCTTATTTTTTTACTTACCGCACTCTACTTCTATCATCTCTTAGAGGGAAATTGGATTTTATTTTTCGCACTACTTTTTACTCCAGATATTTCGATGATTGGTTATTTGAAAGATAAAAGACTCGGAGCAATTACTTATAATATCGGCCATAACTATGTTCTTGCTCTCATTGTTATTGGACTTGGTTTTCTACCATTGCAAAACAGTCTCATAACACAAATAGGCATCATCCTCTTTGCCCACGTTGCACTCGATAGATTGTTAGGGTATGGACTGAAGTACCCAAGCGGATTTAAGGATACTCATTTACAGAAAATTTGAACACTTTCTGAAACATGATGCCTTCATAGCAATCAGCATAATTAAAAGAAAAGAAGCTTTACTCCTGAAATAAGTACCACAGAGATAAATAAACGTTTTACCCATGTATCACTAATTTTAAGTAACGTATGCGCACCAATATAACCTCCGATAGTCATACCAACGAGTAACATAATACCAACTGAATAATCTACTATTCCCTTTTGAGTAAAAATCACTAGTGAAACCACTGATAAGATAAACCATGGAATCATCGTGGTTGCATTGGACTTTATAATTGAAAGCCGGAAAAAAAGGCGTGAGCAATAGATGACAAGCGGATCTGCCCCTGTCCCAAGAAACCCGTTATAAACCATAATCAAAAAGTAGACACTATACCCCACTACTTTTCTCACAATTCCATCTGCAACTCGTTTGACTTCTTTATGATTTCTTACAAAGAGAATAGGCAACGTGAGGAGAAGAAAAGCACCAATGACCCGCTGCATGATTGTTGGATCAATAGAAAGTAAAATGTTCGCACCAATAACTGCGCCAAGTAGTGACAAAATGGAAAAAATCGGAACATATTTCCAGACTATTTCTTGAGCTTTCCAATACTTTGCGAGTGCACCTATGATCTGGCCAACTGATCCAAGCCTATCGGTAGCTATGGCAACTTGTGGTGGCAACCCGAAGAAAATAAGCATTGGGATAGAAAGTAACCCCCCGCTCCCAACTATGGAATCTGCAAATCCGACAATAACACCAAGAAGCATTACCCCGAGTGGTATCAAAAACTCAGACACTAGATCATTATAACAAAGTATTCTTTAGTACAACTTCTGAAAGTAGACTACGTGAGGAGATTATTTTTCTTCCGCTTTTATATCATCTGACTTTGCTTTCTCTTTTTTGGCAAGATAGATAAATGGTAGTGCCGCCATTTGGATAAAAGCGGAAATCATATATGAAGTTGCGTAACCCCAGACATCAGCTGCTTTTCCTAGGGCTGGTTGTGTGATTATCCCCCCGCTTGATCCGATCATTGAATCAAATGAAAGTACCGTGGCTCGCTGTTCAGAAGGAATAAGTCCGTTGAGATATGCTTGTCTGATTGGTGACAGTGCTGCAAAAAGGAGTCCCCAAGTGAAAATAAGAATGATTGCGATCCAGAAATTATTAACTAGGGGTACCAAGAGTAAAATAAGTCCGGTAACCAACGTCCCTTGAAGAAGTATGTCTGTTCTTTTATTGAATCTTTTTCGCACATGAGGTGCCGCGATTCCTCCTACTATTTGAGCGGATGCGACCAGTGCCGCAATTAAACCCGCTATACTATACGCTTTTTCATCACCATATAGCTGGAGTAAATATGGCTGCAGCGCATAAAAAACATAAAAACTGACTCCTGTCGTAAATGGTGCCGCAATCATAATCCACCGGACAGGTGGGTTTTTCAAACCATGCTGGACAGATTTATCAAAAATATTTTTCATCTCACCAATTGGATGCTTTGGTTTCTTCGGCGTAAATCCTAAATCGCGCATTAAGAAATACGCTGTTGCAAAATTTATGATTAAGATTGCAGCTCGTAAGATATAAGGAACACCGAGATTTGTGAATTGCGCGATTACTCCCCCCGCTACAGAGCCCGTTAGCATCGCCACTCCCCCGACAATTTGTCCTTTGGAAAAAACACTTTCAAGATTTCCTTTAAAATTCGTGGCTTTTAAAGCATCAACAAGCCATGCTTCAAGCGCACCTGAGAAGAATGTAAACCCAAGTCCTAGAAGCAATGAAGACACAGCCCAACCCCAAAAAGGACCATGTATTTGCCACATTACGAGATACAGTGCAGTTGAAACTGAAAGGGTAATTGTTCCGAGAAGATAGGAGGTCCTTCTCCCATAGGTGTCAGCAATGATTCCTGTCGGAACCTCAAAAAGTACCATTCCCACAGAAAAAAAGGCATTCGCCAAAAACGCTTCAAAGTTACTGAGCCCCGCATCAAGAAGAAAAATTGTATTGATCCCCCAAATAAATGATGCAGCCAATGTGTTTCCAAGTACGAGGTAAAGATAAATGTTCTGAATACTTTGAGGTTTTCTTAGCATATATAAATTATACCAAAAGTAATGGAGTAATACTTATAAACCTTTACTACCTTCAACTGGAGTAAGTGTCGTTTGGTCGGACATCCCAGCGATGAGTGGCATTGCTTTTTGAATAGCTGTTTTCACTTTTTCGTTATCAAGGGACGCATGATGTGCTTCTTTGCTCTCCCAAACCTCATAGACATAGACAGCATTTTCATCATCAGGTGATTTGTTGACAATATAAAGTTTGCAACCATCTAATTGATCAGCGGATTCAAGTATATAGCCTATCAATTCATCCCGCTTACCCTCGTGCGCGGTAAACTTTCCATATAAACTGAACATAGCATTAGTGTACCATGCATAGACTCTCTGATCAATAAAATGCTTCAGGCTTTTAGCGTTAAACGATAGCCTGAACTTCACAATGAGGTTCGACGGCGTATATCTCAACACGCCGTCTCACCCCATATGCTAAGCCTTCCTTCGCTAACTTTGAATACGAAAATGTGTTATTTCAGCTCAACTCTAATTTCATCCGTCGTAGGAGAAGTTTCAGTAAATGTGACCTGCCCTTGAGCTCGTTTATATTTACCTGTCCCGCCAGTAACTGCGACAGTTTGAGGCGTCTGAGCAAAGTCCGCTACACCTTGACCTGTGATTTGACCATCAGCGAGTACAAAAGTGACAACGCAATGATAGACGCTTTCAGATCCGCCGATCTGTTCACATACCCCTTTTGACGCACCGACTTGATTTGTGTTCATGCGGTCATAAAGTGGATTGTCAAACACTACTTTGTCACCGGCACTTGCACCTGTTGGCGGCAGGTCAACGGGAGTCCTCCCTGTTGTACGTATCACAAGCTGCAAATTTTTGCCACTACGGTCGTCGTCAACCGCAGTTGCTTGAACGGTCGGAAAAACTGCCAAGCCGATCAACAATGCCAAGGCACTTAGTGTTCCCGTGAATATGATTATTTTTTTACGCATAGTATCACCTCCTCTCTCTTTTTAACTAAAGGAAAGTATACTTGAACCCGCTCATTTTGCAATTAGGTACTAATTCGTGTTATAGTGACCACATGGTACCCCCGCCTCCTCCATCTGATAATCCAACACTCCAGGTAATTGATGCTGTGTCTGGGAAATGGACTGCATTGATCGTGTATCTCATATCCGAAAAACCCATGCGCACGAGTGAATTGCAACGAATGGCCCAAGGAATTACACAAAAAGTATTGACGCAAACACTCCGAAGCCTTGAACGTGATGGGGTCGTTACGCGAAAAGTCTATCCTGTTGTTCCTCCTCAAGTAGAATATTCCTTAACGCCACTTGGGATGTCATTGGTAAAAATATTAGCAAACCTTTGCAATTGGGCAAGAGACCACTACCCAGAAGTGAAAAAAGCACGTGTGAAGTACGATAATCGTCCCGAGGGAAATAATGGCAATTCTGTGGCTTTAGATGGCTCCGATGCTACACTATAAACGTCAGATTACTCGAGATATCGCTTTGATAGTAATTTGTATGCATGCGATCGCATTGCAATGAGTGTCACGATCAGTCCGATAATTCCGGCGAGAATAAAAACCACCGCAATACCACGACCTGTTCCTACACCAAACCAATCTCCTATCAACTGAACGCCTGCTCCTGTTGTCATAAACGGGATAAAAATAAAGTGCGCGATTGGCCCGATGAGAAATGCGGTCATTGGTGAAGCTCCTTGTTCAACGCTCTGCGCAAAACCGAAGACTCTTCCCTGACGCTCGGGGGGTACGACTTTTTGAATAATTGTTTGCTCAGTTGCCTCGACAAAAGGAATCAGACACATATAGATAAACATACCGATTGCCAAAAGGACGATTGACTGCTGTATGGTAAAGAAAATGCAGACGGTCCACATAATAATATTTACCTGAAACAATGTACGCAGCGGATTTTTCCCCAAACCTTTTTTCGCAATATAAAGCCCACCAAAAATAAAACCAAGACTCAAAAATCCCCATAAAAAACCCCACACCTCAACAGAAACAAGCGTAAGACCATATGCATCCATTAAGGCAAAAAACACGCCACCGAGAAAATTATTAAAAGTGGTAAAAAATATGAGCGCAAAAAGTCCAGGTATAGATTTGATAGCTTTGATTGTTCCCTTAATATCAATGTTCTTTGATTGCTCCCCCGCCTGCATCGCTGTATGCGAAGCATCTGCGGGCAGGACTCCTCTATGGACTACCTCTTTTTCATGGACGGGAATAAAGTTGAGGTAGAGAATCGCAAGCATGGTAAATGCGATTGCAGTAATAAGGACCCAAAACATTCCTCCATATGCCAGGACCAACCCACTCGCAACTGAGGTAATCGCGAAAGCAACACCCATGACTGTACCGAAAAGTCCATTTGCCCGATCGCGTCTGTTCTCGGGCACCAAAACAGTTACAAGAGTAGGTATGGCTATATTATAAATATTTCCAGCTATAGCACCACAAAGAAGTATGAGCACTAACACCCACAGTATTGGACTTGTTACTGTTGTAAATGCACTGGCTGGCGTTATGGTATACAGGAGAAAACCGAGGGCAAAAAGAATCAGCGTCACCGCACTTGACCCAAGCATCGCGTGTTTTTTCTTGTTATGATCAACAATTGAGCCAAACCAAAATCCGCAGACAGCCGTCGCCACAAGAAAAATACCCGCTACGGTGGAAGTTGAAATAACAGATTTGGTTTCCAGATACACCCAGTATGTCAGGGCAAACCACACAAAATTATTTGTAGTAGAGACAATAAGTGCTGTGCCGAGAAGATGGTAAAAGGTTTTCACAACAGAAAGTATATCAGAATTCGATCATTTTTGGCATTTATCCGAAAACACAGTACTTCTACCACAAGTGAGGCATTCTGTCTTTATTCTTCTACTTATGTGCACTTAGCGAGAGGTATAAAAATAACGCGAGTTGTGTCTTTCTCCAAGAGCGCAAAAACGATATGCATGAGCTCCTCCTACAAATTATACAAAAACCCCCGGCAACAAACGTCGAGGGTTTTAAAAAAAACGTACGTTAAAAACCTTCCTTAATCTTTAAAGGTTAAAGGTGTACCAAGCGCAGGATCTGGTGCTGCACCGTACTCATTGGCAACGACATTGGTCCCGTCTGCTTCAGTACAGGTTCCAACGGCTTCAAAGTCAAGGTGAGCATAGACATCAGTGTCTAAAGGATCTGTTCCTAAGTCGACATCAAAATGCGCATTGCCATTACCTCCACCATTTGTAGTCAAAGTACCAATCACTGTTGGAGATCCGGTGTGCCCAGTGCCATCCAACCCTCCGTTTGAAGCAGAGCTTGCTCTCACCAACTCCACATTGTAGGTACAATTTGGAGCAGCCTTTTGCAAATGTGCTTGAACGATCAATCGTGATTGACCACCAGGGTTTGCATTCACCACAACATTTCCTGTATCGGAGTCTGTCCCTACTTGGAGACCATCATTCGTGTTATCGTACACATCAAACCCCTGTGCTCCAGGTGCTGCAAAAGCAGTCGGTGCTGCAATACCTGCGAGCAACGCTCCTGTAGCGAGAATGCCACCAATTTTTTTTGTTAATTTCATTCATTTCACCTCCTTTCGAATGACTCCAACTCAGTTTGTTTGGACCGGAGTCGGGATGCGTTAAAAGGTATACCTATATGCAACAAATCGTATTGCTAATTGAAAAAATGAGTAATCAATAGACATATATTAACTCTTAAAATTTCCAGTAATAAAAAATAAATATATAATAACAATGTGTGTTTGTCAAACCGCTGATATGCCTAATTATTGTAATAATAACGTATGAAATCAGATCATATTGATGACAGTTGATCTTGGGGTGATGTAGTATATCTTCATTTGCTAATTTTTAAGAGGAGGGCTCTGGGGACCTATTTCTCCACTCGAACTTGCCCGTATGACACCTGTTTCATCGATATAAAAGGATCTATTGCCAGTTTTGTTTATTTTTTTCGGTTTGGCAACTGCATTCCATCCGGGGATATTGGCATTGGGATTGATCTGTATTGTATATGTATAGCCTTGCTTTACACCTCCTACCAGAACATTATCGATAAGATTGCCGCTTCGGAAAAGTTGGTCGAGTCGTTCGGCATAGTCAAATTGACCGTTGTTGTCCTTATCTTCCTTAGAATAAATATTCTGCGCCCGCCAAATCCCAAGTATTGAATCAATCGCTACGTCCTCATTCACAGTCTTAACTGCTTCAGTAACAATTTCCTCTTGGTTGGGATTATTCTGAACTGTGTTTTCTATCTTTTCTACTCTTCCAGTAAGAAGCCCAATATTTATTTTGATAGGTTCTATCACCTGGGCAATCATTAGAGAAACTCTTTTTATGATTCCATTATTATCGTCATTCTGTGCGGCAAAAGAGGTAGTAGGGAAAAGGACAAAAAATAAAATCGTGGAAATAATTACCAAACCCTTTTTCATTCTCAACTATTATATCACTTTTTATAATTGACTCAAATGGCTCTTGATTTTGTTTCATAATTATTTATAATTATACAATGTCCTACACAGTTACCAAATACCCCCAAGGAACATTTTCCTGGACCGACTTCTTCTCAACAGATATCCAAGCCACAAAAAAATTCCTGACAGATCTTTTTGGATGGACAAGTGAAGACATGCCGACAGAACCTGGAAAACCGGATTATACGATGTTTTCGCTTGATGGGAAATACGTAGCCGGCGGAAGCCCGGCGTTCATGCCAGACATACCATCATTCTGGAGCAATTACATCACCGTCGATAATGTTGACGAAATGACTGCCAAAGCCACAAAACTTGGTGCAAAAGTAACGATGCCTCCCATGGATGTGCTTGATTCAGGAAGGATGTCTACCATTCAAGATCCCACAGGAGCAAATGTTTCGCTTTGGCAGGCAAATAAACACCACGGCGCACAGATTATTAATGTTGTTGGAGCAATGTGCTGGAATGAACTGTACACGAATGACTTAGACCAGGCAAAACAATTTTATGCAGACCTTTTGGGTTGGACGTATGAAATAGATGAGGGAACCGGATACGTTTCAATTAAAAACAACGGCCGCAATAATGGTGGCATGATGGCTATCACACCGGAAATGGTAGGCATGCCGCCAAATTGGACAGTGTATTTTACTGTTAAGAATATCCAAGAGTCAGCCGCGAAAGTAAAAGAACTCGGAGGAAAAGTACATATGGAACCCAAAGATATCGGTGTTGGGAAAATAGCCATGATCACTGATCCGGCCGGAGCAGCCTTTATAATAATGGAAATGTCGGTACCTCCTGAAGAGTGGGTGGATTCGAAATAACGAGACTATCCTTTATTGAAACGTATTACACACAGAAAGTGTCCCTGACTCAAATCCTCGATTAAACCACATGGCCCTTTGCTCGCTTGAACCGTGCGTCCATGTCTCAGGATTTTGGTATCCTGTTACTTTTTTCTGAATCCTGTCATCTCCCACCGCTGCTGCAGCATCCATCGCTTCACTGATCTCACCGGGCATAAATACATCTAAATCACGGATTGAATGTGCCCATAAACCCGCAAAACAATCCGCTTGCAACTCGAGTTTTATGGACAAATTATTGGCACGATCCGGATCTGATTGTTGTGTCCGTTGCACTTCCTCCATAATCTGAAATTCATTTTGCGCATGGTGACCAACTTCGTGGGCGATGACATATGCTTCTGCCACATCTCCCCCTTTGGCACCAAACCGCTTCTGTAATTCGTCAAAAAAAGTTTCATCCAAATATATCGTTTTGTCGACCGGACAATAATGTGGTCCCACTTCCGAAACTGCGCTGCCACAGGCTGACTGGGTAGCTGTACGGAACAATACTAATTTCGGTGGCGTATATGTATGGTTTGTTTTACCGAATAACTTAGACCACATCTCATTATTTGAACCCAATACCGTTGATGCAAATACCTCATAACTATCCTGACCCGTAAATTCTTCTTTCTGCACATTCTCTTGCTGTTCAACTGGAATATTTTCCAGTTGATTCAACACATCCGTCACGTCTCCACCCGCGAGCACATTATATAATAGTACCAAAGCCAACCCAGTCAGACTAATACCACCAATAGCAGCCGGTGCCATCGACCGCCTATCTTCAACATTTCCTCGACTCAATATTTTACCCCAATTAGCCATACAGTTCAGTTATTATAGGGGGAAGAACACGTCTGAAAACCATAATTCAGTAATATTTGTGTAAGAGGTTATGATCTTACATATTTGTTTTTGATTCAAAGAAGGACTGCGGTCGATTAAACTGCCATGGTTTTTTGACATTGCACTTAATAACTTCAACCGATTTCCATACCTCTCCAGTTACATATGGTTCTCGATCAAGCCATTCTTGCAGTTCTTTCTCTGATGGAAAATCCATCACCGCCATTGAACCAATCATTGTATTGTTATCATCCACCAATACAGATCCATACCATCTGCTCCCAGCTTGCCGCATCTCTTCACCCAAATCTAAGTGAGCTTGCCTCGCGACCTTCCTGCGCTCCATTGCCTTTTCATCTGTACCATCTTTTCCAATTACAAGAAATTGCATAACCAAAACAATAGAAAAACTACGATAACTTATAAGAAAGTAAAACGTTTCCTGAAACAAACGTCTTTGTTTTGAAAAGTTTCAAATTAAGCTTATCTTTCATAACTTTAAATAATGGTTTTCCTTTGCCCAAGATAACCGGATTGACCATGAGCTGATATTCATCAATGAGACCTAAGTTAGTTAGTTGCTGCACAATCGTACCGCTACCGTATATGATTATGTCCCGACCATCCTGTTCTTTTAACTTTGCGACTTCTTTCCGAAGATCACCCGTAACGAGTTTCGAGTGCTCCCACGTAATCTTTTTCAGTGTTTTTGAAAAAACTACTTTGGTCATCTTGTTTATTTTGTTGGCAATGATACGATCTTCCTTTGAAATCGCAGGATCTTTCGCAGCACCTGGCCAGTAACTTTCAAAAAGTTGATACGTCACTCGTCCGAAGAGAATCGTATCAAAAGGCTTAATCATTGCAACAGCAGCCTTATTGAACTCATCATCCACGACATGCCAATCGATATTCCCGTCCTCTCCTGCAAAGAAGCCGTCAAGTGATACCAAATTGAACATAACTATTTTTCTCATACTATTCATTGTCTGTCACTTTTGCAAAAAAACAAACAGAATTTTGTAAGATTACTCTTTCTTTTTCTTTAACTGTGTCTCAATTCTGGGATCAGGCAGCATCCACATAAACGCCGCCCCAGCAAATAAGACATACGAAATCCAAGGATTTAAAAATGCCACTCCAATAGCAGCGACATTGGTAATAAGAGAAATAATGCCTTTACTATCTCTTCCAAGCGCTTTGGCAAGTACTGAATCTTTTCCTTCGGTTTCTATAATTGCCTGTTCAAGAATCGTATAAGCAATTGTTGAAGCCAAAAACACAGACCCATACACAATAGTAGGAACTGATTCACCGGGGAATATTCCTATCCAAGCAGTAGTAAAAGGGATCAGTGACAGACAAAAAAGAAGCAAAGCATTCGCCCACATAATTTTACCGTTGGGCGTATCCATCGTCTTTAGCAAATGATGATGGTTATTCCAGTATATTATCAGATAGATAAAGCTTAACGCATAACTTAAAAACACCGGTAGCAGCGGATATAAATCCTGTAATTGATTTCCTTCCGGTGGGTGCAATTCTAAAACCATGATGGTAATGATGATAGCAAAAACAGCGTCACTGAAAAGCTCTAGTCGGGGAGGAATAGTGTTTTTTTCTTTAGGATTAGTCATTTTTGAGTCTGTAGTTTAAAATTACAATACCTGATTTATATGGTTTACATGATATAAGCTCCCGTTCTCTTCATAGTTTTCTCAAACCCATAATCCTCACCCTTTGCCATTGCATTATTCAACCATGATAAATCACCGCTTTTGGATTGAATATATCCATCAAGACTTGCCGCCATTCCTCCAAAGACCTTGCTCATAAAAAAGATCTTACCGAATTATCAAGTCTCCGTCAAGAGAGTTTCAAAGTCTTAGGGCAATCCCCTCGGCTTGACACACAATACTCTATACTTTACGATTAAGTGAGCTATGCCAAAGCTTATAAAAAAGCCACTTAAAAAATCAAGCGCAGTTTCTCAAAAAATAACAAAACCAATTGTGAAAATAAACAAGAAAATTTTACTCGTGTGTCTGCTTCTGTTTTCTATTGTTATTACACTTTTGATTGTACAAGGTCAAAAAGACTCACCCCAAACTACCTACACAAAAGCTTCTGATTTTTCTTTACATAAGCTCCAAAATAGAAAATTTAATGTTTCAACTTCCGCCGTGGGAGATGCTTGCCACGCAGCGAAAGGGGCATGTTATCCTACGACAGAAGGGTGTAATCCTGATTTAGAAGTAGATGGAGGACAAAACGATTGTAATACAGGAGAAGTCTGCTGTACACTAAAACCTGGAATAGGTACCGGAGAGAACTGTAACGCCCAAAAGGGTTATTGCACCCAAAAAGGAACCTGTCAAACGGGTGAACAAGATTTAGGAGAATCAGATTGCAGCTCAAATGGGTACGCATCATGTTGTCAGATCAATACTCCTCCCCAATGTGAACAATTACAAGGTCTCTGTTATCCTTCAAGTGAAGGGTGTGATCCAGCCAACGAAACAAACAATGGACAACAAGATTGTCCAGCAGCGCAGCTCTGCTGTTCTCCTTCAGCCGGTACGGCCAGTCCAACAAGTCTTCCTGCACCAACCGAAATAACACCAACATATGTTTGTGGTGGTTCAAATAATTGCGTGCCCACTGAACCTCCAGGAACAGACCCGACTGCTGCTCCTACTTCGCCTGCTGGTACTGACCCGACATCTCCTCCTGCACCCACTTCAGTAGTAGTACCTACCACAGCACCGGTTATCACTTCTCCTCCTACAAGCAATCCAGGATCAGGAAGTGGAACAGGTTTTATTGGTTTCTTACTCACCATCATCGCTTTAATAATTGGTTTCTTTGCCTCACTATTGAGAGCTTTTTAAATACAATAGTACGTTTGGAGGGTAAAAGTAAGGAAAACTTATAGATTCAACAAAAACTGCTGAAACGATTTCCAATAGATTTCATTACCACGGCTCGTCTGCCAAAGAACTTTTGAACCATGAAAGCCTTCTACACCAGGTTTGAAATATGTAATATATTTTGGATCTATATATCTTAGGACCTGTGCTACTTCACGAACCTCTTTTTTTGCTGAAGTAATGTATGTTGGTTTTGTCAAAGCTTTGATTGACTCAGCTAAATTTATACCTTTTAAATATTCCCCCGGGCTAAATGCAGCTACAGCTTTCACTTTGTCAGTATGGCATGAGATAAGCAAAGCAAGTGATGCTGCATATGAACTTCCGATCAAAATAATTGGTTCCTTATGGTTAAATTCGTAGAGGTACTCTATAGAAGCTTCAATATCTTGCCTTGCATCTAAGTAACCTGTTGGGAGACCCTTCTTTTTGGCAAGCGTCGAAGTTTCATTGATCACTCCATACACATTCATGCCAGAACGTTGATCAATAGCCATGCAAGTAAATCCTAATTCCTGAAGTTTTAAAGCAGTGTCTTTATATTCGCCTCTATTAAAATGCGACCGATGACACAGTAATATACATCCTTTAGGTTTCTGCGCCAAATACAGATCTGCTGTAATTGGTAAACCGTCTTTTGATGGAAACTGTATTTTTTTCATGCTCTTTTTTTCCTTTGTACCTTACATTACTTTTTCTCTACTCAAGTGCCTTTGCGTGCTTTCCGCAGCATGACCACTATAAAGACTGCAGCTGTTATCGAGATGGCTGAACTGACGACAGAGGTTACCTGCATCCCTTGGACAAAGGCGTTACGAGAGACCTCCAGAAGTGTGGTACCAAGTTCATCTTGCAATTGCATTGCAATACTTACAGCGGCGCCGAAGCTGTCACGCGCCATCGCTGCGCTTTCTGGTGGAATACCTGCAGGAAGAGCATCGTTCAGATTTGTTCGATAGATGGCAACCCCGATGCTGCCAAGCATCGCGATACCGAGCGCACCACCGAATTCGGAGCCTGTCTCGGAAATCGCTGCCGCGGCGCCTGCACGTTCGGGAGAAGAATTTCCGACGATTAAGTCTGTTGCCAAAGTGAACGCTGGAGCGAGACCCAGAGAATAGATAACCGACCCAGCCACGAGGACCAAGACCCCGGATGTCCCGTCCACTGTAGCAATCACCCCAAAGCCGACGGCCGAAAGTGTGAGTCCTGCGCTCATCACAAACTCTGGTCGAACCCTCCGTACGATAATAGGCGTCACCATTGAGCCGATAATAAACGCGCAGGCCGAAGGTATCATCCACAAACCTGATTCCAAAGGCCCCATACCGAGTACCAACTGCAAGTACTGTGCGAAGAAAATTAAGAATCCAAACTCAATGAAACTGACGAGCGTATACACAACCAGGGATGCGGTGAACACTTTCGACCGGAAGAGTTTGAAGTCAATCAGCGGATCAGCCAGCATTCGTTGCCTACGGGCGAACACGACTCCAGCCGTCAATCCTGCCACGATGAACATCGCAGGCAGCCACCCAAAGCCATCTTGAACGAACTGCTTGAGGCCGTAGATCACTGCTAGCACAGCAGCCAACGACAGCGCTGCGCTTGTCAGATCCAGCCTGCCCGCCTTGGGATCACGGAACTCAGGAAGCAACACCGGACCAACTATCAAAAGTAGCACCATCACTGGCACACCCACTAGGAACACCGAACCCCACCAAAAGTACTCCAGCAGCAACCCTCCGATCAACGGACCAATCGCAGCACCAAGCGAGTAGCTGGAAATCCACACACCCATTGCGACCGTCCTCTGCCTTGGGTCGTGAAACATGTTGCGAATCAAGGACAAGGTAGACGGCGCGAGAGTCGCACCAGCAATACCGAGCAACGCGCGAGTCACGATAAGCATCTCTGCACTCGTTGAAAACGCAGCGAGGACAGAGGCTACGCCAAACGCAGCGGCGCCGATCAGCAGCAGCCGGCGACGACCGATCCGATCACCCAAAGTTCCCATCGTGATCAGAAACCCGGCCAGCATGAATCCGTATATATCGACAATCCACAAAAGTTGGGAGCTGGTTGGTTTGAGATCAGCACTAAGGGACGGCACGGCGAGGTTCAAAACCGTTAGGTCCATGGAGTAGAGCATACTAGGAAGAGCGATCACGGCGAGTCCTATCCACTCTCGAAGTCCGGCTCGAGGAGAAATAGTAGGATTCACAGAAGATATATTTTTCTTTCTCATTGTCATATTACTAACCTTTTTTCCTATTAATTACTTCGCCTTCTTTCACGCCTTCTTCGACGACGCTTTTGCGAGAAATGCTGGTTGATAGACAAGCAGAATGACACCTGAGCTGGAAGTAAGCCTATTCAAGAATATGATATGCTGCTTTAAAACTTCCACTCAAAGGTAAAGTCTTACCCAAATTCGTTATATCGTCTTTGCTGATTTCTGCGTAAGAATATATATCTTGTCGCTGCGCCACATCCTCAGAATAAGGATTAACAATCATGCTTGTGCCGTAGTATGTCGTATTAGGGTCTGAACCTGTTCGGTCAACTGCTGCAAAGAAATATTGATTTTCATGTGCTCTGGTTTTGACAAGATGCTCCATAATAGCAGGCTTGTTGCGTCCATGTACCCAATTAAAACCAGCAAACATACATTCCACCCCTGCTTTCTTGTACGCTTCGAATAGTCGTGGGAAACGGATATCAAAACACGTAGCAAGACCGCACTTCCATCCTTCCAGATTAAACACCGCTAAGTCTTCCCCAGCAGAAAAAACATCGGGTTCCGTTGACTGAGTATACAGGTGATTTTTGCGATATTTCGTTATGAGTGCTCCCTTATTCGATACGACAAATTGTGTATTGTAGGGCTTGCCATCCATATTCTTCTCTATCATGCCGCAAATAAGTGTGACACTATAATTCTTTGCGATACGTTTCACCTCAGTTACACAATACCCATCCATGGGTTCTGCAACTTCTTGATTACTTGCATCAACAACAAAGCCTGCCAAACTAATTTCAGGGAATAGGATAATCTGTGTCTTCGGGTATAAACGTAAAACCTCAACGACATGACGTTCAGTTTGTTCAATATTCTTCCGTGCATCTTTCCATACGGTATCTGAAACGACTGTCGCTATGTTCATAAATGTATGATACATCACTATGGCAGTTTAGGAAAGATTCAACTTTTTGCCAAAAACTCGTACGCCCACAACACTCTTTCAGGGTAGCGATGTCTTCGGGAGACCAGTCGTGAGGCTGAAGGTTCAGTTGTTTTAATTTAGCAACCAGCTTTGGCCAATCTTTTGGGGTTGTTGCTATTTTGTGTCAATTTCACTTTTGCGTTTTTTGCCATGATCCACTTCCCCACAGATTAATACTTAGGTAAAACTACCCCATTTTTAAATGTCATTGTATTACACGCTATTTGACCTGAACCTGTTTGCTCGCTTTCCCTTTCTTGTTGAAAGGGAAAGCGCATCTCTAGATGTTCAGTCAACAGCAGCGTTCGGATTCAAGAATCTCTCCTCACGAGTAGGAACGGAGTGGTGTTCATGTATTACCATCCACTCGCCATCGATCTTGCGAAGCCCGACGGTCAATCGAAGATCGAGCGGGCCGGCTGATGTACCCTCACAACGGATCTGGCAATATGCGAATGCGACATCGTCACCAGCCGTCACCTCCAACTCGCTTGGAACGAAACTGATTGGCCCCTTCGGTGCCTTGTAAAAGAAGTCCCACTGATTATCGTAGGCGTCGATCCCCCGAACCAACGGAGAGGGGAAGTCGAACATGAACATTTCTGGAGAATGGTGAGCGAGAATCGCCGCCCTGTCCCCTGAACTTATCGCATGCGCCCAATTCTCAATGAGATTTCGGACTTGGACTTCATCTGTTGTTTTATTGTTATTTGTCATAATTATTTTTCACCCCCTTTCTTCCAAAATTATACCATCGCATACTGAGGAACTGTGTTAGGATTTTATATGAAGTTCATTTTCCTTTATACCCAAATAGTGCCCACGCTGTTCTTTATCAAAATGTTCAATTGCATAACGCAAAGCAGTACGTGGCATTGTGGCTGCATGTTTATCTAAAAAGCTTACGAGTTTGGAGCGATCCTTATCACCGGCATAACGCAGCATCCATCCAGTAGCTTTATGAATCAAATCCTGATCGTCGGTAAGCAACAGTTCAGCGATCTTAAAAGCATCGTCTGTCTCATCTTTTTTAATAAAATATGCTGTGCTCACCATGGCAGTGCGGCGTTCCCATATATTTTTAGAGCGTGCCAGCTTGTACAAAATATCACGTGGCTTATCAAACAAGTAGCTGCCGACGACATATATTGCGCTTCGGTCAACGAGATCCCAGGTGTTAATTCGATCATGACGTCTTATATAGAGATCGAATAGTTCGTGTCTTCGCTCGTCCGTTGTTTTTTTGCTCCGTGCTTGGAAGTCCATAATACTCACCGCCCCAACCCGTACCTCATGTATCGGGCTTTCGAGTAGTTTTTCGATTTCGCGAAGAGGCATGTCTATAAACTCTTTGGCAAGTGCAAAGACCAGCCCCATCCGCACACCAATAAACGTATCCCCGCCATGAGACTGATCTTCATCGATGGGAAATAACTTATGATACTTCTTACGTTCGGCGCTCGAACGGTACGTATTTAATTTTTCAACAAACAGCTTTGCACTCACATCAGCAGTACTTTTTGTTTGGTCCGGTTTTGTCATAATGATTTCTGCAAATACTCACTTGTTAGTGAATGTTTTGCTAAAAGCAGCTGTTTTGGAGTACCCTCGAACATAACTTTCCCACCCTTCGAGCCACCTTCGGGACCCATGTCGATAATCCAATCAGCATTTCTGATTACGTCGAGGTTGTGTTCTATGACAATGACTGTGTTGCCCTTATCGACAAGACTGTTCATGATTGTTAATAAATGGCTTAAATCAGACATATGCAGACCAGTTGTCGGCTCATCCATCACATAAATACTTCCTTTTTTGTGCAATTCACTTGCTAATTTGATTCTTTGACATTCGCCACCTGAGAGTGTGTTCAGTGGCTGTCCGAGCTTTAGATAATTCAAACCCACATCACTCATCGATTGTAACTTGCGGACGATATCACGGATACTAAAGTAATTAAGCGCTTGCTCGACAGTCATCTCTAGTACATCCGCGATAGATTTACCGTTCAATGTGTATTTCAGCACTTCATCTTTGAAACGCTTTCCACCACAGACTTCGCATGGACTTTTGACAGCATCCAGGAATGCTAAGTCTGTATATACCACCCCTTGTCCCTGACAATTTTCGCAGGCACCTGTGGAATTGAAGCTAAATAATCCTGCATTTACTTTATTTGCATCAGCAAACGCTTTGCGCACGTCATCCATAATGCCTGTATACGTGGCAGGATTGGAACGGGAGTTAGCTCCGACTGCTGATTGGTCGATGACGATGGCATCGAGATGCTGTTTGAGAAAAACCTGATGGATGAGTGAACTTTTACCCGAACCGGCAACACCAGTTATGACCGTCAGCACACCAGTCGGGATATCGACACTGACGTTTTGCAGATTATTTTTGTTGGCGTTCACAATCGGAAGCTTGCCTTTGGCAGGACGAAACGTTTCTTTGATCGGCAAAGATTGACTCATGTGTTTGCCGGTCAATGTATCTGCTTTGAGCAGATCAGCAAAGCTTCCTTCGTAAACAATCGTACCTCCCCTGCTTCCTGCGTGTGGTCCGACATCAACGATGTAATCAGCAACTTTTATGACATCAGGATCATGCTCGACCACAATAACGGTATTCCCTTTATCACGTAATTTTTGTAACAATTCATTCAAACGATGTACATCCCGTGGATGCAGGCCCACACTTGGTTCATCAAAAATATACATCACATCGACCAGACTACTTGAGAGATGTTTGACCATTTTGATTCGCTGTGATTCTCCACCAGATAATGTGTCAGTTTCACGGTTAAGACTGAGATATTCAAGACCGATATCACTCACGTGCTGCAAACGTTCTGTTAATGTCTTGACCATTGTCGTCGCAACCGGATCTTTTATTGCTTTGATTACCTGGAGCAACTCGGTTACTTCCATTGAGGAAAGTTCAGCGATATTGCGGCCGTTTATTTTGCAACTGAGCGTCGCTTGGCTGAGGCGGGTTCCGCGGCACAGATCACATGGACCAAACGTTAGATACGGTGCAACCATTTTTTGTGTGCGTTCTGATAACGTTTTGATATCGCGTTTGATATATGAACGGGTAAGCTTTTCAATAATCCCAAGGTAGGTTGCGTTCATCGTACCTTCACCAATTTTAAATTTAAACTTGCGGTCTTTGCCATGCAAGAGTAAATCCATTTCCTCGGGGGTAAAATCTGAGAGTTTTTTATCGTTATCAAAAAATCCTGAACTTTTATAACTTTCCTTCTCCCAAACAACGAACAGAGGAACCTGAACAGCGCCTTCATTGAGCGACTTGGTCATATCCAAAAAACCATCGGAGTTAATACCTATCTTTCGTCCTAATCCATTACAGTCAGGACACATGCCTTGGGGATCATTAAAAGAAAACACATTGGAATACCCGACAAACGGTTTGCCGACGCGAGAGAACAAAAGCCGCAACACAGTATAAATATCGGTAATTGTCCCCATAGTCGAATGCGATCCGCCACCCATACGTTTCTGATCGACAACAATTGCCATACTTAAATTTTCAATTGCATCAGCATCAGGCTGCGAATACCTCGGTAGAAAGCCACGGATAAAAGCGCTGAAGTTTTCATTGAGCTGACGCTGGGCTTCTGTGGCAATGGTATCAAATACTATCGATGATTTACCAGAGCCTGAAACTCCAGTAAATATCGTTATTTTACGCTTCGGTATAGTAAGCGAGACATTCTTCAGATTGTTTTCGCGAGCGCCGCGAATCTGGATATATTCTTGTGCCATAATTTCTATTTTTTCAAACAGGTTTATGTTGTATCATAATTTTGCAAATCGAATAGGATATCTTTTAACCTATCGATATGACGTTGCATGACATCTTGTTTTTCTCCATGGTTTGTGGCTATGCTTTTATGTCCTTTTTTTACGCTATCAACTTCCAATTTTCTTAAAAGATGTTTACGCTCTTCCATCATTCGAAGCGCCACCCACAAAGTGGTGCTTGCTGTCTCTGCTTGTTTTATTACTAAATCACGCTGCGTATAGGCGTGACCTATGTGACACCGGTAACGTTTAATTGTATCGTCTTTCATAGCCCATAAGTTACCTCCGCAATCAGGACAGGCAAAGACACTTGTTTCGGCTAATTTCTCAATAACATCTATACCTACTGCTGTTGTCTCAGCAATTTTTGATTCAGCTATAACATCTTGAGGCACTGGCTTTTTGCCTCCTGTGTTATGTTGTATTATTTCAGCGACGAGTGGACCCATTTCTTCAAGAGTTGCTACATGATCAACCTCCATATTGTTTATGACGGAAAGGGGCATATCAGGATACTCAGCCTGGTTAGGATCTTGCACGATACAGGTGCCCCCACTTCTTTTAATAGCCCATATGCCTGATGTACCATCATCCAACATACCGCTTAAAATAATACCTATGGCACGTGAGCTGTAAGCTACAGCTGCGGAACGGAACAACACATCAATAGACGGCCGGAAACGGTTTTCTTCAGGACCAGCACCCAAAATAAATGTATTATCTTTGACTAGCATATGCTGGTTGGGACGGGCGATATAAATGTTATCCTTTTTTAAGGGAGCACCATCAACGACAAGACTGCAATGCATAGACGTAACTTGCTCCAAGCGATGGACAACAAAATCACCAATCCCTTTACGTGATAAGTGAAGTACAATGCAATAAGCAACATCGAGTCCTTTTTGTAAGGACTGCACCATTTCCTTCAATGCATCCAATCCTCCGGCTGATGCGCCAATTACTACTATGAATTTGGGGGGGGTGTCCGATTCTGCGGTTATTTTTGTGTGTTTATTTTTTGTCATAAGTATTCATCCCGTTCTTTGCACACCAATGGCCGCCTGAGGCGACCAAAGGTTTTGTATGTGTAGTGTACTATTACTTTTCACCTTTCGCAAGGAGTTCATCGAGACGTTCATACGAGTCATTAACTCCATGTTCCATACCTGACTGCATCATACCGTCTCGGTCAGCAACTGACTGGAATACAGATTGAGATATCACCTTGGTTCTTCCATTTGGTAATGTTTCAAATTTTACTGTTTCGAGAATGACGTGCCCTGTTTCTGCAAGCCCTTCGAATTCGAATGTATCAATAATCCGTTCAGGAGACAAGACTTCATGAAAAACACCATGAAACGCATATTCGTTCCCGTCTTTATCAGCATGCGTATAGCGCCAAGAGCCACCCTTATTTGCCTCAAACTTCTCAAGCTTCATAGTAAGATCTCTTGGGCCCACCCACTGTGCGTAAAGTTGCGCATCAGTGTACGCTTTGAAAACAAGCTCTCTTGGAGCATCGAATTCGCGTTCAATAAAAAGTTCCTGTTTTCCCTCTTCTGCTGTAATTTTTGTTTTATTGTTTGCCATATATATTCACCCCCTTTCCCCGCTGCCATCCCGAACATTTGTCAGTCCGGGATGACCGAACGGATTTGTTTTGGAATTATTTTCCATCATATGCTTCTTGAAGTTTTTTGACATCAATCTTCTTCATTTGAAGCATCGCTTGCATTGCTCTTCCTGCTTTTTCTTTGTCGGTTGAAGACAAAAGCTCACCCAATTGCTTAGGAATAATCTGCCAAGACAGACCAAATTTATCTTTCAACCAACCACATTGTTCTGATTCTGGGACAGCTGAAAGCTTTCCCCAGAAGTAATCAACTTCTTTCTGATCTTCACATTCGACAGAAAAAGAAATCGCTTCGTTGAACTTAAACATCGGTCCACCATCGAGTGCTTGAAATGCCTGTCCTTCAAGTTCAAAAATTGCTGTTAACACTTTTCCGCCCATTCCTTTCATCGGTCCGACATCAACCCCTTCAGGATAACGCATGATACTCACAATCTTTGAGTTTTTCTTTGAAGCTCCAGGACGATTGTTAAAGACAGAAATATACAGATTTATCGCCTCTTCACATTCCATATCAAACCACAAACATGGTGTAATTTTTTGTTTTATCTTTGCCATACTATTTTTCACCTCCTTCCCTTGTTATTGTCATCCTGAACTTGATTCAGGATCTCTCGTTTAACTTTTTAAACTCGCCTCGAGTTTATTAAGACTTGACATCCAACCTTCCCGCATACCACTCTTCAGCATTGCCTGGAATTGCTCTTCATTCTCAGGTCGTGGGTAGGTAATAGTAAGCTTTGTTTTGCCGTTTTCCACATCTTCAAACGTTATAACCGCCTTCATTTCGCTTGGGGAGTTAGGATCTTGCCCAAAATCCACTGGATTCATTTTGTTTCCATGCTCGTCACTGAAGTAATCGGTTGTAGCTATTTTTTCATTCGGCACAATTTCTTTGTACACGCCTGAGCTGTACATAACTTTATCCCATTCAGAACCTTTCGGTCCTCGCATCGCAAATATATATTTCCCGCCGACTTTGAAATCAATCTTGATACTTGGGGCGCTAAAACCTTCAGGTCCCCACCATTTCTTCACTATCTCGGGATCAGTCCAGGCTTTCCAGACTAATTCCCGTGGTGCGTCAAACACGCGCTCTATTACTATTTCTTTCATCTCTGTCATAATTATTCACCCCCTTCCTTACTTTTTTAGTTTCTTCTTCTCTTCCTCCAACACTCTATCCAAAGCATCATACCGCTCTTCCCACAGCTTTGTTAATTTTTTTATCCAATCCTCCAGCTCATGCACAGATGCAGGATTGATACTATAAATCCGTTGCTGCGCCCGCTTCTCCACACGAACTAAATTTGCTTCACGAAGGACTTTCAGATGTTGTGAGATTGCAGGAGAACTGATATGAAATTTGTTGGAGATATCGGTCGAAGACAATTGCCCAGAAGCCGCAAGCAGCTCAATAATATTACGTCGAGTCGGCTCACCTAATGCAGAAAACATGTCCATATGGACATATAATAAATCATTCGCTTAATTAAGTCAAGACTTAAATATGTAAGAGATTTATTACTTACAAATCTAAATACGTTATTTTATTCCCAGTCGAGTCTAGAAATTTTTTGAAGTCATCTGTCTTTATCGCGAGCGTTGCAGTATTTATATTAGGGTGAAACCCTACTCTTTCATATTGCAACAGTCCAGTGTCGATAATAACATTCACGAGTTTATCGGCATCATTGATGATTCCAAACGGCGATACAGAACCAGGAGTAAGCCCAAGATGTTCTTTCAGTCTTTCCGGAGAAGCAAAACTTAATTTGCTTTCGTTTAAAAGAGTAGACAGTTGCTTGAGATCAACCTTTTTTGTACTCTCGACGACAATCAAAAAATGTTTATTCCCCTTTTTATTTCGAAGAAAAAGATTCTTACTTTTCCCAGCATCAATTCCCCTATCATACTGCGCAGCTTCCTCAACAGTAAAAACCGCTGGGTGTTCATATTTTTCATATTCAATCTCGAGATGCTGAAGTATTTTATAAATATCATTCATCGTCTATCAATCTTATCAATTCTATTATCACTCTCTCAAGCTCTAAAACTACGGATTATCATCCAGTGCAGATTCGGGGATCCAGCCGCTTTTTCCTTGGCTGTAAATACGCCACCAGTTTTGACCTTCTGCTGCGATAGGTCCAGCGAGTATTGTTCCTTCAGCGCTGACGTTATGCCTATAGAGTTCCTGACCTTGAATGGAAGGATTTGCATAGAGTTTATGTAATCCTTTCAATTTGATTATTTTACCAATTGACAGGTGTGAAACACGCAGCATATAGTTCATATCACGATATTTCGTCGTCCCTGTCCCTGTTCCGACGTCATACATTGAGCGTCTCAGTGGGATAATCTGTCCTCCGGTCTTTTCAGGATCAAATAACGGATCACCTTTGGGTACTTGAATAGGGAAAGCTTCCGATGAACCGCTTGTGAGACCAAAATCATGATCAATGAATTGTCCCCACGCATAAATCCAGTCAGATATCTGACGGTTATTTCTTGGAGCATCTTCACCCATTTCTTCAGCACTTTGAGAGGCAACCATGTTACTAATAAGCCGTGGGCTTGGTCTGCTGGGTCCTGCTGGAGTTGCAATACCATCTGCATACGATGCCGGTGCCATCCTGACCAACGCAACTCCGGCTTGTCCCCAATATGGATATGTTTTATTATTCCCATACGCATCAAACGGCACGAAGGCATTTTTATTTGGACGGTTTCCATTACCGATTAATCCATCTGGGATTGATCCAGCTTTTGCAACCAGACTTGGAAGCGTTGTATCTTCGTCAAAGAAAAAGACATTATCTTGTAATTTGGTAATTGTGGTATTCCGTCGTATAACATCCGAAAGCCGGGTGGATTCCAGAGCTGCAAGCTGTTTGCCTGAAAAATTTCGCTGATACCAAAAGCGATCTCCATCCCGCAGTCGTATAAACTGATCTGCCATAATTTTCTGAAACGTCTGACCGACACTGGTACCACTTACATGATCTTCAGCCAGACCTCCCACCCAAAGATCAATATTATTGACATTCCCGTAAACGTCCCTGAGTTTTTGCTGCAGTTCTATATTACTTGTAATCTGATTAAAATTTGTGATAGGCGGCAGGCCGTATGCTTTCCGAGTTGTATTATAATCCGAAAGCCCATGATCACGGCCGCGTTGGATATTTAGTGAAGCCAGATCTAATCCTCCGGCACCTGCAGGTCCGAAGAGAAAGTCTCGTAGGCCTCTCACTATTTTTGTATCAACTTCCTGTGCGTTATCTGTAGCTAAATATTTCAAAATCGGATCAGGACCTGTTTCTCTTAATACGTGGGGATTGAAAAAAGCTTCAGCAAGCTCTAACTCCTCACGAACTTCTTCGCCTTCATTATCAAAAAATTCCACATCATCGTTGACGAGTGTATGCCCGATACGAAATGCCGCTGTTGAGAATTCATTGGCAATACCAGCATTGACGTTTGGTTTGTATCCATTATAAGGAGGTAAGACATTGGAACCTAAGAGCGCAGGGATAAATTCTTTATAGGTAATTACCTGTAATTCTGCCGCAACAATTTGCCGGGCACTCTGATAAATTTCCTCATCAGTTAAAGCTGGATATTGCCTTGCAATTGCATCAGCGAGTAAATTATGTTCGCGGATAAAGAGCGTATGGGTTGCGGTAAGTTCTATATTTTCATTGGATCTCGTGTCGCCTGCAAGGAACATTTGGTCATTTGGGAAAATATGCGCATCATTTGTATTTGGTAAGCCTTCGGTGTTTAAGGGAGGAAGATTGCCGGCAGTAGTTTTGAGCTTACCTGCGCTGAATGTACGAAGTGCTGCTGCGCGCTGGGCATCAGAGCCATAGATCACGGAACCGTCAAGATATGCCGTGAGAACATTTGTCTGTTGACGAGGATTTTTGTCGGCACCGTACGTGCGGAAATTGAACGCGTTTTGTCGATTAGGTAATTGCAGCACTTTTTGGAAGGCCCCATCAGCAGTAAGATTCACAGGTTCATTATTAATAGTCATTTTTATTTGCGACGCAGGCGAGACACTGTCGACGACTCCTCCTTTTACTACGACCGATGACCTGTTTACTTTGGAATTGTTTGCAGGATCCAGATTAACAATAAGTGGAGCCTGCAGGCTATATGGCACACCAGTAGGTATAGGCTCAGGGGATGGATTATCTCCGCTTATTTTTCTCAAGAAATCTTCACTTGTCCAGCCATCAGGACCTGAATCAAAATCGACATGCCACCACCAGGAATCAAAAACCCGAATCGGCCCATTAATAATGACACCGGCAACGCCATTATTTTGTTTTCCGGCATATTTTCCTTTCACTGACGTGGTTGAAAATACAGGTGCTCTTCTAATCGTGACCACTCGGTTATTCATCGCCAGTAAAGAAGGGGCGGCAAATAACTTTTTCTCACTAATTGAAGCCACACGTTTTACATTTATTGCTTTGCTATTGGTATTTTGTTGCTGTTGGGCAGTGAAGACGGTTAAGGATAAAATAAAAGCAATCACAAGGATGCTGATGACGCCAAAGAGTTTCTTATGATTTTTGATAAACGCTACCTGCTGAATATGAGGCATACCTTAACAGTAAAAGAATTCAACTAGTATGTCAATTAATGATCAACTGTGGTTGCTGGAATTATATATTCTCTCTTGCAAAACGCACGAACGTAGTCTATCATTGCATCATGGCTGAGAAAGAAAAGGATACTGATCAGGAAAAAGAGAAAACAAAACAGAAAGAACCTTCAAAGTTCTCCAAACTTCGCGCAAACAGGAAATTCCGATTGGGTCTCATCCTTGCCCTCATGGTAATTGTCGGGGTACTTTTTGTTCTCTGGGAAAAAGCACGAATTTTTCTGGCTATTATATTTATTACACTCCTGGCAGCATTTGGACTCGAAGTATCACAAAATGATTTTGACTTAGGGAAGCTTTGGGAAACCAAATCATTTGAGCAATCAAAGGTCAGCCGAGATTCAGAAGGAAATATTCTTTTTGACAAGATGGGAAATATCACTACTGATAAAGCCGCAGGGAAAAAAGCTGATGACTATAATTGTGATGACTTCTCGACCAAATCAGAGTCCCAATCTTTCTTTCAGAAAGTCGGCGGTAAAGGAAACGATGTTAACCGCCTCGACGGTGACAAAGACGGTGAAGCTTGCGAAAGCTTGCCGGCAGGATCAAAAAATTAATACGCACTAGCTCAGTCACGATAGAATTCTTTCAAAACCCCAAAAAATAGCTATCATACTTATAATCGCTGCAACTACCTTGATAAAAGTACCATACCATATTTTCTTTCTCAGAAAATAAATAACTGGAAAAGCAGCAGCGATAATTACAATTTGTCCTACCTCGATGCCGAGGTTAAACGAAATGAGTGAGGAAAAAAATCTGTCTTTTGGAATCTGTATCTCCTGGAGTATTCCCGCAAAACCCAACCCATGAAACAGTCCAAAGAAAAAAACAGTTGCCAATTTATATTTCGATTTTCCCAAAGCTAGTGTATTTTTTAAGAATACTGTGGTAATCGCGACATAGGCAATAGAAAACGCAATCAACGGCTCCACAATTTTTGTGCTTACTGTGAGAACACTTGCTCCCGCTAAAAGAAGCGTAATGGTGTGAGCTATAGTAAAAGCACCAGTCAGTTTGATTATTTCTCTTAAAGAAACAAACGATAGGAGTAAAGCCACTAGGAATAAAACATGATCTATCCCCTCAAGGATATGTTTTATTCCTAGTACAAAAAAATCTTTAATTGTATCAAAAAAGCTTGACTCTTGATTGGTAATGACTGCAACAGCATCCTGTTTATCTTTAAATTTCTTGCTATAACCAGGAGCTTTCTCTTCCATAAACTGCTGTATCTCTTCAACCGTTGCATTTGGATGTTCTTTGATATATTCGATTGCCTCTTTTGGGATAAGTTCATGCGCCGAGACAAGAGGAGTCATCACACTAGTCGTGACGATAAATAGGAAGATAAGTGAAATTTTCTTTCTCATTAGAGTACTGATAAAACCTGCGCATATTGTAGTGAAAAATGCGGATGCAAACTAAGTGCTTTCTGAAACAACCGTTTTGCCTCCTCGGGATTGTTGTTTTTCCCTGCAATCACCCCAGCATGAAAAAGAATCAGTGGATGATGCTCACCCAAACGCATTGCGAGGGCTACATATTTTTGCGCCTCTTCTGATCTGCCGTTTTTATGTAAAGTCCATGCTAACGCGTCCGCTACATAAATATTATCGGGCCTCACCAAGTACTCTGCCTGTGTTTTTTTGAGGGCTTGATCAAGTTCTATATCATGGTCAGCTAAAAAAAGTGCCGCTTCCAAATCTGTATTCACGCCACTTTGTTCAGCCTTTTCATAAGCTACTTTGGCTAAGATGTAATATTTATTAGCAGTCTCCCCTTCTCCAATTTTTGTATAAACATCACCGAGATGTGTCGCATAGTTGGCAATTGGTAAAATACGAAAAGCTTTTTCAAAATAGCTAATTGCTTTTTTATATTCTTTTCGCGCAAAAGCAACGCTTCCCAATCCTTCCAAAGCAGGTGGGTAATCTTTGTAAACGGACAGTGCCTGCTTAAATGTTTGGTCTGCTTTTTTCACATCAGTTCTTAGGTAGAGTTTGCCCAATTCCACCAAATTGGCAGCACTATTTTCTGGATACGGTGCACCTGCGCTTTGTGCTTTTTCTAATGCCTCCTGCGCACCTTCTCTATCCCCATACAGCTCACGAAGATATGCTGTGCGGGTAAAGGAACTGTAGTTAGGTTTGATGTCCATCATCTTTTGAAGCGATTTTAAAGCCTCCTCATAATTACCCAACTCAATATGGGCATCAGTGATGATTCCAAGATATACGGCGTTTTCAGGATTCTGAAGCTGTGCTTGCTGACCAAGTTCTAATGCTTTAACAAAATCATGCCGTCCAAGAGCGACTTGTGCGCGGGTCGCCAAAATATCGGGATTGTCTGGATTTTTTTTCTCTGTACTATCCAAAAGATCATCAACTTTCTTATACAAGTCACTATCCGCAGTCTCCCGTACCTTTTGTAAATATGCATTTGCTAAAGACAGAGAAAGATTTATATCATCTTTTTTGTTTGCTAATTTACGTTCGAGATTTGCAATAAGCGTATCGGTGCTGCTTTGTACAGTTGTGATGTCCTGTTTTTGTCTATTGATCGTCTCTTGCCAGAACTCATAACCAAAAACTGCGACGATACTGAGGAGTAAAAAAACGATGAGCAATACTTTCTTATTCACGAAACTATTTACGGATGAGGGACACTATCAAAACCACTTGTCGGCAAAGCAAGGTATGGAAAACTCGTTCTAAAAGGCTTTTCATTCGTATCGACGCCATCTCCCAACTGTGTTGCTAATGGATGAGGGGTAAATCCTGGGTGAAATAATGGATATGCTGCACCCGCAACTGCTTGTAACGAGATATCTACGACATCATCAGCAAGCCTTCTCCCATTTGGATACCCTTGGTTATCCCCTGCTAATACTCCCAATCTAAGAGGTGTAGCATTTGATGCAATGGCAGTATTAAGTCGCAACTGCTCAGACGGTTTTGTAACACCTGAATTTGTCAGATTTGGTATACCAGTTAAAAAGATAGCAATTAAATCATCACGTTGATTTGCGGATCCAAAGGGTCCCTGTGGCGGAACGGTTATACCATAGAGAAGATTCAGGAGTTTTGCAAGTTCAGGATCAGTGACGTAATTGGCAAACTGTCCATCATTTTGAGGCTTTGAGGAATTCCAAACATCTTTTTTCTCAAGAGGAATAACTACTTCGTTGACAAGCGGTGCGCCAAGCCTCGATACCTGAACCCAGTTACCTGTATTTTTGATTTCCCCATTATCTCGTAAAATCCTGATAGATTCTCTTGAAGATGTTGTCCAAGTTCCAATGACTGCCGCTGCATCTTTAGGATCAGTTGGCTTGGTTTTATTCTTTGTCAGTTGGTCAATAGGGATCTGTAGTGCCAGAGTTTGGACATTATATCCACGCAACCCATCAACTCCTCCGCCTGCGTTACCAGGGAGAGTGCGTATAGTCAACAGATCAAAGATACCCCCTAAGTCTACAAAGAACGGATCATCGCTTTGACCGGCAAAAACTTTAATACCATTTGGCAATTCTTTGACAGCGGCTGCTTGTAAATTTGCATAATCTGGTGTTGACTTTGGTCCGATATTAGATGGTGGGGTGAGTAAATCTTGACCGAGTTTTGTATCTCTTCCGCGACGATCTTCATCAACTCTGGTGAGCGAATATGTTTGGCGGATATTCCAGTCTGTGTCCGCTAGGGAAGTAATTGCACCGGTATTATAGAGGAATGTATTTTTATTTTGAATTTTGGTTTTAAATCTGAATTGATACGAGATGTCTTCCTTTGCGTCGCCGTCATTGTCTATTTTTATCTCATAAAGCGCATTGTCATCAAATGAATAAAAATTTGGTCCCCCAGCAGGTTCCTGAAATGGGAAATAATTAGCAATGAGTGTTACCGTATTAGGGCTATCAGGACTTACGAATGCATAGACATCAGTCGCGTCTGCTTTTGGATCAGCAGAAATATTTGGCGCTTCTCTATGACTAGAGGAAAAAGCAGGAATCGCAATAATGGTAAGCAGAGGGAGAAAGAGAACAGATAGGATTAAAAGTTTTTTTACCATAGAATATGAATTATTTTTCTATTAACTCTTCAATGAGTTAATAATTAATTTAGTTAACTATACCACCATTATTAACTGGTTGCAAGTGGCAATTTAAACGTAATATGTATAATGTACAAAAGCTTTAACACGTATCTATACTCAATGAGAATGTAATCCAAGTCACATGGAAAGTGGTAAATGTAAAGCTCATGCCGCTGCCTACTGGATTAGCGAACGGTAACATTGTGAGCCACTGCAGCACGAATGAGATCTTTCAAGGCAGATTCATTAATTACATCTCCCTCTTGGAAATCTATCGCCCGCGTTTTTTTAGCATCAAGGCCGGCATTGAAAAGCTTATGTGGATCTTTCAGAAGAGCACCTTGAAAAAAATTAACCTTCACGTGGTCTTTGAATGTACCAGCAGCACAAACAAGTCCATTATGAGACCAAACCGCAGTATCCCATTTCCACTCCTCTACAATATCAGGATCCGCTTCATGGACAATTGTGCGAATCTGTGCAATTATTTGTCCGCGCCAGTCACCGAGATCTGCGATTTGTTTGTCAATATGTTCAGAGGGGTTCATTTCTTTTTCTTTTTGCTGTAGTCAGGAAGTTCTTGGAGAGCCCAGGTATTTCCATCCGGATCGCTGAAGTAGACAAAGGATCCCCATACCTGCACATCAACGTCACTGACAGCAACACCTTTTGCTTTAAGTGTATCGTGGGCTTTTTGTGCACTGTCGATAACCATTTGCAGGCCTTTCATTGAACCGGGTTCCATTTCGGTAAGTCCTTCTCCAATACAAATTGAACACGCAGAGCCTGGAGGAGTGAGTTGAACAAAACGGAGCTTTTCATTCACCCGTTGATCATGGTCTGCATTGAAACCAAGTTTTTCGACGTAAAATGCTTTTGCGCGGTCAACATCTGTTACAGGAACGGGAACCAATTCCAACTTCATTTGCATACTAGTAACTTACTAAATATTAAGATTAATGTCAATGTCAGAAAGCTAGTTGCTTAAGACCGCAACAAAAAAAAGAAGCAGAAACTGAAGAAGAACAGACGCAAATATGAATACGAAACCAAGACCACTATCTCTCCACGTATTTCTGCCAACCTTGTGTTTTCGTAAATAGAACCAATAAAAAAAATTGCCTATAATACCCGCGAGAAATGACAAACGGAAGATTGCTATGTCTATTTGAGGCATAAGGTTTGTGGGAGATAAGTAGGTAATTGAGAGAAATAATAATCGTATATAGATGACTACTCCTACAATGGCGATTATTTTCGCGAGCATAAGTGTATCGTATCGGGAGCTCGTTGCATTGTCAATTGCTGTGGTTTTTCTTTAGTCAATGAAGTCTTTTTGTTTGAGGTCATCGAAAATAATTTGATCAACAGGCCCCACAATGTCTCGCTGAGCAAAAGTATAATATGCAATATCTTGAATCTCACTACTCGGCTGCAACGTACCAGTAAACTCAGCTTCATAACACGTCATACGAACGATCGTACCGGCTGGCTTCCCATGAGCTTGCGCTTCAAATGTACCGTAGTGTTTGATTGTTTCTGGAATAATTTTAACCGTTAGCTCTTCAAAAACTTCCCGACTCAATGCTTCCTCGTCCGTTTCCTCCCCTTCTCTCTTCCCTCCAGGAATATAATAAGTATCTTTCCCTTTACTCAAAGTCATAAGAATCTGTCGGTCTTTGAGACAGATGAATGCGAGCTTGTCGATGAAAGATTTCATAAGGAAAGTATAGCAAAAATTCGAGAATTAATGAATGTGTTAGGAGCCATGACTATTGTGTCATGGCCCCTATGTCAATAATAAGACTTGTACTATTAGAATGCGTTAACCTTAACGCAATAATCTGCGCCAGGGGTTAAATAATCTCCCCATGAGAGAGAAGCATCTTCAATGAACACCTGGTCGTTATTACAAGATCCTTTCTTGGAAACATTCCAGACACTGTGATACCCATGACCATCAGCTCCTGTGTACCAAGCTTGAATCTGACCACTGTTGCCTCGTTTCGTCACTAAATTCGTACCAGTTACATACGTAACTGGATTAGTGGGAATAGCATGAAGTCCTACTTCATAATAGGCTACAACATTAGGATTATTCTCCGCTTTATTTGCATTATTTGGTGCGGCCAATGCAGTTGTGCTTGCTGTCAACAACAGTAACGTACTTATCACTCCTACGGTTAATTTTTTCATAGTTTCTCACCTCCTCTCTTAATGCATAATGTACTAGTATAAAAAAATAATTAATATAATTGTGTAATAAAATATATGGTTACTCTGTAGTTCTTGCAAGCAACTTCGTTGTCGTGTTCCAATTGCGTATGGTCATATTTTGATAGATCGGCAATGTAATAACTTTGGACAATCTGCTCTGAGTAGCTTTTTCAATAAGTCTGGAAAAATAAAGAACCTCGCGTCCAGCATATACTTGATCGACCCCTTGCTTAATACTGACGCTTTCTATTGCCTCGCTTGCAGTAAGTGGTTTTTTTAGAAAGATAACATCATATCGATACGTCGCTGGATCGTGCCCAAATCCGCGGGGAGCATGCTCAACCGCTTCTTTAAGCTGCGTATATGACACGACCACGACACGGATTTTATTGTTGAATTTTTTTGAGAGGGCTTTTTCAATTATATTCGTCAGTTTTTCCTGGTCACGATCAGCAACCGTAAATATCACATTGCCACTTTGAATATACGTCATAACGTCAGTAAAGCCCATATTCTCAAAACAGGCTTTCAAATCAATCATCTTGATAATATTATTTCCCCCAACATTAATACCACGCAGTAGGGCAATATAAGTAATTTTTTGTGTATCCACTGTAGAGATTATAACAAAAGAACCCAGAAGTATACATTCAGCAGAATGCCAATGCTAGATGACTAATTATTGTTCGTCTCCTTCATATAGTGAAACGATTTTTCGATGAGTGCCGCAAGTACCGTTTGGTCTACATCAGCAAGCTTGTTGATATATAGACACCCACCGCTTGTCTTGTGTTTACCCAATTTTTCCAGCAGTTCATGATTATCTTTATTACCTGCCATAATATACAGAGTTAGGTTTTGTTTCCGTGGAGAAAATCCTGTTAATAGCCAATCTCCTTCCTGTTTACTTCTTTCTGATTTGTAATGGTACATTCCAAACCCGACAATGCTTGATCCCCACAGCACAGCTTTTTCTCCTGTAATCTTCTGAAACATTTCAAGAAGTGCAAAACCGTCTTCACGTTTTTCCACAGGTGTGATTGTATTCAGAAATTCCGTAACACTTTGACTCGTTGCTTTCGTTTTTAATTCTGCCATGAGAGCATTTTACCATATTACTCTTCAAACCATAATGGCGCGTTCTTACGATCTCCCTGGTTGTAATTTACGGTAATTTCCTCATCTTTTTTAATGTTCTTGAGAGAAATAAATTCAATTATCTTTTTTTTCGGTTTTATTTTATACGTGGCGTTAGGAACATACTGGTGGTTGTAGAGTGATCCAAAACCTAAAGCAACCAATAATCGTTCTTTCTTTTTGCCAAAAAAATAAAAATACGTCACAAGAATACTTTCACCCAAGCTCGCTAAATCATCTTGTGGGATTTCAATAATAGGACACCTTTCAATAACCTCCCCTATTTTTATATCAGCATCTGCAAAAACCCCTCTACCTGCCTTCGGTATTTTTGATTGCGCGGTGTATATTTTGTTTGAGAATAAAATTTTCTTCATGGGGAAATTATAACACTACGCTCGATGTCCCGTTGAGGGTTATGGTAGATTAATACAAAATTCATGCGTAAGACAACTGGCTCCGAAGAAGGGATGGAGGTTAGAACTAACCTATGATAGATCTTGCAACGGTTTATAAAAATTATACAGTCTTTTCGTAAATCCCATATGTTCGTAAATTGCTACTGCTTTCTCATTTTCCACATGCGTATCCAGTGCAAGATGAGTGCAACCTGCTTTTTTAAGAGCTTCGACAAGATTAGTAAATAATTCTTTTCCAATCCCTTTACCCTTATACGCATCTTCCACATACCAACCTGTTATATACCCTTCTTTGCTATACAGTCTGTACTTCTTTTCTCTTATTTCTACACAAACACACCCTATGAGTACGCCATTTTCTTCTGCAACAAATATAATATATGCTGGATCTGATAGATACTTTCCTGCGGTTTCTTGAGTCATGGAATCTAAATCCTTATATACTCTAATCTTATGTTGTTCTTCTGAAAGAAACTCATCGGCAGTTTCAAAAGCCTTTATTAGTCTCATGAGCTCTTTTTCATCAGAGGGAATAGCTTTCCTTATTTGCATATAAGTATTGTATCAGAAAATTGAGGCAATTTCTGAGCTTCGCCTTAAAAAAATATCAGAACCTATTATATTGCTTCTCTAGCGAATATATAGCGTTATTTTAAGCGTTTTAATACAATGATTGCCACCCTTCTTACCCGCTACTGATCGTCACCCTCCGGGTAGTTCAGCTTTGCACCTTTTCTTTTGCTTCAAATTTAATTTGTTCAAGCTCTTCATTTACGGCATCAATATCAAACGCCTCAGGATCGAATTCTCCTCCAATCCATTCTAATTTCTCTTCATGCTCCATATGCTCCGGATCATTGATCGTTTCGAGAAAATATTCGTATCCAAAAACGCCCCCAACATCTTCGGGAGGAGCTGCTCGTTTGCCAGCAATACAGATAGGATGATTCAAGGAAGCATGGTTTGGTGTGATTTTTTCAATAACAACATCTTGATGCCAATTGTCCCCAAAGTCGTACCAATAATCAAGTCTTTCTCCTTCTTTCTTCAGGACTTCTGACAACAATATTTTTCTTTCATCGATAACTACTATCCCAAAATCAATATCTTCCGGATCAGGAATACCATATTCTTTTTTATTATGTTCAAATCTGTGCAAATGATAATCTTCCCACTGGAATAAAACTTGTAAGATTTCATGTAATGTATGTAAAGAAACATTATCTGAAACGAGAAATCTTCGCCAAATTGGCGGCTTACTTCCTTTTATAGTAGCTTTTATTTGATAAATGGTGCTCATTTAATAATATTCTTCAAGATCAATTATCCCAATTTCTTTTAATAGTTTTGTCGTTCCCTGCTGCTTCGACCACTCGCGTAAATATTTTTCATCAAGATTGTCTTTTTGTATTTGATATACAAAGGCTGCATCGATGAAATGCTTTTCGCTCTTGGATTCTTTATACCAAACTAACTTAATGATATCCTCCTGCTTTGCCTCAATAAGAAAATCAATATCGTGTGATGCACGCGGTCTGCCATACAGGATAACACTGAGAGACCCAGTAACCATATAAGGAATTTTCGCTTTTACCAGAAATGCGGTAATATCCTTAAGCAGTTGCTCTTGTAGGGTTTGCTTTTCTCTTGCCATGGCTCTTGTTCTGGGCATGAAGATCGTTTACAAACTGCCAAAGGTTAAATGCAATCCGTAATTTTTGCTCAGGGGTTTGCTGGGCTAGTCTTTGTAACACTTCTGAAAAATTAACATTTTTCATGCTCCCCTATCCTAACATTACTATACTGGCAAATCAAGCTCAATTTGACACGATTATCCAAGGTTTCCAAAATTTAAGCTATATTGGCGAAATGCGGCAAAGGTGGGAGGAAATTAAAAAATGTAGCAAAATGAATAAACCCCTAGCAATCTCTATTGAGATGCATAACAGACTGCAGTAAATTTAGTTTGGAAACCTATTCTTTTATAAAACTCATTCGGATACGTTCGTTCCACTGTCGTTAAACAATGGAAAACATTTCCATTCTTTACAGAAGTATTTACTGCGTGAAGCGTAACTCTCTTCCCATACCCTTCTCCTCTTACCTGTCTTAACGAACCAACATTGGAGATAAAGCCGATACCATCGAAGTTATTCAATGTCGATGTTGCGACAGGTTTACCTCCCTTGAAGGCAATAAAATACTCAAGCCTATTTGTTGCATGATGCTTCTGCCAGGCTAACTGAGTAATTTTTAAATAGTCTCCTAACACTCCAATGGCATTTTGAGGATCGTCTTTTTGAAAGCTCTCATCAAAAGTCTTTAAAAAAACAGCAAGCTCATCTTCTGTTACTACCTTTTTGACAGAATCAACATGGATATTGTTTCCATCATGAAACATCCAAGAGTCTTCACGATCTCTCTTATAGCCATTTTTTATGAATAGTTCCGCTAATTGTTGTAACGCTTGCTTATTTTCAAAATAAACTGCAGACTTACGGTTACGCTTTCGGAAGGTTTGTTCCATTTGCAACAGTTCCTCTTCTGAAAGTAGTTTGTTGGTTAATGCAAAATTTTCATACGTTGATGTTTCTATGCTGCTATAACCAATTTTTGCATAACCCATTTCAATCACTTGATCCAACGTGACATTGGTCTGAAGGGCCAAATACTTTTGAAGCAAAGTAAAATTATTTTGTATCATTATGTAATAATCTCCACGTTACCTCTTTGACAATGCAATGGTTATTGCCAGTATAAGTAATGCTACACCGAGAGCTTTATTAATTACAGGTTCAAATTTTACGTACCACCTTCGAACAGTTTGTTGTGTAAAAAAGAGCGACCAAAGAGATGTCATAAGTAGTGTATTTAAGGGCATAGCAATCATTAAAAATATGACTACCCACATAGGTGCGCCAGAAGCAAGCAACGAACCAAAAATACTTGCAAAAAAGAGTGGTGCTTGCGGACTGAGGAGGTTTGTTACCAGTCCCATCTTCATTGCAGATAGTGATGCAATATGCGTATGTTTTCCATGGGGATTGAGGGTGTTCGTGTTGATCTTCATCAAAAACGTTTTAATTCCTAGATACGTGAGATAGCCAACCCCAAGTAGTTTGACGAGCGTTGCGGCAAGAGGTGTCGCAGCGATGATAAGTCCTATACCAACAACTGAAAGCACAATGTGAATAAAATTTCCCAAGGCAAAACCAATTGCAGTAAAAAATCCTATTCTTCGAGAATAAATGACAGCGTTACGGATTATGAGGACAAGTTGAGGACCAGGAGTAAACCAAGCAAGGATATGGATGGCTAAGATTGAACCAATGAGGAGAACATTTTCCACGTTATAATTTAAATAAGAAATTTTGCTCCCCCAGGTTAGCACACTTCGAACGCATTTTCTAGAGACTGAAAAAGCGTATCTTCCTCTACTAGATAAGCTTAGTGCTAAGGGCTAGCAAGGACTGCATATTAAACAGTGATGTATCCTCAAACTTCGTCATGACTATTTATAAAAACTATGCTATATCTGGCGTGTATACACCAGATATAGCGTTAACTAACTTACTATAAAGTAATGGCTATTTCATTGAGTTGAGGCCAAACATATTGCCCTCAGTGTCTTCACACAGAGTCACCCAGCCGAATTCTCCAATTGAGAACTTTGGCCTAATTATCTTACCTCCAGCTGCAACAACTCGTGATTCTTCGACAGAGCAGTCTTCTGAATTGAAGTACACTAATGTACCACCTACGCCCGGACTAGAACCTTTCATCTTTACTAATGCGCCTAAAGCACCGTACTTCGACATAGATTTGTCGTCCATCGGAAAGCTCATCATCTGCGAAGCACCCGTCGGGTCGCCCATTTTTTCAAGTTTTTGCTTAAGTACAGCTTGATAAAACGCAACAGCCCGTTCCATATCGTTTACATAGATGTCAAACCATCCAATTGCATTAGTTTTTGCCATAAATAATCACCTCCTTTTACTTTGTAAATCCTCATTTAGTATAGCCAGTCGTATACAGTTTGTATTGTATAAATCAGACATCAAACTTGTTGGCGTATCTTGCGGGCGTGTAGCCTGTGATTTTGCGAAACGAATGGATAAAGTGCGACTGGTCGGCGTAAGATGCCAGATAATGCTGTCTGAATGACTGTTGCAGACGTACTACTTTGAGAAGGTTGTGTGGAGAAAATCCCGTCGTTCGCTTGAGTGTTCGTTGTAGTTGGCGAGGCGACATACCGGTAATGGCAGCCATGTCAGCCACGGTATGAACATCATCAATATGTGACAGTATTTTTGCTGTTACAGCGTTAGCCACTACCAACTTCTCGTCGATAAGCCGTTGTACCAGCTCTGACATGACTGACTGTTTGGCGAAGAAGTCCAATTTGGCAAGTTCGTTGCTTGTTTCAATCAGCGGCAAATTACCTAGGTATGGTGTACCGACAAAGCTATCGACAATCTCATCTCGATTACCTTGCCACACACCGGGCAAAAACTGAATACCGACATAGTGAAATGTCTTGCCCAGATTAAGCACCTCGAAAGTGGTGCGCAGTGCCGTAATCCCCGCTATATTCGTGTCTGCTTGGTTGAATAAAATATTCACGCAGGCATCGGGCAAAACATGAAGACGAAAATCCACTGGTAGCGCGGTATCTGTTTTGAGTTCCCAAAAACAATGTACCAATTCGGACAAATTACTCGACGGCTTCGCCTCTGTATATCGCACTGATTGTACCGTTTTTTCTATGCCATCTTGGATTGGATTGTACATACCTTATCTTAAATTATAACATTTCCTACCAGGTGGTTCAGCTTTGCACCCTTTCTTTTCTATAAAAAAAGACCCTTTCGGATCTTTTTTGTGCCTTGCTCCCTGAGCCTTGGACTAATATAACCCTAGACTTTGAGGCTATAATATACGCTTTTCAGGATATTAGATATATCGGTGAACTAAAACAAAGATGGTTGGAGATAAAGAAGTTGCAGTTTAATCCTATGCCTTCCAAGGCCTAAAACTCCTATTTGGCTTTAAAAAACTCTGATAGCATTGAAGCTATGACCTTATGATCAGCAACGTGCGTCTGGCCTTTAAGAGTTTTGCGCTGGGCGTGCGGAATAATTTTAATGATCGCCTGGGCTGATAGATCAAAAAAGTTTGATTGTATCCCTGTCATATTAGGATCCACTGCATCTCCTGTGGCAACTAAAGTGGGCTGTTTGATTTTTGATAAGTGGGCTGGAGGGCGGTCGTCTCCCAGAATCGAGGCGTCGTAGGTAAGTGTATGCGCCAATTTTTCCCCGATCGGCCAGAATGGCGATTGCTTTGCGCCCTTAATTTGCTCATCGGTAGATCCGACAAGACGCATAAAAAGCTCAAGAGCGTCACTCCGCCGGTTCTCGGCAATAGCTGTATTAACCTTCGTAACATATTCTTGCCAGCGCTTGGACGCTTCAGGGCCAATGTTATACGGCGTTTCGTAAACTGCCAGTTTTTCAACGGCAAGGCCTGCAGCGGCAGCTTCCAGCACCAGCGCGCCGCCGGAGGAAACTCCGTAAAGATACGCCGATCCACCAGCTTCCTTTATGAGCGCATCAATATCCTCAATTTCACGCTTCACAGCGTATGGTAGCGTATCACCGCTCTGCCCTCGGCCGCGACGATCGTAATTAAATACAGTGAAATGTTCTACCAATTCTGAAAAAAGGGGCGAATTTTCCGTATGGTCAACAAGCCCTCCCCCAACTAAAATAACAACCAGACCTTGTCCCTGCTTATCATATGCTATTTTCGTGCCGTCTTTTGAAATTACTTTTTGCATGTACTTATAAGTATAACGGAAAAACAGAGATTTGAAATCCCGAAGAAATCCATAGAAAACCGTAGAAATGTTCGCTGGCTGGAACGATTAAATCTATATTTTAGATTTTTGTTTTCAATTAGGCTTTCTACCCTTCTACTTCAACTTTAAAACCACCGTAAGCCATTCGCTTCATGTCAAAAGGCATGGACATATCTTTGTTTCCTTCCATCTGCTTGTTCATTTCTTCAATCACTTTAGCATTGACCTCATCTCGATGTTCTTTGGATTTAAAGACTATATAAGAAAACCAAACCGTCTCATCACTTTTTGCTCCAGCCATTTCAGTAAATGCGCGAGCTTTTTCACCGCCCATTTCCTGTGGAACAAGGTCGTCACCACGGCATTCATAGTATTCAAGCGCGCCATGCTTCATCCATACATCGCGACCATCTTCTGCCATTTTTTTATATTCCTCAGCTTTGTCTTTTGGAACTACAAGCACAAACCCATCTACATATTTTGCCATAATTTATTCACCACCTTTCCTAATAACTATTTCACTATATTATGCCACTTACCAAAATCAATCGCAATACACATTTCTTTGAAAGAATAGCGGAATAAGATCCCGACTTCTTTTTGCAGCTCCGCGACGAGGATTCGAACCTCGGACCTTGAAGTTACACTTTTATCTTCTGTTTCCAGAAGTGTGGACTATCTCATCATCCTTCATAAATGAATAGGATGTGGGGCGCTATTTAGAGCTTATTGGTTTGACTCCTCACTCTTAGTCTCTGCACCTTCCTAGCTACTCTTATGTCTTTCGCTAAGCTTGGCTCAGGATTACCTTATACGGCTTCCCTGAGTTCACCCCATTTTTTCCTCCCTGGATTACTCCAGAGGGCTGCAATATACCTGCGTGTATTTCTCTGTGGCAATTGGAGCAGACAAGAACACATTTGTCTAACTCGTTCTGGACTCGCTCCCAAGATCGCGTTATCCCATCCATTGAGATACCAAACTCTTTCTGAGTTGGATCCAAATGGTGGAAATCTAGCGCTGCTTGGCAACGACAGTATCCACACACAATACACTTACCACCTTTGTATTCAACTGCTCGTGCTCTTAGTCGTTTCCTTCTTCGAGCTACAGCCATTATTAAATACTCACGGCGATCGGTATACGTTCTCTTATCTGGCATACCATAAAGTATAACCAAATTATATAAAAAGTGCTACAGCTTCCTGCTCTACCGCTGAGCTATCGCGGAATCTACAGATAAAATTGATTAACCAATTGGAAAACCATGCGGAATATCTGTATCAGGTATTTTACCATGAACCATAATTCAAATCTACCCGTGAATTTGATTCCTGTATACTATGTTTATGGAATCATTCATTTCCCTTCATACTGCCATAGGTTTTGTACTGCTTCTCTTTGGCATCATGGCTGCTGTATTTCCTAAAGAAAAAAGATCGTTTTGGCAGAGTGTGATTGTGAGAACTTTTTTTTCGACCTTATTATTTGTCGGGATATCAGGTATTGTCATAGGCATCTATCGTCATCCGACCTACCCATCTGTCTTTCAAATGGTTACCTTCGTTGGACTTATCTTTGCAATAATCGGCACGCTTGCTGAACGGGGTATATTGAAAGGATTCCGGGGAAAATCAAATCTCTTTTGGTACATAAATGGCTTAGGTGGGAGCTTGATTGCGACTGTAAGTGCCTCCCTCTTTTTTTTGGCGCTCACATACTTCAAAGACTTCTACCAAGCAAACATCATATGGTTCACAATCGCATTTATAGCCATTCCTGTACTTATTGGGCGGGAATTTATAAAACGAAATCTTAAAAAACCACTTACGTCTCAATAATTTCTGTTAAAATATACTCTAAATGAAAGTCACTTATAAAAGGGTTGAAACAATTAACGAATTTATTGATGCGATACGGATCCGGGTAGATGTATTTATTCTTGAACAAAAATGCCCGCCTGGCTGGGACCCTGAAGAACTGGATAAAACCTCAGATCACTTTATTGCGGTAGTAGATGGCAAAATTGTCGCCTATGCAAGACTGCGGGAAGAACCCAAGGATGCCATCAAAATCGAAAACATGGTCGTTGAGAAAGCATATAGAAGAAAAGGTATTGGTGAAGGATTAACAAAGCATATACTTACTCAAGCAAAAAAGAAAAATCCGAAAAAGATTTGGATGGAAGCACAAAGCTATGCGCAAGATTTTTACAAAAAGCTAGGATTCCAAACAGTTTCTGAAGAATATGATCTGTATAGTCTCGGCATTCCTCATGTGAAGATGGAATATAAAGATTAACTTTAGAGAGTTCGTGTACTCCTTCTCACTTCTTCAGTAACCGATCGTGGATAATGAAGTATTCAGCAGGTGCGTAGTCATCAGTAAATACCGGATGCTCTTCCAAAAGATAATCTTCAACACGAATAAGGTGCTCCGGAATTGATGCCAGAAACATATCATCTGTTTGAAGCGATGACAGATCTAATTTCTTTTCTGAGTTATATCCTACCATTATGATGTTCTGTGGATACGTTTTGGTAGGAGAAGAAAGGGCAAAAAAGTAGCTGTTTGGATACACAGACTTGAACGTCTTTATTTCTGAGAGCAAAAATGAGGGTTTTTCGTTAGACAAGCTACCAATAATATTCACAATGCACATTCCCTCAGTCGATAATTTCTCCCGACTCAGCGCAAAAAATTCCTTTGTGGTTAGATGCGCGGGAATTGAGAAATGGAATGCATCTATGAAAAGCACGTCATACTTCTTATCTGTATCCTGCAGAAAACGACGACCATCTTCAACGTGATTCACCAAACGCTGATCATCTGGAACCCGAAAGTATTTCTTTCCGACGGTAAATAAATCAGGTTCAATCTCAGCAACATCAACGACAACATCAGGGTCCGCAGTCAAAAGTGCTTTCGGAACAGAATACGCGCCTCCACCGATTACCAACGCATTTTTGATATCAAGACTTACAAGTTTATATACGCTGTAATACTTTGTATAGTCGTAGACCAGCTCAGGTGAATCCAAATACATGGCGCTTGATGCATCAGTCGCCTGCTGCAAAAACCTGGTTGGCTTTCCTTCATACGCATGATCAAAAATGAGGATATTGTCATAGACACCGTCTGATGCATACACCACGTCTTTCTGTTTCAAGGTATCAAGTATTACGACAAAAAGTATCTGTATAAGAGAAACCCCTATAAAAAAAATAAGAATTTTTTTCCTTGAGCCGATCAATTTCCCAGAAGTAATCATACCCCAAAGACCAATTGCCACAAGCGTCATACCAACCCCAAGGATAATTTGACTAACTCCAAATGTAGGAATAAGATAAAATCCAGTTGCCACACTCCCCACAATACTTCCCAACGTCGACCAAAAAAACACATCCCCGGTTATCTGTCCGATACCCTGCGTCTTCAAACGCACCTTTTGTAGCGTTGCGACAAGAGGCGAAAGCATACCGAGAAGAAAACCGGGAAAGAGAAACAAAAAGAGCGAGGTAACCATTGGTCCGTACTGCAACGAAAACATACCACTTATTGATGGAATAAGGATGCTATTGAGAAGTTGCAATAAAAAAACACTTAACCCACTCAGCGCAATAAGCTGGAAAAACAAATACTCCGATGCCCTTTTATCAGCCAGCCGACCCCCGACAAAATACCCAAGACTTAATGCCAAGAGTATGACACTGATGACACTGGAAACAGTAAAAATGGTATTGCCGAAATAGACTGAAAGGATACGTGTCGCGGCTACTTCTATCACCAAGACAGCCGCGCCTGTGATAAAGACAATAATGAGCAATAAGTAGTTTTTGAAAAAGTTATTAATTCGGTTTGGCATTCTACGATTTATATAACCATACGTAATTAATAATTTCAATATGAAGTTAGTTTGTGGGTGCTGAACCTTGTTGAAGCAGCTTGGGAGTCCATCTTGGATGTTGGAATGACCATCTTTCTACTATCCATCTCGTATACTCAGTTATATCAGCTGCAGCTTCATCTGTAACATTTCTCGCCGAAAGTACTGCCGCTATAGATCTACCCTGGAGCAATTTTGTCCTAGGAGCAAAGAGATAGCCAGCTGCGGTCCATCCATCCACAAAACGCTTTTTAATAGCTGGCTCAATATGACTATTCCATAGACTTATAAGAGGATCTATAGGAGCAATTGATCCATCTTCTGTATTAGTAATAAACTGCCGTTGAGGATACACTGTTTGACCATCTGAAGTTTTAAGTGCAATGAATCTATCAGCTTGTTCTCCAAATTTTTCGGCAACTGTTGAAGCTGTATAAAACGGCCCAATGAGTTCATTCCAAGAAGGCACAGACCGTTCCTCTTCATGAGTCATTGCGGTATTATACCAAATAATCTCTAAGCTTGTTTCCCCTGGACGGGTGGCGGAGTTTTCTCAAAGCTTTGGCTTCTATTTGTCGGATACGCTCTCTTGTGACTTGGAACATTCGTCCTACTTCTTCAAGTGTCTTTGGTCGTCCATCATCAAGACCGAAACGTTCTTTGAGGACCCTTCTCTCGCGGTCTGAGAGCGTTCCTAAGACACTTTCAACTTGTTCTTTGAGTAATTCCCTTGATGCTGAGTCAAAAAGCGTCGGAGCTGATACATCGTGAATGAAATCTCCGAGTCTGCTATCTTCTTCGTCCCCAACTGGCGCTTCAAGGGATGCGGGGTTCTGTGAGATTTTAATAATCTCAAGTGCTTTATCAGGTTCAATTCCCAAAACATTGGCAACTTCCTCTGGCGTTGGCTCACGTCCTAGTTCCTGCATCAAGCGTCTTTGTGATCGCAAGAAACGATTAATGTTCTCGACCATGTGAACAGGGATACGAATTGTTCTCGCTTGGTCAGCAATCGCCCTGGTCACAGACTGGCGGATCCACCACGTCGCATACGTTGAAAATTTAAAACCTCGTCGCCAGTCATATTTCTCGACTGCACGGATAAGTCCTTGATTTCCTTCTTGAATAAGATCCAACAGAGATAAACCTCGACCGATATATTTTTTTGCAATGGAAACAACCAATCGGAGGTTGGAGTTAATCAATTTTTGTTTTGCGCGCTTGTCACCTTCTTCAACCTGCTTGGCGAGTTCAATTTCCTCATCAAAATTCAACAGAGGGATACGACCGATTTCCTTGAGATACATTCGGACGGGATCTGAAACTGATCCTTCAGTCAAGACGGTCAGCGCTTCTAATTCTTTCTCGAGATCTTCAATTGGTTTTTGATCATCTTGCTGTTGCGCTACTGATTCAAAGACATCGATATTTGAGCGCATGAGTTTGTCATACAACGCGTCAAGGTCCTCGATATGATCTTCTGGTTTGGAGTATATGCCCAAAATTTCATCTTGGGTGATATAACCACGCTTTTTGGCGGATGTTACAATATCAGTCAATAAGGGAGATAATTTCAAAGACATGGTATCTATTGTACCACCCATTACAAGGCTATGCAAGCCACAACTAGTTTCATAGCTGTGGCAAGTCACGTTCATGCAACTGAACATGACAAGGCTATGGAGTCTCAAGTTGGGATGCAAGTGTAGAATACTGTTTTTGTAAGGCAAAAACTGATTGATCTTCACCTGCCTGTTCTCTTTGCTGGATTTCTTCAGAGAGAGCTTTTAACTTTTTCTGTAT
>JBGTMH010000003.1:0-9030 GCA_041743715.1 Patescibacteria group bacterium | reverse complement strand
AAGAATTACCCCATACCAACATTTATCTTCCCAGTTGCCAACACTTGATGATAGAATCAGAATTGTGCCTCCTCTTTTCCTTGACAACATCTCTGTCGATTTAGGCCCCTGGAGTGGATACCATCTCCTGGCTCAGTACCGAAATTTAATCTTTGGTGCAGGGAACGAATCTGCTGCATTGCCGTTTTCCAGATAATAACTTTATCAATATGTTAATCGATAAGAATATTTCGCACCTATTATATCTTTCCAAGAAATTCCGGAAGTAAATTCAGTGTCGCAGATATGAGTAGCTAAATATTTTTCGTAGGGACTTTTTTGAAGAAATCTCTTTAGATATATAACCATTACTATTCGATAACCCCACTTACGCAAATGCCTTTGCGTTCTGTTTTGCCCAGAAAGCAAACGTGTTTGGTTTGCGACCAATGATCTGCTCAAAGTCAGGGGTGATGAAGGCGCGCTCTCCTGTCTTGATAAGGCCATAGAATTCAATCAGAGCCTCGGTGAGTTCCAATGGAAGGATGGCGTTCATCGCCTTGCGGGCATCGTCTGCGGACACATCGACAAATCGCACTTCCCTGCCGAGTGCTAGTGATAGTTGAGTTGCCTGCTCTGTAAACGTGAGCGCTTCGGGACCAGTTAGTGTATAGGCCTTTCGTTCATGACCGTTTTCTGTTAGAGCTCGTGATGCGATTTCTGCGATATCGGCTGGGTCGATCGCGCTCAAACGTCCGTCGCCAGTAGGCAAGTGGAAAACACCGCCGCTTTTGATCTCTTCTAGACTGAGTAGTAGGTTACTCATAAAGGCGATCGGTCGAAGATGGGTCCAGGCAACGCCCGACGCTTCAATACGGCGCTCTGTTTCCTGATGCCACCGTCTGAACGCAAATTCCGGTTCGGAACCATGTGGGAAGACCGACAAATACACGATCTGCTTCACACCTGCTACGCTGACGGCTTCAACAAAATTGGCTTCATGCTGGATTTTCTCTTCTCCTGGAGGAATGTCGCCAGTGAGAAGAAACGCCTTCTCGACTCCCTCAAGAGCAAGGGGGATCGATTTTGAATCACCCAAATCGCAGGTGAGGAGCTCGACCCCATCGCCAAAAATCCGCTTAGCCTTCGCCAGGTCACGCACGATTGCGCGCACTGTATGTCCGTTTTTCACCAATCGTTGTACGAGTAATGATCCGACGGTTCCAGTCGCTCCACTAACTGCGATTTTCGAAGTTTGCATAATTACATTATATCAAATTTGAAAAATGAAGAAATACGAAGAATTTTAAACTTTGCCAAAGATGTTTATCTAGCTTTGATTCTCATATGTTGAAAATTATTTTGGGCTGCTGGTATAACTAAAATTTAGTTTTGCACCAGACTTATTTACTTAGTAATTCTTTTTAATGTTTCCAAAGATTTGAGAACAGCTGTCGCTGCTTCTATCCCTTTATTTTTGTTATTATCTCCGGCTCGTTCTTGAGCTTGTTTTTTATCAAAAACTGCAAGTACTTCAAGTGCAATCGGCACAGTGTATTCAAGAGATAGCTGCATCAGCGCGCGGACACATTCGTTAGCAATCATTTCAAAATGATATGTCTCACCTTTTACAATAATACCGAGCGTTACAATCGCATCAAATTTTTTAGACTGTGCTATTGCTTTTGCAACAAGAGGAATTTCCCATGAACCAGGAGCCACAAATGTTTGGATATTGACTACAGACACACCATGATCGATCAGGGTCTCTCTGCAGTGTTTTTCGAGATTATCATTGAGGTCCTGATGATACGAAGTCCGGATAATCGCCACTCGTATATTTTTAGTAAAATTTTTATCTATCGATATATTTTTGTCCTGCTTTTTTAACATATTACTTTATTTTACAATTAATTTTTCAAGATATTTTGCAAGGATATCTACTTCAAGGTTTACTGAGTCTCCGACTGTTGACGTATGAAGCATCGTACTATCCCATGTATGAGGAATAATTCCAACAGTAAAATATTTTTTTGAAATATCAATAACGGTCAAAGAAATACCATTCACTGTTATTGACCCCTTTTCTACAATATACTTACTCATATTATTTGGAATAGCAACTGTAAAGATGCGACTATTTCCATTATCAACAATCGCGGTAATATTTCCAATGGTATCCACATGTCCTTGAACGATATGTCCGGCCAGAAAAGTCTCACTTGTTGCTGGTAATTCTAAATTAACCAAATTATCTTTTTGCAGCTGTTGGATAGTGGTTCTCTTTGCTGTTTCGGGCATAAAATCAACCGTAAAGGATTTCTTATCATGAGTTATAACTGTCAGACATATTCCATTTACAGCGATACTCATACCCTTACTCAACTTGTTCAGAAGTCCGGTGTCTGTTTGGACTAGTAATCTTTTATCTGATTTTTCACTCACTTTTCCCACGTGCGTTATGATCCCGGTAAACATAGAACTATTATACCATCTTAAAAAACGCAACTATTGATTATCTTATCTAAAGATAGTAATATACTATAACCAGATATGAAGAAATTATTTTTTTTACTTTTCATCCTAGGACTATTATTTATCGTCGACCCGGCCGATGCTGCACCCCCGACAAATTTTCAAACAACCCTCAAAGTTGGTTCAGGTCTCAGTTCCCCGACTGGTTTTGAAATCGCGCCAGACGGTAGAATATTTATTCTTCAACAGAATGGTCAAATAAAAATTTATAAAAATGGTCAGCTCTTGCCGAATAACTTTGCTACTTTGCCGGCAATTGCGGCAGGTGATAAGGGATTACTTGGTGTTGCATTGGACCCTGACTTCGTCAATAATCATTTCATTTATTTCTACTACACTGACATTGACCAGAAAAATAAAATAGTAAGATTTGATGCATCTGGAGATATAGGGACAAATGGTCCATTCATACTCTATGAAACCGAAAGTAAGGTATTTCAAATTCATGCGGGTGGAACAATTCAATTTGGGAAAGATGGGAAGCTGTACGCATCAATTGGTGAGTATGGGACATCTGCCAATGCCCAAAATTTGTCAAATGTCCAAGGAAAAATCATCAGATTAAATAAAGACGGGACAATTCCAACTGACAATCCCTTTGTCAATCAAGCAGGAGCCAAACCTGAAATATGGGCATATGGACTACGAAATCCATTTCGATTCCAATTTGATAGTGTCACTGGGAATTTATATGAGGGAGATGTTGGAGAAGGTACGTGGGAAGAAATTAATGTCATTAAATCTGGACGCAACTATGGTTGGCCGAATTGCGAAGGTTCGTGCAATCCCAATAATATTTTATATACCGATCCGCTGTATGCATACAACCATAATGGCGCCAGTGCCTCAATAGTGGGAGGCCCGGTATACCACGGACAACTATTCCCTGCAGATTATCAAGGGAGGTTGTTTTTCGGTGATTACGCGCTCGGATACATCAAAACAATGGCGCTGGATGCAAACGGGAATAATGCCGGTGTTTCAAATTTTGAACCCAATGCAGGAAGTGTTCTTGATATGAAAGTAGATCCAAGAGACGGGTCACTTTACTATATAACTATATTCCCAGGCCGACTTTATCAAGTCACGTATTCAACTGGGATACAAGTGCCGACTGCGAATGCAACATCTGATGTCACAAAAGGACCGACACCTTTGACCGTTAATTTCTCAAGCAGTGGCAGTAACGACCCGAACGGTCTTCCTTTGCTGTACAACTGGGATTTTGGTGATAACACAGCGAGTATTTCTGCGAATCCTATAAAAACATATACAAACAGTGGAAAATATACAGTTCAACTGACAGTTGATAATGGGACATACAAAGCGCCTGCCACACCAATAACACTGCAAATCGGAACACCTCCAACCGTAAACATCAACTCCCCAACAAACGCAGTTATCTATAAAGCAGGAGATGTGATCAATTATACAGTCTCGGCCAGTGATAGCGCTGGGATGTCGCTACCTGATTCGTCAGTTGCTACAACAATCGTATTTCATCATCAAACCCACATCCATCCTTTCCTCGGGCCAATCACGGGAAAAAGCGGACAGTTCACTATTCCAACAACAGGTGAGGGATCGGCCGAGACATGGTATGAAATTATTTCAACTGCAACCGATTCAAATGGACTAACATCAACGGCAACAGTCAATATCAATCCCCTAAAGTCAAACATCGCTCTTACCTCTAATATCCCCGGAGCACAAATATTACTTGATGGTCAGACTATTGCGACACCAACGACTGTTCAAGGTGTTGTCGGCTATGTCCGGGAACTCAGCTTGCCATTTCTGCAAATAGTAAATGGCACACTCTATTCTCCGAGGTCATGGTCTGACGGAAGTGCTCTGCGCCATAACATCAGTGTACAAAATAACGATTCCTCCCATGCTGCAACATTTGACCAAACAACACCATTCTCTGGTGAATACTTTACAAACCAAACTCTTTCAGGCACACCGGTACTGACCCGCAATGATAATATAATTAACTTTGACTGGGGCGGGACTCCTCCTGATCCATCAATTGCACATGATCATTATTCAGTACGATGGACAAAGAAACAATACTTCCCAGCGGGACGATATACATTTACAACTGCAAGTGATGACGGAAACCGACTCTACATCGACAACAATCTCGTCATCAGCTCCTGGCGCGACCAAGGACTGACACAAACAAAAGCAGACGTTGATCTGACAGCGGGAGATCACGATATCCGGATGGAGTTTTATCAAAATACTGGAGGATCGATAGTCAATATGAGTTGGGATTTTGCCACTTCCCAACCTACTGTTTCCCCTACTCCTACTCCAACCCAATCAGTCCCGACACCAACTCCGACACCGGCAGGAGAACAACGATTAGGTGGAATGGACTTGGATAGATATTGTCGGAGTTTGGGACAAAATGGCGCTTCACTATCTGGAAATACCTGGTCCTGTACGCCAAGCGGCACTGCAATCAATCTAACCAATGCCTGTCGTTGGCAATATAACCCAAATGCCTATGCGAGACAAGATGTTGTAAATAATCCATACAGTTGGTCATGCTACGCATCAGGCACTCAACCGACAGCAACCCCAACCCCGACACCTACTCAAACACCGACGCCAACCCCAACCCCAACTCCAACTCCAACTCCAACGCAAACCCCTACCCCAACTCCACTGCCGACAACCGGCTATCTCGCTAAATACTGGAATCTTCCAGCAAGTGCAACAATACCACCAACCATCCCCACCTCCACACCAAATCTCACCAGAACCGACAGTGCTATTAACTTCACATGGAATCACACCGCCCCTGCACCACAAATCAACGCGAACAGATATGTCACCCAATGGACCAGGACCCAAAACTTCACCAGTGGTTCCTATACATTTACCGCAACAAGCGATGACGGCATACGAGTATATATCGATGGAACACTCCTCATAAATCAATGGAACGACCACCCAACAAGAACATTTACTGCAAATAGAACCTTAACTGCAGGAAATCACACCATCAGAGTAGACTATTACGAAAACAGCGGCGGCGCAGTAGCGAGATTTAGTTTCGTGAGAAATTGAAACTAATTTTGATTATATTGAACTCCAAAATTTTTAAGATGTATACACAACAGGTGTGTATAATATAGACATATATGGCTTCCACAATAGCTTTTCCTCGCATTAGTCAAATGAAAACGAGATAAGGGTCCTCTTGCTTGTTCAAGGTATTTTTTCTACTTCAGATTGCAGGAACATAATTTGGGTTGTCCTTATAAGCATATTGGAAATAGTAATAAAAGCAACAAAATAAAACTAGAGCTACTTAAATTGTTTTTGAAAAAAATACGCAAGGGGGTAGAGATATAAAAATTAATATACTATTATTAAAGTATGGACGAGAAAATTTCACCTTATCAACCTCCTCCAGTACCTGAGAGAAGCGCCGAAAAACCACCTAAGTTACCCTCATGGTTAGCATTTGAGATGAAACTCTTACGACTCAGGACTACCAAGACTACTGAAGAGAGGCCCCCACTACCTGAAAATCCATTAGCAAGTGATCTTGCAGCACATGCAAAAATTGATTGGGATCATATTAATACGAAAGGAGAATATGAAGGAACAGGTCGAAGCTTGGGTCGTTCTTTATATAGTATGGCTAAATTGATGATGACACGTGAAGGATATTCTGGCCAGACTGCAAGTGGTGAGTATGTTGATCCTAGTGTTAATACAATGGGGTATAGTAATGATTACTCAATGAGACATAGATGGATTGGAATTAATCCAGACTGGAGTATAGGCGTTGCAGGAAATCATAGAGCTCTTGTTTTACGCATTTTAGGTCGGGAATTTGTTGAAAAAAGTGGTATGAATGAGTGGGTAAAAGTATGGAAACTTGAAGCTCAAAGAAACAACCCCTCACCCCCAGCCCGAAAATAATAAATCCCACCACCAGAGGTTGGATAGCTGTGAGAAATTAAACAATTATGAAGGATAGTGCCATGATTGTTTTTTTTGCTTATATTCCTCATAAGTAAGTAGTTTTCTACCACGAGGCATCAAATCTTTATATAAAATGCTATTGAGATGATCTATTTCATGAGCGACAAGTCTTGCCATTGCATGATTAACGGTAGTTACTCTTTCTTTCCCATCAACAGACTGATACGCAACTTCAAGGTCTAAAGGTCGAGACACTAAGCCTCTGAAATCGAAAAACGACCAACATCCTTCATATTGTTCATCCATTTCTTCTGATTGAGCAACAATTCTCGGGTTGACTAAAATCAAAGGCTCTTCATTTAATGGAATAACTATTGCCAAGGCTCTATCGATTCCAATTTGTGGAGCCGCAACACCTAATCCTTTTGCAAAATCGTGGATTTGTTGAGCAATTTCAATTGCATGTTGTAATTGTTCAATCACTAGCTGCGCAGCATCCTTTTCTAAAGGTAGCTCAAATGGTCTGCTAACTTGTCTCAAAATAGGATCATCATCTTGACGGATACCTATCGCTTTCATTCTTTCACCAGGTGATAAACGAGTAATATCCTCATGAGTATATTTATGTAAACCACTATGTAACGCTTTTTTCTTCATGTCAATAATTTATGCCAATTATATCACTGTCTGCTATAATAATTTCATCGTTATGAAGACGAGCAAAAAAGCTCTTATAGTTACAAACATTCTCAGAGAACAGCCGGGAAGTATTTTAGATGTTTTGGAAAAGAGAGGTTGGCAATCTACAATAGTTAATCTTGATCAAGGAGATAGTTTCCCTTCACCAACAAATTATGATGCGCTGATTGTCATGGGCGGACCGCCAAGCGCCAATGATACTTCAGAAATAACACCCTGGATGCCGGATGAAATTAAAAAAATACAACAAGCTCTTAAGGCAAACATCCCCTATTATGGAGTATGTTTAGGATTTCAAACACTAGTAAAAGCAGCAGGAGGTATGATTTCTAAAAGCCCACGCAAAGAAGTCGGATTTAGGGAATCGTATGGAGAACAACCAGGTAAATTTTATTCTATTCAATTAACTGAAGCTGGGGGAAAAGATCCACTATTTAAAGATTTACCACATACCTTGCCACTTTTTCATCTCCATGGAGAAACAGTAGAACTTCCTGATACAATGGAACCTAAAGCGACGCTTCTTGCGACAGGCGAAGTGGTGCCAAATCAATTTATAAAAATTGGAGAAAACGCTTATGGTTCACAAGGTCATTTTCAAGTAACAGCAGCACTGTTGGAAGTATGGCTCAAAGTAGACACTGATCTTTTAGATTTGAAGCCACAGGGAGTAGAACAAGTATGGAAAGATTTTTTGCAAATACAGCAACAATATACGAAGACAGCCATCCAGTTATTTAATAATTTCTTGGACATAACCGAGAAACAATAATGCTTGAATCGTGGATTGTTATTGCTTTCATTAGCGGGCTTCTTTCAAACACCTCTAATTTCCTTCACCGCTTTTTACTAAAAGACGATCGAGATCCTGCACTTTATACCTGGTTTCTTGAAGTGACACGGTTACTCGTTGCCGTCATTTTTCTCTTTTTTAATTTCCACCTTATTCTTTCACCCCAAACACTATTATTACTCATTGCGTTAGGCGTGGTTGAAGCAATTTCAATTTATGTGTATATGAAACAACATGCCTTTACTTCTTTATCTATTTCGACAATTATTTCACGGACTCGTCTTATTTGGACTGCCCTTTTTGCATTTTTGTTTTTAGGTGAACACCTATCACTTATGGCATACGGTGGTATTGTGATTTTATTTTTAGGACTGAGTATAGGTACAGCTCCCCATAAAATTATGGTTGATCGCGGTATGAAATATGCTTATCTGTCGGCAATACTTATTTCAGTTAGCAATAATCTTTTCAAAAGTACGTCATCTGTGGCATCTGCTCCAGTTATAGTCGCTGCGATGGCCATACCAACTGTCATCGGCTATCCGCTCATTCTCAAAAATAGTAAGCAAAGAATTCAAACGTTTCTTAAAACAAAACTCCTGAATAAAATACTTGCAGCACTCACGAATGTTGGAGCACTATTTTTCTTACTTTGGGCCATAAGCCTTGGACCCGTAAGTATCGTTAATGCCATTTATCAAGGGACAATGATCTTTGCAATTCTTGCTGGTATACTTTTCCTTGGTGAAAGAGAAGATATTTTCAAAAAGCTTATTGGGACAGCACTTGCCCTCATAGGAGTAGGGCTTCTGAGCTTTTAATACTAATAGCTCAAAGAGCCTAGTAGGGTTAGGCTAAATATACTTTCAGGATTTTGAGTTGATGAATAATATAAAAATTCTAGTACTAATTTTCAGAAACTTTAAAAGTTTTATTAATAAAACATTCCACGGGCTTACGCCCATGGTATTAGTCTAGTTCAAGCGTTGCTTGTCCAGCATCTTCTTTCCCTTGGTTCTCAATATATTTCTTTACCACCTTTTCATTTAAGCCAACTGTCGAAACAAAGTACCCGT
>JBGTMH010000002.1:0-33637 GCA_041743715.1 Patescibacteria group bacterium | reverse complement strand
ACGGGTACTTTGTTTCGACAGTTGGCTTAAATGAAAAGGTGGTAAAGAAATATATTGAGAACCAAGGGAAAGAAGATGCTGGACAAGCAACGCTTGAACTAGACTAATACCATGGGCGTAAGCCCGTGGAATGTTTTATTACAGGCAATGTATTCGTAGGTCTTACAGCCGATCCAAAAGACGAGAATATTGTCTACGCTGCATCCCAGATGGGAATATTTGTGAGTAAAGATAAAGGAGAAACCTGGAATCGTTTAATGGAAGGTTTTGTATCAACTATTGCAGTAAATCCGAATGATTCTCAAGAACTTCTTTCATATTCAGAAAAGAATAAATTTGCAATAAGCAATAATGCAGGACAAACTTGGGAAAGTATAAATGAAACATTTAATGAAGAAACGCCACTATTTATCGCTTACTCTAAAAAAGATCCCAAAATCATATACATTCTTACAGAAAAAAACAGTATTTATAAAAGCTCCGATCAGGGCACTTCATGGAATAAAATCCGCTAATTGAAAACTAAGAAGTTTGACATCTTTTTCTCAAAAAAAGCAGACTAACTGAGTAGCCTGCTTTTTTAAGAACTGCCAAATCGTGAAGAACTAAGATTTATTAATCTTAGAATAACTATACTATATAGTTTTTATTAGATTTATACATAATTTAGGTTAAAATCACGTAATAATACTACAAGGTGTAGTATTAATGAAAGACACGTCTGTTGTCTGCAACTAATTTACCTGCTACAATGAGTAGTAATGAAAAGCATATCGTTAGGTGAACATGAACAGAAAGTAATGGAAATTCTCTGGGAAAATAAAAGCGGTTCAGCACGGGATATACTTACAAAACTTGAGAAAGAAAAAAAACTTGCGTATACCACTGTTGCTACTATGCTTCAAAGGCTCTTTGATAAAGGACTACTTAATCGGAAAGAAACAAAGTCAGGATATATTTATTCCCCAAAAATTTCAAAAGAAAAATACAGTAAAAGTATTGCCCAATCATTCTTAAAGAAATTTATAAACTCATATGGCGATACTGCTCTTGCATCATTTGCTGAGAGTGTCGATAAATTGCCCAAGCAGAAACGAAAATATTTCTTAGACCTTCTTGATAGTAATGATAAGAGTAAATAAAAATCTAGCCCAGTTCTCGTTTTTATTGCTTATTTTAAGTGGCGTATTTTTACTGATTTTTCAAAAATTCTCTCCGTTTTTCAGTCATCTCACCTATTACTGCCAAACATTTTTAAGTAATAATACAATAACTATCCCTCAATTTGTGACCTTCTTACCGTTCGCAATGTTATTTTTGATTTTCGCATTCTCCGTCGGAAAAGTTTTGTTCTTAACCAGCAAAATAAAACTTTTGAAGTATAAACTTCGAGGAGAAATAATAGTTAATCATCAAGTTAAGGATTTGATTAAAGAATTAGGATTAGATAAAAAAGTTAATATTGTAAAGGCAACAGATAAATTTGCTTTTTGTCTTGGTCTAAAAAATCCAAAGATATATATCTCTACGGGAATAATCGAAGAGCTAAATCGAGAGGAATTAGCTGCTGTATTAAAACATGAAGAATACCATCTGAATCATCATGATTCCCTGACCATGATGATTGCTTCAGTTGCTCATTCTCTTTTCCCGTTCTTTCCAGTTATAGGTGACTTAATAAATAAATATCGTATTGAGCGAGAAGTACAAGCTGATGCGTTTGCAATGAAAAGTATGGATAACTCCACGTCTGCTCTTATCAATGCTCTTAAAAAATTATTGAAATACCCAAGTACCGAAAACAGGTTGTATGCAGCTATTGCGGAGGAAGATACGTTGGAACCCAGAATATACGCGCTTATTAATAAAAAGTATTTGCGTAAACCATTTAGTATTAAAAATATTATTGTAACTTTGTTCTCATTTATTCTTGTAACCATTATTGTTACAATGCCTGTTTATGCTAAGGAACTCCATCATGATCATTACGATGTCATGGTCTTTACGTCCGAAAAAAATTCCATAAACGCCTGTACACCAAAAATAGAATAGGTTTAAAAATGAGAAATATCTATAAAAAAATCCTCCAATAACTTGCCCTGTTGACAATACAGCAATACATCTACTACAATCTGTAGTAGAATAAATGCAATATTTAGATAAGATACTACATCCACAAAATAAAAAAACGCTCTATGTCCTCAGGGGCATTTTTTTCGGAGTAGCCGGAATTATTTTATTCTTACTCATGTTTTATGGTTCACAAATTATAGTAAGCAAATTTTTTCTACCACAATCAACTGAACACCCTCATGCAGCATCTGAAACTAACACAATTCTTGCTACTGTTGAATCAGCCGATGAAGCAACACAGACAACCAATGTTCTCGGACTCGAAAGTGGTTCTTGGGATGGAGAAATCGTGTCAAATGTTGATGTTCCTATTTATCCAACGGGGGACGGGGTTATCATAAACTGGAATGTATCAATCGGTAAGTATGTTTATAAAGGACAGGTTCTAGGACAGTTATCACCGCCTGCTGGAACCATAGATCAGAATCTTACCTTAGCAGAAAGAAAAGGGGCATTAGAGAGTGCCAAGACAAAAAGTTCTACAGCAACAACATATATAGCAGAGGCAAGAAAAAGACTTCAGGAGCGAAGAGATGCAGCGGGAAAATTAAAAGATGCAGCGCATAAAGCAGCCGACAAAGAAGGCGATGAGACAAAACGGAATAAAGAAAAAGCAGATGCAGACTCAGAATATGTAAAAACAGCAACTGAGATTGATATTGAAAATGCAAAATTAACGCAGGAGCAAGCTGATGCCAATGCAGATATTAGAGGTGCGGAAATTGCTAGTAGTGCTATTGGATTAGATAGAAATATTTATGCGTTAAAATCTGGAATCATATCTGGAATTAGTAAGAATGTTGGGGATTATGTAACTCCTGATACGCTTATTGCATCAATCGGTATTGAAAATCCCACACAAAATGATCGCTTTATACGTTTTACTATTCCTAACTATTATATTCTCCCGACAGTTGGAGAAGAAGTGAAAATCAAACGCCCGGGTTACCCCTATATAACATATGCCGCAAAAATAACAGGAGTCGGAACTGCGATTGATCAAACCGGCTCATATACTGCTGAGGCCGTATTTAACGATGTCGTCAACTTGTCGGTTCATTCAAAAGTAAGAGTTGTAGCAACCAATCAAAAGACACAAGGGATATTTATCCCTGTTTCGGCATTGTGGTTTGATGAAACAGGCAAATCAAATGTTTGGAAAGTAAATGAAAAAAATATCGTAAGTCCCCTTGTTGTTGAAACTGGACGTGCTATTGGTGACAAAGTTGAAATTATCAATGGATTAACCAGAACTCAGAAATATATTTCTCAAGTAAATCCTGAAATTAAGAGTGGAGTCAAAGTAAGTCAGACTAAGCAGCCTGGCTCAGAAAAGGAGGTGAAAGAAGTAAGTGATGATGGTCACGGTCATGTACATGATGAATAGATCGTGATTATCAATACAGAAAAAAATATATGGATCAAAATACTGAACCAAAAAAATCAAATAACAAACTCATAATCATTATCGTCGTTGCCCTCATTATTCTTGGGGGCGTTGGATTTGGTGTCGCAAATGCGATGAACGCAGCAAAGACACAAACCTCAACTCATCAAGACGGAACGAAACATGTTGAAGGAGATTCTCATGAAGCAGAACCTTCTCATGCAGACGGAGTAAAACATACAGAGGGTGATTCTCATGAAGTGGAACCTTCCCATGCAGATGGAGTAAAACATACAGAAGGAGATTCCCACCAAGATGAGTCAAAACCACACGAAGATGTTACTCCTCACCAGTAAGGTGTACGTAGAGTAATTAGCCAGTAATATTATGTTCGATAGAATAATTAAATTATCCTTGCGATATAGGATGTGGGTTCTAGTTTTTACAGGACTTATCATCCTTTTGGGTATATGGAGTCTGCTGACAATGAAAGTAGATGTATTGCCCGATATCAATAAACCTACTGTTGCTGTATTTACAGAAGGCGAAGGTCTTGCTCCAGAGGAAATAGAGCGGCTGATTCTCAATCAAGTAGAATCAGCCGTAGCAGGTGCTCCAGGTGTAGAACGGGTACGAGGAACTGCATCTTTTGGTCTTGCGATCGTTAATGCTGAATTTGCTTGGGGAACGGACATCTACAGAAATCGGCAAATAATACAAGAGAGACTTAATAATCTTGAGCTACCAGAGGGTGCAAGACCAGTACTAGGTCCTGTATCCTCCATTTTGGGTGAGATTATGTGGGTTGGTGTAACAAGCGATGATCGCAAATTAAGCGGTATGGAGCTTCGGACACTCGCTGACTGGAATCTCAGGCCTGCGCTTCTTCGTATCCCCGGTGTCTCAGATGTCATTATTATGGGTGGAGATGTTCGTGAATGGCAAGTCAATCTTAATGCTGAACGGATGAAAAGCTATGGACTCCGCATAAAGGATGTACAAGGAGCACTTGAAGGTGTGTTGGGAAATAAAAGCGGAGGAATTCTAGTACAAGGAAGTAAAGAATATCCTATACGTGTTATGGTAAGTCCATCGCAAGTGAATGATCTTCAGGATATCGTAATTGAAACTCCAAATAAACGAACATTACGATTAAGTGATATAGCAACACTGGTTGAAGGTCCAAGTCCCATACGTGGTGCGGCAAGTATTGATGGTAAACCTGGTGTCATTTTACGTATAGCCAAGCAGCCTGAAGCTGAAACACTAAAAGTTACGAAAGCGGTAGATGAAGAACTCAAGACACTTCAGACAAGTCTCCCAACTGGCGTACAACTGAAGAGTGATCTTTTCCGACAAGAATTGTTTATTAACGCAGGTTTAACGAATGTTTTGGAAGCTTTACGAGATGGAACAATTTTAGTTATTATCATTCTCTTTTTATTCCTGATGAATCTCCGCGTCACATTCATTACGCTTACTGCAATTCCTCTGAGTATTTTGGTGACAGCTATAATCTTCAATGCGTTTGGCTTATCAGTAAATGTCATGACCCTCGGAGGTATTGCAGTTGCAGTAGGTGAACTCGTTGATGATGCGATTGTCGGTGTTGAGAATGTTCACCGACGCTTGCGGATATGGAGACAGACAGGAAGAAAAGAGAAGCTCATGGATGTTATTTATAAAGCATCAAGTGAGGTAAGAAACTCAATTATATATGCAACAATTCTTGTGGTAATCGTTTTTCTACCGATCTTTTTCCTGCCTGGGGTTGAAGGGCGATTACTAGGTTCATTGGGTGCTGCCTATCTTGTATCACTTGTTGCATCCCTATTGGTATCACTGACTGTTACACCTGCTTTATGTTCCCTGCTTCTCGGTAAAGAAAAATCAAACAATCACAGCGGCGATACAAAATTCGTTACCTTTATTAAATCAAGGCTTTCTCCAGTTATTATGTGGGGTATAAAGAACTCAAAGGTTATCTTTACAACCACAATAATCGCAGTAACAGCAAGTATAATACTCTTTCTCATGGCAGGCCGTGAAGGTATACCGCCATTTAATGAAGGCTCTGCGACCGTTAATGTGGTTATGCCTGTAGGCACCGATTTGGATACCTCAAATAAATATGCAACCCAGATAGAAAATGAACTAAAAAACGTTGAAGGTGTACTGCGTGTGAGTCACCTTACCGGACGAGCAGGAGCAGATCCTCATGATAGTGGAGCAAATAGTAGTGAAATACAGGTAACTATTAAGCCAGGGCTAGAACATGAAAGAAAAGAAATATTCGCAAATATTCAAAAAGTGCTTGACCAGTATGGTGGTGCTGATTTTAGTTTAGGTCAACCAATTACTCATAGAGTTGAGGAATTGTTATCAGGAGTTCGTGCACCAATTGTTGTCAAAGTATTTGGTGATGACTTACAAACACTTCGATCAACCGCAGAACTTGTCCGTAGTGAATTTGCAAAGAATTCTGATGTAAAAAATCCCCAGGTACAAAAAGAAGTCATGGTACCTGAATTTCGCATCTACCCAGACCGTAGTCAACTGTCAGCATCAGGAGTAACGAGAGGTGAAGTTGCTGAAGAATTAGAAGCAGGATTGTTAGGAACAAAATTAGGCCAAGTACAACTAGGATCAGCAAGAGTGAATGTCATGGCGAGGTATGATATTTATTCCCGTGGAAATGCAGATGCATTGAGTAATCTTAATTTACCATTTGAAGGAGTCAATACCTTAGCAGGAGGAGCATCGGATATAAAGCTGGAAGCCGGAAGAAATAGATTTAGTCATGAAGGAGGAAAACGAATACTTGTAGTAAGCGCGAACTACCAAGGATCAGATATTGTCGGAGCAGTCGAACGGGTTAAAACTACATTGGATAAACAACAGTTACCTTCAGGAGTAACGCTTTCGTATGAAGGGACATATAAAAGCCAAAAAGAAAGTAGTACCAGACTCATGATATTGTTTGGGTTTGGACTTATTTTTATATTTGGCATTTTGTATAAAGCATTTGGTTCAGCTCCAATTGTGCTTCAAATTATGTTAAATGTTCCAACTGTTATTATTGGAGGTGTAATTGGAGTTTGGCTTACTGGTGGAATAATTAACTTAGCGCATCTGGTAGGATTTATTTCTCTAGCAGGTATTGTCTCAAGAAATGGTATTATGCTTGTTGGAAGGTGTTTACAGCTTGTACGTGAAGAAAAACAGCCATTCACGCCAGAAACTATTTTACGAGCAACACTGGATAGAGTTGTTCCAGTTCTTATGACAGCACTTGTTACAGCACTTGCCTTAATTCCTTTAATTCTTGCAGGCGATGAGCCAGGAAAAGAACTATTAAACCCTTTAGCCGTCGTTATATTTGGAGGCTTAATGTCATCAACGATTATTTCCCTCTTCTTAACACCTGCTCTGTTTTACAGATTTGGTAAGAAAGCTGCATTGAAGAAACAAACTCGCGCAAGTGGATTCTAACGATGCATTGGAATACATGAAGTTGACAATCAAAATCACTCTTACTACAATAGGTAGTAAACTAAAATTTACGAAGTAAAATTATATTCTTATGGATTTAATAACTATTTTTCTGACAGGTCTTTTTGCTGGTGCACTCTCTTGTCTTGCTGTGCAGGGAGGACTTCTCGCAACAACCATAGCACAGCGACATGAACTGAAGCTACAAGACCAAACAAAGCAGAGCGGTAATGCGCTTCCTATACTCTGTTTTTTAATAGCAAAACTTATAGCGCATACAATTCTGGGATTATTATTAGGATGGTTAGGTTCAGCATTTCAATTGTCACTAACAGCAAATATTATTCTTCAAGTTGCAGTAGGAATATTTATGCTTGGAACGGCCTTTAATTTATTACAAGTTCACCCAATATTTCGTTATTTTATTATTCAACCACCTCGTTTTCTGACTCGATTAGTGCGTAAGGAATCCAAAAGTAAAAGTGTTTTTGCCCCAGCACTTTTGGGAGCATTTACTGTTTTTATCCCTTGCGGAGCAACACAGGCTATGATGGCACTCGCCATAGCATCCGGCAACCCTCTATCTGGAGCAGCAATACTCTTTGCATTTGTACTTGGCACATCACCACTGTTTTTCTTACTTGGATACTTAGCAACCCGAGTCGGAGAAGGTATGCAGCAAAAGTTTACAAAAGTAGCCGCTTTTGCCCTAATACTTCTTGCAATGCTTAACCTCAATAATGCTGTAGCACTTACTGGGAGTAAAGTAACATTTGAGAGTATCAGTAAAGGATTTTATTGCACTGTGAGTTACTGCGAAAGCTCTGCAACAGTTGCAAACGCAGCAACGCCAGATAACGTAAAAATACGCGCAACAAATGAAGCAACGATTGAATTTACAGAAACAGCTTATTCTCCAAACGTCATAAACGTCAAAGCAGGAGAAAATATCAAACTGAATTTAGTAAATAAAGCTGGTGCTGGTTGTGTACAAGCTTTTACCATACCAGAGCTAAGTATACAAAAAGTTGTACGTATTGGCTCTTCGGAGACAATCAATTTTACAGCACCATCTGAACCGACTCAGATAGCATTTATGTGCAGTATGGGAATGTACAGGGGAACGATAAACGTAATATAATACTATGCAAACAATAAAGCTAAATATCTATGGTATGCATTGTACAAGTTGCGCTTTCAATATTGACGGTGAACTTGAAGATACTGAAGGGGTGAAGGAATCAAAGACAAATTATGCCAAACAACAAGCTGAAGTAACGTATGATTCTAAAAAAATTTCAGTGGATAAAATAGTTTCTGTTATCCGAAAACTTGATGATAAATATGATGCAGAAGTAATATAATCTATGAATAAAAAAATACTAATTATAATCATTATTCTCTTAGCTCTTGGAGCTGGTGGATACTTTTTTACAAAAGCACAAAATGACAATTCTCTGCAAGGACAGAATGGTAATACTGTAGTTCAATCTCACCGAAGTTATGAAATCGAAGTGACCTCAGATACATCAAACATACAACCAAAGCAAAAAGCAACGATTACGTACAAAATTAAAAACGAAAAAGGAGAATTAGTAAAAAACTTCCAAGTAGCGCATGAGAAGATCATGCATTTTATAACCGTTAGAAAAGATTTAGCCTATTTCCAGCATCTCCATCCAGAATTTAATGATTCAACAGGTGAATTTACTGTAGATGTAACATTCCCTGAAGACGGACCATATCGAATATTCCCAGATTTTACCCCAGGCGACGAGAACCCTCAAAAACTACCAGTTACAGTCAATCATGATATAGATGTCGGCAACGCTAACAACTACACGGCACAGAACGTTGTGGTTGATTCAGAGGAGTCAAAAAAGTATGGAGAATATACTATTGCAACAACATTTGTACCAGAACCAAAACAGCAACAAGAAGTTATCTATACATTGAACATTTCAAAAAACGGTAAACCCGTAACGAACTTAGAACAGTATCTGGGTGCATTAGGTCACAGCGTCATTCTTAAAGAAGAATCGCTTGACTTTATCCATACCCATGCATTAGAAGGAAACGCTTCGTCAGAAGAACATGGAGGGGCTCATGATGGCTCACAAAGCACTGCTAGCACCGGCCTAAACGTAAGTTTTGCAAGCACATTTCCAGAATCCGGAGTCTACAAAATCTTTACCCAATTCCAACATGAAGGTGAAGTTCAAATAGTTGATTATACTGTTAATGTGGAATAATCTTCTTATCTCAAAAAGGAATTAAGTTTTTCAAATATATTTAATGCAATGAAAAAAGTTAAAAAAAGGAGTGATAAAAAAAGTACAAGAGCTGCAAGACCTCCATTTCTCGAGTCTAATCTTACTCCTGACGAAACACTAGATATATTCGCTGATATAATAATAGAGCGAGTAAAAGAACGACTAATCGAGGAGGAACAACTATATAAAAAGAGGCTAAAAATTGATCCTAATGCCAAAAGATTCTATGAAACCGATGCATGGAAAAAACGTTGGCAAATAGATCCGGTCGGCAACAAAAAAAGGTAAGATTAAACGTTCACGGTTCCGCGGGTTTTAAATTATAGTGCCTCCATTCTCATTTTCTGCTAATCTAGATAAGATGAAAGGAGGTGATACATATGGCAAGAGTTGCACGGCGAAATCTTTCTATTTGGAAACAAATAGGGAGCGATGTGAGAAGCGTAAGAAAATGGAGAGGTTTGACTGATATACATGTAGCCGAGAAACTTGGAATCGATCTTAAGAGATATCGAAGAATAGAACGAGGTCAAACAGAATCCGTTACACTTGGTGAAATAATGAGCCTTATTAAACTGTTTGATTGTTACCCTGAGGAGATTATTCCAACAGGTAAAATAGTATAAAATGAAGGTCTACCTGCCCTAGACTTTATTTGTCAGATAATTTTTCGTTCAGAGTTTTACCATCAAAAATTGACCTTTCGTATTCATCCATCCATGTTTCTGTTAAATATTTCATAGACACAATTTGATCTTTAAGTTGATCATGAGTCATATTTTTAGCAACTTCTCCCAATATTTCTCTTGCTTTCGCAATTTCCTTTTCTGAGACATACATTTTATCCAGGTCTAAATTTTTCATAACTTGTTGAAGTATATAATAAATTTTGGGAAAGTCTATTTATTTTCTGCTTTCAAATCCTCATCAAGCTGTTGAAAGCCGGCTAGAATTGCTTCCACTATCTTTATTGCGTCTTTCTCATTGATTGCCTTTTTAAGTTCACTCATTAGTAGGTAATATATCAGATTTTATACTAGTTTGCACAATGAATTTGCCAGACAACGAAAAATATTCTCTTTCTCAGAAAAAACATGATATACTACGCTCATGAATACTAAAATTCGGAAAGAACTCGGTATTAAACTCAAAGAAGCTCGTGAAAAACAAAAATTAACTCAAGCTGATGTAGCAGAAAATACTGATATGACTGTTAATTATTACGCAATGGTTGAACGAGGTGAAACAAATCTCACACATGACAAAATAAGTAAGCTGTTTAAGTTTCTTAAATTAAAAGCTTCAGAATTACCATTATAAAATGAAAACTAATAAACCAACTTTAATATCAAAAAAAAGTTTAGTGATACTCAAAAGACTTTACTTTAAAAAATATAATATTAAACTGGGTGAGGAAGAGGTTACTTCACTAGCAAATGGTATTTTGGAATTAGTACGATCAAGACTTAAACGGACTTATTAATGAACAGTGTTAGCTTTCTTTTTTTGCTTTGACTCATATCTTTTCTTAATTCCCATTGCAAAGAGCTGTAATATTTTTGAAAAAGCTGCGGCATTTGATTCATTCGCATTTAGCGGGTCAATAATTTGAAGTAACTTAAGAACATCAGCATTTGAGGACACATCATATCCTCGAGCACTCGCTGCGCTATATGCCTCTTTAATCTTATCTCCGTTCTTTTTGATCCATTCTTTTGATAATTTGTATTCTTGCATACCCTTATTATACATCTTGAGAATTTACTCCTCGTTATTTTCTTGATATACTAGCCTCAATCGCTCGAGCCAAGCTAAGCTCGGTTCAAATAGTGATGCCTTAGGGTCACCTGAAGCTGCTAATCTAGTTTGGATTCCCCTAACCTGGAATATGCGGTTCATTGATAACTCTCCCTGGGAATCTTTTAAAAATATCACCACGCAAAATCCTTTTTGTTGTACCAGAAGGCGATATATCAACATACACACCTACGTAGGTTCTATCTGAAAGTACTATTTCGCCTTCTTCTGTTATCGGGTAAACGACTTTTTCTCTCGTAGTTTCCACGGCAACTGGAGCAACAAGAAAGCCTCGCTCACTTACTCGATGGCGCAGAAATGTTCCCATGATTATTGCTCTATGATAATCCGTTGATAAAGGAGCATAAATACCAATAGCTGGCGTAAGGAACGTGGTCGGTGTATAATTCATTTCATTCCGTTTTACCAAGTGTTCGATAAGATAGGATCCCCAGTCGGCATTAATCGTGTCAACATTTTGTTCTAAGCTTAATGCAACTTGATTACTGTCAAAAATAAAACATTCCACGGGCTTACGCCCATGGTATTAGTCTAGTTCAAGCGTTGCTTGTCCAGCATCTTCTTTCCCTTGGTTCTCAATATATTTCTTTACCACCTTTTCATTTAAGCCAACTGTCGAAACAAAGTACCCGTCTGACCATATCCCATCCGTTCCCCAATAAAGTTGCTTTACAAAATTGAATCGCTCTTTTAATCTTTTTGACGTATTTGCTTTTACTATTCTAACCACGCTTCCTACGCTCATCTTGGGCGGTACTGTTACCAACATATGGATGTGATCCTTATCATGGTTTACCTCGACAAACTCTATCTCTGGATAGTACTTGTTTACTTCCTTAAGTTTAAGCATAAAGTACGCAAATACTCCTTCGTTGAACACCTCTCGTCTGTACTTTGTTACCAGCACTAAATGATATTCACAGTGATAAACACAATGTGCCTGTTTTTTATACCGCATCTTCCTATTATATCCCATCCAACGAAGATCCTGGAATCACTCCATCCCCGGGCTTACGCCCTAGAGGGAATTAAGTTCGGTATGATTAAAGTAAGTACTCTGGCTCTTTCATCATCTGGGACACTGCTTGGTTGTGAAAAAGTTTTTGGTAAATCCTCACTTTCCAACCCAGAAACTGACTCTCCTACATCGACTAAGAAATAACTCAATACCCGATCATCCTCGATACGATATATGATAACGTGACTCGGATTATCAGAAATGTCTCTTAGAGCAATAAAATTTCTATTGATGTCAATTGCTGATAAGTCTTTATTGACTAAAATCGTCACTACTTCCCCGTAGGCCGTAACATATCTATATCTACTCGCTGTACTACTCTCTGAAATGATTGCTGATCGAGTAGATGATCTCATTCGTGCCAACTGATACTCTGCTTCTACTCCTCCCCTTTCCCATAGCGCTTCTTGTTCGGCTTCAAGATCATACTGAGGTAGAGGCTGTCTCACTAATTTCCCAACTTTAACTCGTACTCCATGTGCGAAATTCACATCTGCTTGATATTCTTCTGAGGTTCGCCCGTCACTCGGACGCATAGTAGCGGTTGTAGCTTTTCTTAAAACAGAAATTATGGTCAGCATATCACCTTCTGTAATCTCTGTAGGTATCTCTGAGAAAGAAGCAGTATCAGTTTTTGGAATTTTTTCGAAACCATCATCTCCTACAAAATATGCCTCCTGTAAAGGAAGAATAGTAAAAATATCTTTTCTTTCCTTACTGTTAGTAACACGAACTCCATAAGCGTTATATACTTGCTTATTGTCAATATGATCAGTCGGTACAGGATCTATCAACAGTACTTCTGTTGTGGCAGGTCTCGGTGGCAAAATACCAGTCTTACCTGAAAACTGAGTTGTTGATATATGTAAAGTTCCTGTGTCATCTACAAAAGTAAATAATTGATCACCCACCTGAGTACCTATTCTTTTAACCATCACTCTTCTTGCTATTTTTTCAAAAAGTCTCACAGTACCCTCATTGGGAGGGCCTTCTCTCGAAAAAGTTGCCTCGGTCCTGCCTGGACGCCAACGATCAACCATAGTAATAATTTTTACTATAATACCAAATTTTTCCACTTTTTGGAATCGCCCAAAACCTTGACTGGTAATAGTACTTCTTGCTATCGTTATAATACATATGTCCAATGTCCCTCTTTATAAAATAACCCTCGGTGGGTGGTACCAAAGAACGACTCTCCATCTCTCTGAGCTCTATGACTTTATGGCTCATGGGACTTCTCACCTCTCCCTTTCTGCTGATAAACTGAAAGCCTACCAAGCATCATTAGGGATAGTCGAATTAAAACGTGAGGCGGGGTATTTAGAATATATCAAAGCCAAAACAAAAAGCGGCATTGAAATAAGATTTTATGAGGATGGGCTTTATGTTGTTGAACATTCCTCATCAGATGTTTTGGCGGGACAAAAAATGCTTGAGCATTATTTAAACAATATCTTCTCTCCTGCTCTATCCTATCTTTTTTCTCAAGGAGCCCCCACTCCCAAAGTACTTGCAAATATCAAAACAGCACACCCTGTGGTTGTAACCGTGACCCATCCCAAAAACTTTACCATAGATCCCAAAAAATTTGGAGAGCCATATTCAACTATATCATCAGGCGACATCACTGTTATTAAGACACCCAGTCATATTTTTATTCTTGGTATCAATCTACTGGATGAATTGGTTGAGATGCAAATTTTTTTCCGTGAATTTAAAGACCAACTCGCCAAATACCTCGATATTCACCGTTTAATTTGGGAAGACATATCAGTGATTAAAGAAAAAAAACATATTAAAGGAAAAGAAGTTGCACTTATTAGATCAAAACTCGACAGCTATCAAAAAACCATCAGTCTTATCAGTAACCGCATCAACCAAATGGGCGCTTATGTCCACACTCGTTCTTCAATCTCAAAAAATCTCAAACTGGAAGAGACTTTGGTTACACTTTTTCAATATAAATTTGAAGTATTACTTGACACGTTGGATTATATAAAAGAGATTTGGAAAATGACAACTGACTATTTAAATACAGCAATTCAAGTGATCACCGAAATTATCGCCAAAACCACCTACAACAGCATTACTTCATTACGAGTTATAACCACAATCGGTGTAATAGCAAGTATAGTGACATATCTCGCAAAAGATAGTTTTCCACATATCACGGTCTACGGACTCTTTTTCTTTTCACTTCTCATACTCATGACTATGATAGTAAACACAGCTATTGAAATGCTTTATAAAGAACGCGCATATGATCTAAAGTTTACCGAAACCACAAAAGATATGTAGAGACTGCGCCATATGGTATCCCAACTTCGTTGACTTGTAATTGTATATTTGAAATGATTGAACTATGAAGTTGCAGTTCAACCCGTTCAAGGGTCGGATAAATAGAGGAACCTTTTTTGTGGGGATGCTGATAGGGCAACTTTTGTTTTTTGGAATTGTACGTTTTTCTCAATCAGAGATTTTTTTAAATCCCTTCACACAAATCACTGCTTTTCTGCTGTATATCCCCGAGCGTACACTCCCATCTCCACTTTCGGGATATGTGTCCTTAATTATCTTTATTATTGAATTTATTATTGTACTCAGTCCCTATTTAATCTTTGTTATTTCCTTGATGGCAAAAAGACTACATGATTTAGGAGGTGCTGGTTGGATAGCTCCCGTATTATTATTCTTTTGTGCCCTCGCAAATATTTTTACTCCCGGTCTTTTAGCATTTATTTTCATTGCTTCTGTTATTGGTCCGTTGCTATTTATTAAAGGCAAGAAAGAAAAAAATCACTATGGGACACCTCCGCTGCCACTGATAAACATTCTATCCCTCTTCGGTTTTTATATCCTAAAAAATGAAGTGAACCAAAAAAAATCTCACGTCGGCAATTCGGAGGACAAACATGATACGACACATGTACTGACTCAGGTACTTACCTTAACACTGTATAAAGAAGATAACGATGCTTTTATTCAGAAATTTATAATGAAAAGTGAAAAAAAAGTCCTCTATGAATTACTTCCGACACTCCCTGAAGTAAAACAGAACACTTTGAAAAAAGATCTTGCCTCAGATCCCGATGCCATCAGGGTTCATGAATTACTGCTTACATATTTTTCGCCTCTTTCGTATGAAGACCGGCTTAATGAGATCGTTCAGAACAATCTCTCAAAGTATATTAAATCAGTATATCCATCACTAAGGGACGAACAAAAGAAAGAACTCGATGCGTATTTAGCTTCACTCTAAATGCAGTTTTAAACCGATACGGGGAGATTCTTGGGGGATATTAGCTCAGCTTTTTTTCTCTTTCTAACTCAGCTTTTACCATAAGCTCTGCTAATTGCTTATATGACGTCTTTGGTTTCCAACCCAATTCTTTTTTTGCCTTACTGTAATCTGCAATTAAATAATCCACCTCTGCAGGACGCATGTGCTTTGGACTATCGGAAGATACATACTCTTTCCAATTAGAAATGCCAACATAGTTAAATGCCAACTCCACAAACTCTTTCACACTGTGATTCTCACCTGTTCCGATGACATAATCATCAGGTTTATCTTGTTGAAGCATTAACCACATAGCTTCGACATAGTCGCCAGCAAATCCCCAATCGCGTTTTGGCTCCATACTACCGAGTTCTAATTTCTTTTGTTTGCCCAGGTGAATTCGCGCAACGGCATTGGCTATTTTGCGTGTAACAAATTCAATACCACGCCGCGGAGACTCATGATTAAAGAGAATACCTGAGCAGGCGAACATGTCGTAACTTTCGCGGTAATTCAGCGTGATATAGTGGCCGTAAACCTTGGCGACTCCATACGGACTGCGTGGATGAAAACGGGTGGTTTCTTTTTGAGGCGTCTCAGTCACTTTTCCAAACATCTCAGATGATGATGCTTGATAAAATTTAATTTTTTTATTTACATTTCGTATAGCTTCCAGAACCCGAGTTACCCCAATTGCCGTAAATTCTCCAGTTAAGACAGGTTGTTCAAATGATGTCTTAACAAAAGACATGGCTGCTAAGTTATAGACTTCATGGGGATCTGATTTTTCTACTGCTTGATTAATAGAGGACGAATCCAAAAGATCTGCTGATAAAAGTTCAATATCGTGTTGAATATGACTGATATTTTCGATATTGGGTGTACTTAGTCTTCTGACTACTCCATACACTTTGTATCCTTTTTTAAGCAGTAACTCTGCGAGGTATGAGCCGTCTTGTCCTGTAATTCCTGTTATGAGTGCTCTTTTCTGCATAGAAGTATTTTTCTATTCTAAACTATCTTTCGCCAATAGTCTAGTACATCATGTATTGTCTGTTCTATAGGTATTTCCGGCTTCCATCCAGTAAGTTTGTGTAGCTTGCTGGCATCGCACGTTACATCTAGAAAATCAACAGGACGAAAACGTTCCGGATCTCTTTCAACTTTTATCTCTTCCGTTGAATTTGAAATAAGCATATGTAACAAATCACCTATTTTGTGTGATTTTCCGCATCCGATGTTATAAACCTCCCCACTTGCTCCTTTTTCCATAAGCAGCACATACGCCCGCACGACATCCCGGACATCTGTAAAATCACGTTTTGCTTGCAGATTGCCGACTTTCAATAGAGGTTCTTTCTTTTCCTTCTCAATCTCAGCAATTTGTTTGGCAAATGAAGCAATCGCAAATCGGTCAGACTGACCCGGACCAATATGATTAAATGGTCTGACCCGTATGATGTCTAACTTATAGGAGAGATGATATTGGTATGCGAGATAATCCTGCGCTATTTTAGAGACTGCGTATGGGCTAGGCGGACGAAGAGGCGCATCTTCATTTATTGGCAATTCAGACGGATCCACTATGCCATAGATTTCGGATGTAGAAATAACCATGACACGTGTATTGTGGATTTCTTGTTGTTTCAGGGCATCTAAAATGTGCAATTGCGCAAGTATATTATTTGTGATCGTATCGCCTGGGGTTTTAAAACTCTGTGCCGGAGAGGTAAGGGCTGCGAGATGGTAAATAAAATCAGGTTTTTGCGTTGCTATCAGTTGTGAGGCAGCCTGACTATCCAGAAGATCGAGATTTTCTATTGTAACTCCCTCGAGTGTTTGGTCTGTTGAGCGAGAAGTGCCTATAATGTCATATTCGCCATTCTGGTGAAGATGCTTTATGAGATGTTGACCGACAAAACCTGAGACACCAGTTATGAGAACTTTTTTCATTATCTTCCTACACCCTTATACGTAAAACCCAATGCCTTTACTTTCGCTGGGGAATAGATATTACGTCCATCAATAAGATAAGGAGTGTTCATAAGTTCTTTTACTTTTCCTAAATCGAGTTGTTTGAATTCGTTCCACTCTGTAACCACAATGAGAAGATCAGCACCCTTTGCTGTTTCATACGCATCACGAACAAACTTTACTCCTTTTTCCTTTTCCAAAAGCTTCTTGCCGTTTTTAAGAGCAATGGGGTCAAAACTTTTAACAGTTGCACCAGCAGCCAATAGCTCTTTAATAATAACAAGCGAGGGAGCAAAACGCATATCATCTGTGTCAGGTTTGAATGATAGTCCTAAAACACCCACTGTTTTTCCCTTCATATTTTCTCCCAGCAACTTTTTCGCTTTTTTGACAATGTCCATCATAGCGTCTTGATTAACATCTTCAACAGCTTTCAAAAGTGAAAAATCATAGCCGTATCCGTGAGCAATTGAAATCAAGGCTTTCACATCTTTTGGAAAACAACTTCCACCATACCCGGCTCCCGCGTTTAAAAAAGCAGTACCAATTCGCCTGTCTTGCCCTACTGCTTCCAAAACCCTTATCCCATCAGCGCCACTCATTTCAGATAATTGCGCAATCGCATTTGCAAAAGAAATTTTCGTCGCAAGAAATGCGTTTGATGCGTATTTCACCATTTCAGCGGTTTCAATGTTACAGAGGACCAAACCACCTTCGACTGTCTCACCTTTTAGCGTCGTCAATAGCGGCTGATGGAGTTCAACGAGTATTTCTTCCGCGCGTTTGGATTCTGTGCCGATTACAAAACGGTCAGGATGCTGGGTATCTGCGATTGCTTGTCCTTCACGCAGAAATTCAGGAACTGAAGCGATATCAAATTTGGCGTTATCCGGTTTAATTTTTTCGAGTAAATCTTTTATTTTATGATTTGTTCCCACAGGAACAGTACTCTTCACACTGACGACCGTATACCCATCTAAGTTTTTCCCAATCTTTTCCGCAACCTCATGGACAACAGTCAGGTCAGCTTCACCATTTGCCTTAGGAGGTGTACCTACAGCAATGAATACCACATCTGACTCAGCGATCGCTGGTTTATAATCCATCGTAAAAAGCAGACGTTTGGCAGTAACATTCCGTTTCACCATTTCTTCGAGCCCAGGCTCATAAATGGGAATAATACCTTTTTTTAAATTATTAACTTTTTTAGGTGTGTGCCCGATAACCCATACGGTGTTACCAAGATCAGCAAATACCGCCGCTGTTACAAGCCCTACATAACCATGTCCTATGAATGTGATAGTCATATGTTAATAGATTAAAGATTTAAGATATAAGATTTAAGACATGTCTGCCGATAGATAGGATTCTTAAATCCTAAATCTTTAATCTTAAATCATTTCTTTCAGTCCTTCCTCAAAGGTCCTCATTTTCACTTCCAATTTTTCTATTTTAGCATTGTTTAAAGAAAGATTAAAGGGTCTATCTGCTTTGCCGCTGAAGTACTCAGCTCGTGTTGTTTTGGTAATCAATTTTTTGTCATAAGCGAAGGCTTCAGCAATTTTTAATGCAGCATCGTATGGAGACAGACTTTGACTGCCTACCACATGATAAACACCTGTTGCGTTTTTCTGGATAAGAATATCAAGCGCTGTAGCAATATCATCTATAAATGTCGGATTAAATATATGATCAGTTACTCCCTTTATAGGTTTCCCTTCAGCCAAACGGCCAGCAATCGCGCGGACAAAGTCTTTTTTTATTTCAAATTCTTTCCGGTACGGATAAGAAATGCGGACAATAAGAAACTCCAACCCGGAATCTCTGACGACTTCTTCTCCAGCATATTTTGTCTTTGCGTACCAATTAATAGGATTGGGAGTATCCTCTTCTGTATATGCGTAAGGCGGAGCTTTTTCTCCGTCAAAAACAAAATCTGTTGAGATGTAAATTATTTTTTTATTCATAACCCGACATGCATCAACGACGTTTTTTGTCCCTTCCACATTGATACGAAACGCCGCGCCTTCCTCGCCAAGAGGTTTATCCTCTTCACACCCATCCACATCCGCTTTTGCCGCGAGATGAAGCACAATGTCATGTTCTGTATCATTTTTGATAACATCCAGTGTCGCAGGATCAGTGATATTAACCCCAGTCTCAAGACTTAAATTATCAAAAGTATACTTGTCCTCCAAAAGCTCCACAATACGTGACCCGACAAGTCCTGTAATCCCTATACCAAAAATCTTTGTTTTATTGTTATTCATATTTTCCCTTCTTTTTTTAATTTATCAAACAGTAACAATATAGCAGCGTGTGATGCAGCTACGATTTCTCCTGTCTCAACTTTTTCCAAAGCTTTCTCGAGTGACATTTTTACACGCTCTATCACTTCGTCATCATCAAGATGTTGCTTGCCTTCTTGTAGATCTGTCGCGACAAACACATGGATCTTCGCATTCATATTCACTGACAATTCCCATGTGATTAATTGTTTCCAGCTTTTAGCAATCAATCCTATCTCCTCTTCTAGCTCCCTTTTTGCAGCTTCGAGCGGATCTTTATCATGCTCCATCATTCCTGCTATCACTTCAAGGGTTGTTTTTCTAAATGTATCCCGATACTGGTTGATTAAATAAATATCACCATCTGAACCTACCGGCAAAATAAAAATAGCAGGATTTCGTTCTATAAAATCTTTGGTGAAAGTTTTACCATTTCTTTCTATAACTTTTTGTTCCACACGAAAAAATTTTGACTTGAAAACAATTTTCTGCGAAAGTACTTTCATCTATCTTTATATTGTTTCTGATAATAATCTGCATATTCACCTGATTTAATTCTTTTCCACCACTCTGTATTGTCCTGGTACCACCGGACAGTTTTTTCAAGCCACTCGTCAAAACTATGCTGCGGTTCCCAACCCAATTCATTTTTAATTTTTGACCAATTGACGTCATATTTTCTGTCATGTCCTAGTCTGTCTTTGACAAATTCTATGGAGCTCTCATCCCGGCCGAGTAACTTTACAATCTTTTTGGCAATTTCGATATTGGGCCTTAAATCTGTCATCCCTCCAACCATATAGGTCTCTCCTATTTTGCCTTTGTTGAGGACTAAATCAATTGCCCGGCAATGATCATCGACATATAACCAATCACGCACATACAAACCATCACCATAAACCGGAATTTTTTTGTCTTCAAGAAGATTGGTAATCGCGAGGGGAATCAATTTTTCAGGGAACTGATATGGCCCAAAATTATTTGAACAATTGGTAATTGTGATAGGTAATTGATATGTGTGATAAAAAGCTCTGACTAAATGATCTGAGCTGGCTTTACTTGCTGCATAAGGACTACTGGGATTATAATTTGTTCGTTCATTAAACTTCCTCGTATCTTCTAGATTAAGGCTTCCAAACACTTCATCTGTTGATATATGATGAAAACGATTGATTCCACATTTGAGTGCAGCCTCAAGAAGCACTTGCGTCCCCATGACATTTGTCATAACAAAATTTCCTGGCTCCATAATTGAACGGTCCACATGACTTTCTGCAGCAAAATGTACAACTGTATCGATGTCTTCCATGACATTATCAACAATTTCTGGATCGCAAATGTCACCTTGGATAAAAGTGTAATTGTCCCGACTCTCAACACTTGCCAGGTTTTCTAAATTGCCAGCGTAAGTCAACGCGTCAAAATTGACGATATGATCATTAGGATGATTTTTGAGCCAATAGAGAATAAAATTGGAACCTATGAACCCGGCTCCACCGGTAACAAGAAGTTTCATAATAACCCAATACTACCAATAACCCAATAAACAAATCAATGAAAAAATGATTCAATGCAAAATAAATTATTAATTATGCATTTGTTTTATTGATTGGGTTATTTGCATATTGGGTTATTGGGTTATTTTTATTCCTTCTCTTTCGCTTTCACTTTTTCAGCAATAAAATTATTAACACGAAGAAGCCCATCAAACGTACCCGCGTCTTCCCACCATCCATTCAGAACGCTTACTTTTAGCTCCCCTTTCCGAAAATAATTCATATACATATCGACAATTTCTATCTCACCGCGCGATGAAGGGTTTAAACTTCTTGCAAAACTCGAAGCCTGCTGATCAAATATGTAAATTCCCGGCACAGCATATTTACTTTTGGGAACCTTTGGCTTTTCTTCAATTGAAAGGACATTGCCATCAGCATCAAACTCAACGACTGCAGATTTTTCAGGATCTGTTACCTCTTTGGCAAAAATATGTCCACCACTTTTGAAATGTTGGATGGGTTCTGAAAAATCGTCCTCAAAGATATTGTCACCTAGAATCATTGTGACATTGTCATTTTTTATAAAATCCTCACCCACAATAAAAGCATCAGCCAATCCTCGAGGTTCATCTTGTATTTCATATGTAAAGCTTGCACCGAATTCACGGCCAGAACCGAGAAGATTTAAGAAATGTCCTGCATAATCGGGTGCAATAATAATCAAAATATCTTTTATACCAGCTCGAAGCAAGGTTTCAATCGGATAAAAAATCATTGGCTTGTTATAGACGGGGAGGAGTTGTTTTGAGGTAATTTTCGTGAGCGGACGAAGTCTCGTTGCCTTCCCACCTGCTAAAATAATCCCTTTCACGCCCCTTCGCCCACCTTTCTCAAGTTCATAAAAGGTTGTAATAGTAAACCCTGTTTAAATTCTAAATTATTTTTCATAATGCTTCGAGGGCATGACCCTTCCGTAGCATTAGCGAAGGAGGGTCATCGTAGACTTATTGTATCACATTCTCTTCTAATCAAAAACCAAAAAGAAAGAATGAAAGCACTGTTCCCAGAGTTACTATCAGCATATATTCAAATACAACACGCGGATGAAACTCATGATGCACATAATGATGAAGAAGAGACCATACGAAATAAAAGGTCGCAGTCATAATAATAAAAAGTGATTGCATCTTATGGTCATACCCATTAAGAATAATAAGCCACAGGCCTATGGCAAAAATAAAAACTGAGATGCTATAGTAAAGTAGATGTTTTTTAATATCTTTCATTATACGATAACTCCTCTACTGATAAGCATACCAGCAAGAAGGATAAACATGAAAAAAAGCACATGATCGACATTATGAGAAAAGACACGAACAATTTTCCGGCGTTCCACAATAATCGCATCAAGCAGCAGTACCACAATAAACAGCATAAGAAAGAAAAATCCTATGTTCCTCTTTATGATACCATCGTCAATAAGCGGATTGTTCTGAATTGAGGCAACACCTTCAAATGTGGGTGGCTCATTAACCTGTGCTTGTGCGATAGCAAATGGAGTAGGCGATAGGTTATCCGATGGTTCAGATACACTGCCTGGAGGAACAACAACTATAGGAGCGGGTGTCGATACTGCCATTGCTACGTCTCCTGCGTCCGCAGCCTGTTGATTATATGGACTCCCAAATTCCTGCACGACCAACACAGTCTCTGATCCTGTAAGTGATCCTGTCTCTACCGCAAATCCAATATCAGTATAATTTGGGGAAAGTAAATTCTCACGATGCGTTGGACTTGCCATCCAAGCATTTACGACATCTGTTCCTGTCGTAAAACCGCGAGCCAAATTCTCACCAGCATAGAGATACTCATATCCAGAATCTTTGATGAAAACCCACGGTGTTGTCCCATCAGGAGACACATGCGCCCAATAATCCTTAGCGAACATATCACGTGCTTTTTGTGTTGCAGCTTGAGATAATTTGGCATTGAGTGTTAGTGGTGCCAGACCATTCTCTTGTCGTTTGAGGTTCGTTTGCATCATAAGCTCCGCAACTGAAATCCTCGTCGCATCTCCAAGCACAGCTGGATATTCTCGCTGCACCCCCGCCATAGTAATAAGCCCTGAAATCAAGACAGCGATAACAAGGAGCAATACTTCATAATGAAGAAGCTTTGAACGATGATTGTTAGACTCACGAGGAATAAAAAGATGGTGCAGAAAATCTTTCATTACATATAGAGTATACCTTGTAGGAAGCCATGAGTAAATGTATTGATGAAAGATAAAGCCTTCTTATGTTTGCGAGAACATGTATTTGCAATTTCGAACACGATTGTTTGAGTTAATTTTCCTTATTATTTGCGTGATCACGAGACAAACTGCTATGCCCTTGGGGAAACCCAAAGATTTGGATTCTCCCTCATAAGCAAAATCACTCTTGAAAATCTATTTAACGCATTGAATGGACTTGGACCATTGAGATCAGAATCGTTAACATATGGGCCGTCTTTATTCACTATTATATGTCCTGTCGTTGCAGACACAGCAACATCATTAGTGCGAGAATGTCTCGTTATATTTGCGTTTGCATAATAACTGTCTCCGTCAGTAAGTTGCGCTGCAAAAGATAATGCCTCAACAGGTCTAAACCCTGTGCGAACACGCTCCTGATCATAATGGACACTGATATTTCGAGGTGTTCCGCCTGCGCTCAAAATACCACTTGCTTCTTCATGTTGAGGAATATCTGTACTAAATCCAATACGTCTGCGCAATCCTTTCGGAGCAGAGACACTTTCTCTCCCTATTTGCTGCATGACAGTAGCTGCTCTTGCTGCATTAATCAGAAATACCCCTCTCATCATAAGAAGATGGAGGCTTAGCTCTTCGTTATCAAAAAGAGGTATTACTGCTTGTCCCCTCATCACCTCAAAAATATCGGGATGGAGATTACGTTGATCGTCAAATAAAGAATTTGGCATACTAACGCCGAGTCTCAATATTCTATTTTGCGATAATTTATTCGCACCATGATGAATCGCACTTAATCCAGCTGTCACTAAGGGACTAAATTCAGGTGAGATTTCTTCTGCTCCAGGTACGCTCCTTCCTTCAACCAGTCTGACTCTAAACGCTCTGGGACCTGTAAAATATTTTTCACTCATAATTGGCAATTATACCATAAGTACTATATACACCTTTTATTGCCCATAAGTTCTAAATCGAATCGCACCACCTACAGATAAAATGTAGGTATGGTAAAGAAAGGGAAATTAATAATCGAGGAGAGATTGGTCATTGGAAGGGAGATACGGTTGAAGGGAGAGGTCATAAGGATGGAATTCATACAGAAGTTGAGCGAGTATCACGGTATTTATTAGCAAAGAACGTTGGTACAATAACCAGCGATGAAGCCATTATCGTATAGCAAAAACTATTTGGTGGGCTTCCGGAAGAGCTGAGGAGATCAACGACCTTGGATAATGGCCGTGAAAACCATTTGCATTACAGGCTAAAAGCGTTGGGTATGCAGACATATTTTGCAGATCCATATTCTTCTTGCAAAGGGGAACAAATGAAAATACCAATGGTTTGATTAGACGTTATCTTCCAAAAAAACGTCCTTTGCCAATCTTACTGAAGAAGAACTTGCTGGCATCGTTTGGGAGATTAACAACAGACCAAGAAAAGTATTACACTATAAAACACCAAGGGAAAACTTAAGTGGTGCGATTCAACTTAGAATGTAGGTCTCATTGGATTGCGGGACGTTTTGAAGTTAACCTTGAGATGCAGCTCTTCCCGTTGAAATGACACGACTAGGCTGCCAGCGCGCTGATAACACCCCTATTGGATGCCTATTTTGAGGTAAATTTGTAGTATGAATCCTTTGATGAGATTGAAGGGTGAACGTTAATTCATCTGGAGGTGGCTCAAAACCTGGAAATTCAAGCAAATAGTCACCACCGACAGTTGCAATTCGAGGAAAAGATCTCCCCCTAATGCGCTTTCTTTTAATCATTTTTGGATCATTTGCTGCTTCGCTGCTCTCGTATAGTATCGTTTCACCCACTTCCTCTACTTGCACTGGCACTATTCTTGGACGATCCACAGTACAATAGCCTTTATCCGCTTCTACATTATAAGTCACTACAAAACTATTATTGATTAAAACCGCGACTCCACCATTTTGACGGGCTTTAACCACAATGAGCCCAGAATTTGGTCGCACCTCAGCTGTTAAGTCTGTTCCCAGCGGACGCATTCCAAACATTTCATTTATAATAGGTTCATGTTCCTGAGCCATATTTAGGTGGTATAGTACCACATCTTTAACTTCCTGTCAAAATAAAATCTAGGATATATAGTATCAAAGTCAAGAATAAACTGCCTCAACCATCTCCCCCACTTTTTTCCCATTCACAGGCACTTTCAACAAAAAGCCAAGTGTATTAGCAATCGTAATCCCAACTCGTAGGCCCGTAAAAGAACCAGGGCCAGGGTTTACCTCTATCGCTGTAATATCTTTTAAACGCAATTCATGCTGCTTTAATATTTTTTCAATCATCGGTAGCACAAGCTGTGACTTTCGAGTATCCAAAGCTTGCTTCTGGACATATTCTTTATCGTCAATTTTAAAGCCAACCACAACTTCTTTATTATTCGAAGTATCAATCATAATGATTTTATTGTTATTTCTCATCTCTCACTTTTCATTTCTCATTTCAAGGTGTACTGCTCCTTCTCGCAATACTTTCCATGGTTCTCTTGTCGCATCAATCACTGTTGATGCTTGGTGAACAGTACATTTGCCAGGGACCACATAGTCAACTAATTTTACTAGCTCAGGATCCAAATCTTCAAATCGATACGGTGTCTTTTCCCCGCTGAAATTTGCTGAAGGCCCGAGGATCGGCACACCTACTGCATCTATTATAGTAAGCGTTATGAGATGATCAGGAACCCGCACTCCCAACGTCTGTGTCCCTCCTCTTATCAACTCCGACACTTTCATATTTTGACAATCTAATATAATAGTAAGCGCGCCTGGCCAATATGGTTGTATGAGACGATCAATCACTTCCTGCGGCACTGGCTGCAAATAGGCCTCTGCCATTTTTAGACTTGATATGAGTACGGAGGTTGCTTGGGTCTCGGGCCGTCTACGAATTTTGAACAAACGCCTCACGGTATCCTTGTCGTCCATCCTGCACCCGATTCCAAATGCAGTATCAGTTGGAAAAATGACAATTCCTCCTTTTTTCAATATGTTAACTGCTTTCGTAACATCATCCATTCCAGAATTGTACCATAAAAAACTTTTAACTTGACAAGCCTATCACATCCTCGCTATCCTAAGAATAAGCGCATTATGGAATCTAATTTAGATGTAGCACAGAACTACTATAATTCATCACGAAAACGTTCGTTCTTTTTTTCACGGCTTTTTGTCATATCTTCGATGCTTGTTCTCTTGATCGCACTGATGGTCAACATCTCGTTTCTGTATTCACAAGAACGAACGAGCACCACCTCCCAGGCTTCATCCCAAAATGCTCAAAAATTCTTACCCTCGCTTCCTGCAGGATGTGAATACGAACAAATTGGCAAAGGCTTTAAAATCAACTGTCCACAAATAAGTCCCACACTTGCTGCCAAACTGGCAAATACCGCAACCTTTCCAGTCGATATTGAACTTCCCAATCTTCCTGCTCAGTGTAAGTATCAAACGTCAAATGGAGGTTTTGCAGTCAAATGTGCCTCACCACTCCCACCAGTTCCCACAGTCGCTGTAAATATTTCTCCTTCATGCCTAGCAACTCTAGAAGGAGGACCAAATACGTTAGCTTGCAAAGATGCAAATAATCAAACAGTTCAAGTGACATTGCCCGCTCTTCCAAAAGGCTGTGAATACAAACAAATCACTGGCATGTTTTATGTCGACTGCAATATGAGTGGGACAGCCAAATAACTAAAGGGGTTAAAAGCGTATACTTCGTTTGTCATTTTCTAAATACTCAAAATATATATCCCGTCTTTTCATCGGAAGTACATTTTCAATTTTATCCGGCCACTCAATCGCGACAATATTTTCAGGGTCATTTAGCAATTCAAGAAGTCCCAACCCCTCGACATCCCCTGCGCTTTCTATACGATACAAATCCACATGGTAAAGATTCCTGATTCCTGCTTCTTGATTCCTGCTTCCAAGCAGATATGTTCTCATAATAATAAATGTTGGGGAAATAATTTTTTTAGTAACTCCCAATCCTTCCGCCAACCCCTGCATAAACGTTGTCTTTCCAGCACCTAAGTCTCCGTACAAACACACCACATTCCCGCCCTTTAATTGAGCAGCAAACTCTCTCCCTACTTTTTGTGTCTCTTCAAAACTACTTGTTATTATTTGCTTCATGATTCTTGTTTCTTACTTCTCCGTATAAAGTACACCAGTATACCACAGGCAATACCAACCACACCTACGGCAGTAACCGTCAGGGGAATACGGGTATCACTTGCGCTTTTGATAAGCAACTTCTCTGTAGGCCTGGCTGTCGGCTTTTTCTTTAAAGCTGACGAACTCGCGCCTAAAATCGGTGTTGGATACGCGCCATTTGTTGCAACTTTTGCAACAGTAGAACCGATTTTTTTTATAGTATTTGCTTGTGTTATGGTATTTGCAGAAACCCTTTCGGTTTCTGTTGTTGAATCGGTGTGATTTGATGTTTTAGATTTTGCGGAAGTTGGAACTTTCGTTGCAGTGGGTTGTTTGGTTGGTTTTAATGTAGGTGCAGGGGTAGATGTCGGTGGCGGAAGTGGAGGGCTATTCGGACTTCCCCGAGTTGCACTAGCAAGTAACTGAAAACTCCCGTTCCCATCAGGATTTCTACCTATGATACCATCACTCCCAGGATCTTCAATATATTTGTATTGATCTACAACACTTCCATCAGGGCTGAGTAATACAACTGAATCACCACTATTATTAAACATTGACGAGCTTAACTCAAAAACAAAATGATTTTCATCACTTCCCGGCTGAATATTTTCTAAAAGCTTTTTAGAACTTCCGCCACTATCATTATTAAAATCAGTATCATCATCAATCCAATACCCAGAAAGATCAACCCCAGCAGGGTTATAAAACTCTACCCATTCTTTATTTCCGTTGCCAGGATGGATAGAAAATTCGTTAATTACAACAGGATTCTCAGCATGAATCTCTGAAGGAAAAAATGCGACAAATGCCGCAATCATGATAAACAAGCACTTCTTTTGCATTATCACTTACTGCTACTAGTGAGCTATATCTTAGTATAATACCTTAGTGAAAAATAGAGAAGAGGGAAATAATATGAGAGCTATACATACAGCAATTGAACTTATTCATTAAACGTGAGTTAACTCTTGATTATGATTTGGAATCATTAAAAGGATGCTAGTCAAGTATATAAATACTGTAAATTAAAAGATTAACTTTCGAATAGTAGAACTTTATGAAGCAAATGGATCACGAATAACAAGTTCTCCCGTTTGTGCATCGCTTAATCCAGCAATTAACAGTGTATAATCATCCTCCCTTACTATACCTGCCGGAAATACGACATCTTTTGTCTGTCGACGTTTTGATAATCCCTCTGTCCAGTTTTGTCGCGATGCAATAACATCCAGAGGAGTATGTTTGATTCCTTCAGTTTCAAAAGAATAAGGATTCAATATTTTAAGTGCTATTGCAGGATAATGCCAATCTTTATTTTCATCAGCATATGCTATAGCACCTATAATGCCTACAGCTTCCTGTCCTGTATCTCCACTCCCATCCAAAGGTATTGGATACAATGCCAAAGCTCCTATTTTCATATCACCGTCTGTAAGATCTTTTATAACTGGTGCACTATCAATTGTTTCTTGGGTAAGATCATCCAGACTTTTTACTCTTGTGATTCCAATACCAGCAATACCCGCCTCTCCTCCTTGCGGATGTGTGGCAATTAGGATAGATCCGTCTGATAGTTCACACAATCTAATATCTTTCATGTGGCGGATTGTAGCAAAATGTCTTAACTCACTTATTGTTTTTCCACGATAGAATTGTGTTGTAACTACGACGTCAGCCTTTGTATAATCGAAATGTGCATCAGATTCTACTGGAACTTTTTCAGTGCTTTTACCATCAGTTGGAAACTCCATAACTACACCACCAAAAATAATTTCTCCACGAATAGTACTTATAAAAGGATCTTCCATATTATCAAAAACAAGACCATTTGCTGAACCTAACATTTCTTCTGTTACAGGCTTCCATAGACCTTTTTGCGTTTCAGAATAGAGAACTGCTTGTGAATCATATGGCACTGTTGGATCTAGCCAATTAGAATTTGGCGATTCTACTCGTACATACATACAGCGTAAGTCTTGCTGTAAAGAAGGTGAATGTATAGTAAACGGAACGGACGGATTATATGCTAGTTTTGACCCAATATTTTCATATGTATATATTATGCCTTTTGGAATTGGCTCTCTTTCTTGCTTCTTTTGGATACCAGATAAAAGTTGTGTATAAGTTTCTCTCATAAGAAAAGTATATCACAGCTAAATTAGTTGAATTTTAAAGTCGATTTAAGTTATTATTAGTGAATTAAATCAAAGGTGGAATGAGATTATAAAAAATAATCCTTAATTAGCGGTCTTTCTTGCTATTGCCCAAATCCAGTTTACATCTTTTCTTTCAGTTAGGTCTGACACCTTATCTTCAATAAATAAGATTTCAAAACCTACATTGAGTAACATCTTATTGATCTCGTCTTTGGTGTAGTATTGAAAAAATCTATCATGGTTTGATAATTTATCACTGACTACATCTGTTTTCTTATCTGTCAATTGTTCTTTAACAAAAATATGCACCACACCTTGCGATTTTAGAACTCGATAAAATTCGCTTATTGCCTGTTCTGTATCCTTTTGGGTTTCAAGATGAACTAATGAAGCATGTGCCCATATCCCCTCAAAATTTTTATCTGGAAACGGAAGATCAAGTAAATCACCAACTACAAAATCAATAGAAGGATAGGCTTTTTTTGCTTCTTTTATCAACCCTTCAGATATATCCATCCCAATCATATCAAATCCCTTGCTTTGTAATAGATCTGAATCTCGACCTGAGCCGCATCCAGCATCAAGAACCTTTGCTCCCTTTAGAAGATAGGAAGTAAATTTTTCTATTGCGGGGATAAAATGTAAGCCTTTTGAGGCAATAACATAACTTGCTGCATTCGCGTTATACCATTCAATCGTGTCTTTTAATCCTTTTATTGCCACCATTTGATAATTATACCACTATCAAATAAAATCTGAATTGTATCCTTGAAGAACTTAAGCAAACTAAAAATCGGCACTACAACACCACTTTATAAATCTCACGAATACTACCAACTGAATATTTACTTGTGAAAGGAACATTGCGCGCACCAGGTGTATATGGATCATGCATTTGATAGTTGCCTCCTGAACCGCTGATGAGTACAAGAAAATGATCCGCGAGGGGTCCGTTATCATAACTAATCCCCACCACAACCGGCCTCCCCGCACTCAACTCGCTGTCCAGAGTTGATCTCACCCGTGAAGCTCCCACACCATCTGCGGTAACTGAAAATTTTAACCATGCCGGGTAATACGAAGCGAAATTATTTGAATTACTATTGATGGTCTGAGGAGTTACATTCCGGTATCCATAATGTGTGTAGACCATCGCCATGGATGTAACAAGACACCCGTCACTTGCGAGCGTGTACTGTGTACCATTGAGAGAATTTCCTCCCCACTGAGAGTCACGTTGATTGTAATAACAGCCCCAATCATCACAAACCGTCTGTCCTCCAACAAGCGATGCTCCTCCTTGACTGGTGGTAAACCGCCTAAATCCTGCCAACTGTGCTTTTGCTTGTGCAAGTAATTTCTGGTAATTTGCCTCATTCCCTTGTGTCTCAGCAAGCAGCTTTGTTTTGTCTTCTTTCTGCTGATCAAGTTGCTTCGTATACTGTTCAAGCTGCGTCTTGAGTGCCAAGATTTTTTTCTTCTTATTTTCAAGAATTAATTTTTGATTGGCATAATCATTTCTTGCTTGCTGTGTATCATATAATAGCTTTTTGTCATGGGATTGCACAATCCGCAAATAATTGGAACGTGACAAAAGTTCTGAAATATTACCTGAAGTAAGAAGTACTTGTAATTCCTGTGCTTCTCCAGCTTGATATGTCGCAACAATTCTATTCAGTAGAACTTTGGTGACATTATCCAGAGAACTCTCTAGATTTTGCATCCGTTTTCCCGCGGAATCAATGTCGAGGGTAATCTCCATAATTTCTTTGTGTGTCGCATTGACCCGATATTCGGTCAACGTAATCTGACTATCCATAGCACCAATTTGTGAAGAAAGAGAATCTCCTTGTGATTTCAAATCAGAAACCTTTTTCTCAAGTTCACCAATCTTACTATTAAGATCCTGTACTTGCTGCGTGTTGTCGGATATTGGAGTGGTCGTCTGCGCATATACAAACACACTGGAAAAACCCAATACTACAAACGCAAATATGATGCTCATTACTTTTTTCATATTATAAATCCGAGCAGAATTATTTTAAATACCTATGTACAGCGAGTGAGCTGGCGAGGACGCCCAGTAGCACCGCAATCACCAATTCTGCACCAAGAAGCCCTATCAAGAAAATTGGAGAAACCGGCAAGAGAGGAATATCTTTAAGAAAATCCTCCATATGCGGTGTGGCATACAACAATGCCGCTGAAGCGACGAGCCAACCGACAATTGTACCCACAATGCCGTACAATATCCCCTCCAAAATAAACGGCCAGCGAATATACCAGTTGGTTGCAGAAAGTAGTTTCATGATCTCTATCTCTTCCTTTTTTTGGCTCACTTTAAACCCTATTACAGTCATCATGATAAATACTGACACGATAGCCAGGACTGCGATAAGCGTGATACCGATGATTCTAATGGCATTTGTCCAGGCAGTAAGTTTTTCAACGATGTCCTGATGATAAATAACACCTTCTTCTCCTTCACGTACAATAGGTGAACTTTTCAGCATGAGCGCTATTGGTCCGAGGTCTTCAATTTTATTAGTAGAAACATCTAAAGATGCTGGTAGAATATCAGAAGAAACAAGATCAAGCAACAATGGATCACTTTTATTTTGATTTTTATAAATCTCTATTGCCTGCTCTTTCGAAATAAACTTAACTGAGGCAACTTTTCCCGTCTGCTCAAGCTGCTGCTGGAGTGCAATAATATCAGTTTGGCTAGCTTCATCTTTAAAGAACGCTGTTACTTGTGGCTTTGATTCAAAATAATTAATCATTACCGACGATCCAAAAACGATGAATGAAAAAATAGTAATTGACAAAAAGGTCAACATCATAATAAAGATAGCCGCAAGCGATTGATATGGACTTCTTCTAATATGTTTGAGTGTAGTTTTGGTTGCTCTCATAGCTTACTCCTTTTTTGCGGGGAGAGCCTTTTGCTCCCTGGTATCGTCTCGCGCGAGTTTGCCTTTTTCTAGAACAAGGGTCCGCTTTAGCAAACTCGTTACGATATCAACGTTATGGGTTGCCATAATGATCGTTGTTCCACCGGCATTAATATCCTGCAATAATTTCACAATTTCCCACGAAGTCGCGTTATCCAAATTTCCCGTTGGCTCATCAGCTAAAAGGATCTCTGGTGAAAAAGCGAGCGCACGGGCTATAGCTGCGCGTTGCAGTTCTCCTCCTGAAAGCTGTATGGGAAATTTATCTCTGTGTTCTGTGATCCCAACGCGCTCGATAATCTCATCAACTCGCTTTATTGCCTCTTCTGTATCGATATTCCCAACTTCAAGAGGAAACATGATATTCTCATAGATTGTCCGATCACGCAAGAGCTTTAGATCTTGAAATACCACACCAATATTTTTCCGCAAATGATGCACATTTTTGTGAGGAAGATTTACCAAATCCCAGTCTCCTATGTGAATTGATCCGGTGGTAGGTATAGTGTCCCGAATCAATAGACGAAAAAGTGTTGTTTTACCCGACCCAGATGGACCAACCAAAAAAACAAATTCCCCTCTTTCTATCTTAAAACTAACATCTTCAAGCGCAATATTGCCTGTCGGATACGATTTGGTAACATTTTGAAGATTAATCATACATTAAAGAGTATCAAGAGTATCAAGAGTATCAAGGTCCAAGAAACTCCGAGACAACCATTCATCTTACTGAGTGTCTTAAAAAAGCACAAGAAGCGGCAGCATCTGATACTGTAGAGATTTATATAAAAGCAGAACGCTTGCAAGAAGCTTTGGTATTTGCTCAAAATCTTCCTTATATAAAATTAAAAAATCGAGCTCTTGAAAGGATTATAACAGTTTGTATTGAAAAAAAATCTATTCCAAACGATCCTCTTGTAAC
>JBGTMH010000001.1:0-7610 GCA_041743715.1 Patescibacteria group bacterium | reverse complement strand
CCGGGATAAAGAGACTGGTTTGGCTTTTTGTAAAGAGGAGTGTAAAGATAAGTACATTAAGCATCAATTGCCTCGTCTGCAAGTTAATCAGGTTTAATGCCTCTAGAATTGTTACATTGTTACATTGCTAAATTGTTCCCTCTCCTTCCAGTAGAGGGCTAGGGTGTGGTAGCAATGTAACAATTTAACAATGTAGCAATGAATATAGTTCTTATTGACAAACAGCTGAGTTTGATCAATGATGAGATTAAGTTATATGAAAGGAGGTGAATAGTATGAATATTGAAGTAAATTATCTCGCAATTCTTGTGGCCGGTGTCGTAAGTATGGGGGTTGGCTTTTTATGGTATTCGTATGCGATGTTTGCCAAACCATGGATGAAACTCATGGGTTACACCAAAGACAGCATGAAAGATGAACAAAAGAAAATGGGACCGATGTATGCGTTAAGTTTTGTGGTAGCGCTGGTGACAGCGTATGTACTCTCGCATGTCATGTTTTTATCCGAACATTTCTACGGCTACACGCCGTTGATGACGGGTGTAACAACAGCCTTTTTTATGTGGTTCGGATTTGTCGCGCCTGTTCAGATGACTGACGTTATCTTTGGTGGTAAGCCTTGGAAATTATTTTATATCAATACAGGATACCAACTTGCATCTCTCTTAGCGATGGGAGTTGTGCTTGGGCTGCTATAAGGGTATAATAAGTTCTTTGTATACTTACCTGTATAGATACAGAGTATTTTGTTATGTCTAATGGAGCAGAAATGCAAGCGAGAAGCTATGAACATTTGCAGCGAGTAGAACATGCTCGCTATTTAAAACCCACACACAGCTTATTGCAATCTGCTTTGGGTCAGGATGAAGGTCGTATCCGGTTTGGGCCAACGTATCTTATAACAACTTCTCATCTTGAAGCTTTGTCGATAGATGCTCTCTTAATAAATATACCACCTGAAGAGATGACAACGTTCAAACATTATAAAACGATTGTTTTGATTGCTCGCAATGTTGCAGACGACATTGTTGGGCATCGGTTCTCAAAGCTTCATATTATGGATGACTATATTGCATCAAATGGACACATCGCCACAGCACAAAGAGGAATTGGGATAGCTACTTCATTAGAGTTTGCCCATTTTGATTTATTAAGCAGGGAAGCATCACGGGTTGGTAAAGATATCTTCCACAATATCGGTAATGACAATCAATCAGAAAAACAAAAGCTACAAGAGCGGTTAGTGTCTTCAAGTGAACCTGAGGATCAAAATTTACTTAACTCAAAAATGTTAGAACAAGTAAGATGGCGATCCCTCTATCTCCCCCATGGAAAACTGGGATTTGATGAGTTTGGTACAAAGCGTTTTAGATGTGTACCGTCGATGAATCCAGAATATGAAAATATAGAAACAATTGCAGAGATAGAGTTAGACTCTCTGTCAGGAACAATACATGGGTCAAAGCCTATTCCAAATCCCGCAGAGCACAGAGCACAAAGATTGCAATACTTAAAACAAAACCTCTTACCACGCATCGCTGCTATCGTGGGGTAGATTAATTGATTTTGCAAAAGGATTATAGTTTCTATTTTGCTATACTAGCTTAGATGTCTAATAAAAAAACTGTCGGTACGCTTGTACCAGTTTTTTCGTTGAGAAGTTCACAACAACAAGCTTCAGATCAAGGTACTTTTACAACTGCTGTTCTATTTCTGGATTGGTTAAAAAAGAATGGACAAAACGCATGGCAAGTGCTTCCACTCAATGAGACACAACTTGAAACTGGCTCGGCAATGAAACACGTGCCGTCGCCTTACAAAGGTTATGGTATTGGATTGTCTCCGCGATATTTACCTTCTTCATATGCCGAAACAAAACCGACCTTGCAGGAGAAAAAGGAATTTATAACCCTCCATAGCTATTGGATAACAGATTACGCCCTCTTTTGCGCACTCAGAGATCATTATCGTACAGATGACTGGAGAGTATGGGACGCTGGACTTCGAAAACGTAAAAAAGAAACTCTTGCGGCTTGGTCTGACAAGCTTATAGATAAAGTTACGTTTTATATTACTCAGCAATGGCAACTTCATAAGGCATTTGGTGAGCTTCGTAGTCATGCAACACATCTAGGCATCGCACTTATCAGTGATTTGCCATATTACGTTTCAGTTAAAAGCCCGCTTGTCTGGGCACATCAGGAGGTGTTTCATATTGAAAAAGATGGGAGTATGTCTGTCGTTTCTGGTATACCCAATACATCAGGTACGCATTTCGGAAGACAAGTGTGGGGACATCCTCTCTATAATTGGCAGTCGCGGGAGAAAGTCGTGGTTTTTTGGAAAATGCGTTTGCGGTATCAAGCTCTGCTTTTTCATTCCATGCGTATTGATCATGCAAAAGCTTTTTTTTCTTATGGTGTTATGGATCCACACAGAGAAAAAAACGACCGTTATGAAGCTGGTCCGGGGAGTGCTCTCTTTAAAGAATTGATTGATTTTTGTCATGACCTGAAGCTTAAAGTATTTGCGGAAGATAGTGGTGACATCACTAATGAACTGCGAGACAATCTAAAAAAGCTACGCGTCCCTGGTATTCTTATTTACCGGTTTGCGATGAAAAAGTTACACAGTTTAATAGTTCCTAAATATGCAGATATTGCAAATTATCCTGAGAATTGTGTTGCGTATACAACAACTCATGATACCGAACCCATGCTGGGGTATTTAAAGTTACTGCAACCTGAACAAAAACAAGCACTCGCAGATACTGCTGGAGTTGATTATCATCTGGATGATAAGAAGTTGGTTATCCAGTTGCGTGATGCCATCGTTGCATCACCCGCTCAAACTGTCATTATCCCTATACAGGATTGGTTGCTGACCACTGACAGGATTAATATCCCAGGGACAGAGAGGGAAGTAGGGGATACCAATTGGCATTATCAGTTAGAGATACCAGTGGAAAAGCTACCCGAAATGTAAGAGTATCAAAAGCTTTTCAGGCCGGTTGCCCTTGATATCTTTGATACCCGTGATACTTTTGATACCCTTTTTGTTTGGGGTATAATAAATAGTAATGAACAGTTCTCTGCCTGAACAACAAATTCTCGTTTCTGAATCACCAACGCCTACTCAGCCGAAGCAAAACTCAAAAAAAAAGCAAATCATATTGGGTGTAATTTTTAGTTTGGTATTTATTATCTGTGTATTTGCAACAATTGTTGTTTTACCCACAAAAGATTCTCAACCCGCCAAAAAGATTACGGCGACTATTAATGCAATAGTTATCAAACCCAGTAAGGTGCCTGTCCCCACACCATATCCGTTTTATGATCTCACAATTCCATTTTTGCGTGAGCAAAAATATGAAAGCGTCTTGGGAGAGTTTGAACAGGTATCGGAAAATGATAGTTATATATCACAGGTAACGAGTTATACATCCAATGGATTAAAAATTAATGGATTATTAACGCGACCAGTAGGTGAAGAACCGGAAGAAGGTTGGCCTGCTATTGTATTCATCCATGGCTACTTACCGCCCAACTCGTATGCAACACTGGGTCAACCGTATTCTTCGTATGTTGATTATCTCGCGAGAAATGGATTTGTGGTTTTTAAAATCGATCTTCGAGGGCATGGGGACTCTGAAGGTGAGCCTGGTGGTGCATATTATTCTTCAGATTATATTATCGACGCGCTCAATGCCTATAGTGCACTACAATCGGCAGATTTTGTTAATTCAAAAAAAATCGGCATCTGGGGACATAGTATGTCAGGCAATATCGCCCTAAGAAGTGTTGCTGCGCATCCTGATATACCGGCAGTTGTTATCTGGGCTGGAGCGGTCTATTCATACGAAGATTTAAATAAATATAAGATCAGTGATGCTAGCTTTGACCCATCGCAAAGTATTTCAACGAGAACAAAGAAAAGAGAACAAATCCGTAAGCTTTACGGAGATCCTGATATCAGTAAACCATTTTGGCGTGATATTGCACCGACAAGTTATTTATCTGAATTGAAAGGCGCAATTCAAATACATCACTCGGTTGATGATGCTGTCGTAAATATAGGGTACAGCCGGGATTTAGGAGCGTTGTTAGATAAAACATCAATTCCGCACGAGTTGCATGAATATCCAAATGGTGGGCATAATATAGAAGGATCAAGTTTTACAACTGCCATGCAAAGAACTGTCGAATTTTTTGAGAAGTATCTATGAATTATTACAACCTCCAATACACGCCGAGAAGAGTGAGAAGGAAAAAGGTGAAGATACTCGCCTTTTTACTCCTTTCAGGAGTTGTCATGCCATTTATCCTTTTGCAATACATGCAGCATCGCGCAGATTTTGTTCCTCGAGCTGAAACACTTGCTATTACCATCGCACCGACAATTTCTCCGACTATCAAGGTGACAAATTCGACAGCTTTAGGACAAGTTGTCCGGTCAGAACTAGAAGGGACAACGGGTACGTATAGTGTCGTAGTCAACAATCTTAAAACCAATGAGGCGTATTATATAAACGAGCATGAAGCATTTCAAGCAGGGAGCTTATATAAACTATGGGTGATGGCAGTCGCGTATGAGCAGATTCAAAAAGGGACTTTGCCAAAGGATGAATTGCTCAAAAGTGATGTTAAAGCGCTGAATGAGAAATTCAAACTTGCCTCCGGGTCAGCAGAACTGCAAGATGGTGAAGTTGTCTTTACGGTGAAACAAGCACTCGATCAGATGATAACTATTTCACATAATTATGCAGCGCTTATTCTAGCCCAACGAATAAAACTTTCTAACGTCGAAACATTTTTAAAAACACAAGGGCTTTGGGATTCAAAGATTGGTCAACCTCCTATGACAACTGCGTATGATATCTCCAAGTTCTATGAAGACTTGTATACTGGAAAATTGGCTGATCAACAGCATACCCAAGAAATGCTTGATCTTCTAAAAAGACAAAGACTCAATGGAAAGCTTCCGAAATATCTTCCACAAGGCACAGTTATAGCACATAAAACAGGCGAACTAGGCTTTGTTACTCATGACAGCGGAATTGTATTTACAGAAAAAGGGGATTATATAATCGTCGTGATGTCAGAAAGTTCGTTCCCACAAGGCGCTGAAGAGAGAATAGCGGAGGTTTCTAGGGGAGTATTTGAATACTTTAGTAGCAGGTAATTTCCAATTTTTAGATTATTAGTAATTCTTTCCTTCGTTATAAAGCTTCTGTAGTACAGATATTGGGTTATCACTTGTCATATTGCCGTTGCGGACCAAAAGTATCCCAATTTTGGAGATTGGATCAAAGAAGATTTCAGCTTCTGCACCTTCTGATGCTCCTGTATGTCCCCACAAAGCTGTTCCTTCGATAATGGTTGCATATTTTAACCACATAAATCCTTGTGTCTCATCAAGCGTTGTCTGTGGTTGGATCAGTTCTTGGATAGTCGCTGGTTTGAGAATTTGCTGATTGTTGTATTGTCCACCTTGGATATACATCGCGACGAACTTTCCTAACTGTGTGGGTGTTGAGCGCAAGGTACCCGCTGCATACGGGGCTAGGCCATAGTGTTGCTTATTGCCACTTGGTAATGCAATCATAGATTGGTTAAGGTCTGCCAGTCTGAAAGAAGAATTGGTCATTCCAAGGGGTGTAAAAATATGGTTTATTGCATATTGGCTATAGTCTTCTCCACTGATCTTCTCGACTAAATGCCCGAGGAGAGAAGATGCATTATTGGAATATTCATATTTTGTTCCAGGACAAGTAGTCCCAAAATTTTGTGTTTTATAATATGTTCCACCTGTGACGAGATATCCCCTAAAGTAATCTGCCAAAGAAATGTTCGAATCTGCTCCTTGTTGTGTTAAGGAATCAAGAAAGTCCATATCATCGACGATAGACGATGTATGTGTCATTAGCTGACGGAATGTTATAGGTGTTGATGGACAGGAAGGATTCTCTACTTTGTAACCGAGATATGTACTAATATCATCATCGAGTTTGAATTTACCCTGCTCGTACAACTGCATTGCAGCAGTTACGATAACAGTTTTTGAAACTGAAGCCCACAAAAAGACTGTATCAGATGTAACAGGTTTGTTCTGTGTTGTATTAGCGACACCGGCAACTGCGGTACATACGACATTGCCGTTTTTAACTATTGCTGCAGAAAGTCCAGGAACTCCTAAAGTAGTGAGATCACTCGTTAAATCTGTGGTGCATTTAGCAATTGGGGCGGGTGTTGCAGTGGGATTTGATCCGCCAATTGTAGGCGCGACAGTCGGTGTTGCGACTGGTACAGATGGGCAGGGAGTAGGATTTACCGGTTGTTGCGTTGGTTGAATTGGTTGTGTTGGTATAATGCTCGGAGGAATGATGGTTGGAGTGGGATAGATTACGGGGATTGTGGTATTGGTAGGGATTGGAAATAAGGTAAATTTCAGTAGTAATAAAAGAAGATTGAAAAAGAATTCAAAGAATGCACTTACGAAGCCACCACCTCTGTGGTCTCTTTGTTTTTGTATAGTGGTTTGAATTGTGTTACAAGGTTCTACATTAGAAGCGGCTAGAGAGGGTACAGTTGTTGGTATTGGTGTTAATTGATTTGTCGTCGGTATTATTGTTGTAGGATTGATGGGATCACATGGGGGTTGGCCTGCACCTCCCATACAATAAATCGTAGGTGTAACTCCAGTTTGGGCAAGAGCCAATGGTATACTGTTGCTAGCAAAAACTGTCAATGCGATAATAATACATATAATTTTTAGATTTATTCTTGACAGCATTTTATTCTAATAAGAGTGGCTCTCTGTAATAATGAATTATATGAGGATTTCTTGTCAACTACTGAACTACTCTTCAGGTTCTGGTGGCAAAAATTCTTCGCCACCGCTGTCAGCTTTCTGTGGATATTCGTTATATTTAAGCCAGTAGACATAGGTGCAGCCTGTGGCTTTTCGTGTTTTGCTATCCCATCCTGCAGTACTGCATTTTTTCATTTTCTTGCCTGCATTTGTCGTGAATAGGACGAGTTTGCTCCCACACTCTGGACAATCTTCATTAAGCGGTTCTGTCGTACCGTTGATCCATTCGACATAATCGCAACCTTCAACTTTTTTCGTATCTTTATTCCAAGTACCTGTTGAACATTTTTTCATTTTCTTCCCAAAGCGTGTGGTTGCCAAAATAAGTTTGGCTCCACATTTGGGACACTTCTCATCAAGTTCTTCAGGTTCAATTTCAAACCATTTGACGTAATCACACCCTACGTTCTCCTTCGTCTCAGGATCCCAGGAGCCGGTAGAACAGCGTTGGAGTTTGCGGCCAGTCTTAGTAATAGTTATTTCACCAAGCGGTTTCCCACATTTAGGACACATGCCTTCGGGAGTTTTTTTATCAACTTTACTCATGAGTATTTATATTACTGGTTTTGGGGGAGCGAGTCAAGAGAGAAGTTAGACATTTTTGAGCAGGGGTCAGCACATGGTATACAGTTTCGGCAAAAATATATTTTGTACAGGAATCGGTGTTTGGAGTTAGGGAAAGAGGAGTATGATGAGATAGGAGGTGTGATCCATGCTGGATGGAATCCATTTAGATTACG